>JALEMR010000092.1 GCA_022768245.1 Oscillospiraceae bacterium
GGTTTACCATCGACCGCTTTGCCGACGATATGCGGCTGGACAGCTTTGGAAAGCTGGACGATGTGTTCTTGCCGGACGAGTCCGTGGGCTGACGGGCGAAGGGAAAAAGTGTTCCGAAGCAATACGAAGGAGGTATGTATGAGGATATTACAAGAATGGCAAAAGAATCAGAGCTATAGGCGGCAGTGCGCCGGCACTGGCAAAAGCCGCAAAGGACGACGGCAGCACAGTGGAAGAACACCTGCAGCGATATGCTCGGATAGGGTGTCTGGATAATGCCATAAAACAAAAAAACACCTACGAAACTAAAATTGAGCAAGGAGGATAATTCAATGAGCTTTGGAGATTTTTTTAAAAAGAAATTCAGCAAACAGCCCTGGAATCTCTGATGAAAGGACTGGTGTGAAAATGAAAAAAATATTAGCATTATTGATTGCAGGAATGATGATGATCTCACTTGCAGCCTGTGGAGAGAGCACCACAAAACCCGGCAATGTACCCGATAATACAGCAAGCGATACAGGCAATCATGAAGAACAAACAACGGAAAAGGTCAGTACAGATGCCCCTGATGAAGGCAATCGAGTTGGGATCGATTTGGAATATGATTTCCAACATATGAACGATAAGATTTATTATGCTCACATGAGTATTGGTAATGATGATGAGGTTACAGAGTTTGACGAGTCCGAGCCGAATTTCGTCAGAATTGAAAATGCCGCCGACAACTTCGTGTTAGACATTCATTTTCTTGTCGAATCGAAAGAAGCATATGCACAATTCCAAACAACCGCCAAAGAAGAAAATAAGCTATATGAGGAAACGACCTTCGGAAAATACAACGGATATTACTCGGATGACAACGGCGATATTTATGGGTATATCCTGTTGGACGAGTCCGATTCCACATTCAATGTATTTGTGATGTTTGTCCTATATCTGAACGACGAAATGTCTGACAACAACGATATACAAATGATTTTTGAATCTTCACAAATACAAAGCATTCTAAACAATATTGAATTCGAATCAAAATGATATTGCAATCCGGAGGACGGAGCCATCAGTAATCGCTATGCCGGAATATGCTGAATCATAGCGGAAGTCAGCATATTGGGGGGGCAGGTATGCGCACAGCTTGCATTTTGATACTCTGAAAAAGAAAACCGGGCTTGCCTGGTATAAAGATAACTCAAGAATTTGGAAATTACGCTGTTACCAAGAAGAATTTATGGAAATCTATCAGATTTTCGAGAAATACAGTGAAAAGAATCCATTGGAGTTTTAATAAAAAGCGTTACCGTTCGATGTGAAGGGTAACGCTTTTTGTATCGAAATATAGCTGCTTTGGTGAGTGTGCCCATATGGGATATTTACAGTAATTATTGTGTGAATGTGTGGATTTGGAGTTGATCTCTGAATGGGAAAGGGATAAAAAATCTTTCCAATGTTTATGGTGGATAGTTACATTCAAGCTTTTATAAGCAGGAAAATTAGATAATATAAGTTAAAAGGGAAATTTTATACAGAAAATTACCGTATCAATCGACGTAGGTACGTCGCTTATAAAAAGAGATTATCAGAAAATATGAGAAAATTATCGAAAATTATCGAATTTATAATAGAACTGGGATATGCCCGAGGAGCCGGAAGAGGACTGAGTTAACAGTTAATAGTTGATAGTTAACAGAGATAAGACCGCCGTACTTGGCGGTCTTTGTTTTGCGAGAATTTGATCATACCCCTTGACATTTACCGCAAAAAGTGCGGTCAGTGTTGAGAGAGCCACCGTCTATTGTATACGTCTGAATTGAAAAACGCCAACGTATTCTCTGCATTTTATTATGGCAACACCGCACAAAGCTTGTGAACACATCTTTTCGGCGGACAGTTGCAAAATCGGCAAGCATATGGTATACTTATAGAAAACCAAAGGAAAAGAGGCATATCACCATGAACAGGATATTATGCTCCACAGGGGCATTGCTGGGACGTCCCAACGGCAGGGACTTTACTATGCTGAAAAGCTGCTTTGAAAAGCTTGACTGCGGCGGCTTTGAGCTTCTTATGTATGACACATGGTATGATAAGACAGACGAGCTGCGGCAGTTTATGACCGAGCTCTCTGCGCCTGTGCCCGTGTTCCATATCGAAAAGCAGGTGGGAGAGCTTATCAGCCGCAATAACATCGGAGACACCGAAAAAGCTTTGGAGCTTTTTGAGAAAAACTGCGCGCTTGCAAAGGATATCGGCTCGGATATGCTGGTGCTTCATCTCTGGAACGGGCTTGACTCCGACAGGGATATGCCCCATAACATCGAATGCTTCAAGCTTCTCCGCAGCATTTCGGAAAAATACGGACTGCTGTTCACCGTTGAAAATGTGGTCTGCAATCATGCCGACCCTATGACTCATATGAAGACCCTCGCAGAGCTTTTCCCCGATATCGGATTTACCTTCGATACAAAAATGGCTGCGTTCCACAGTCAGCTTGAGCAGCTGTACACCGAAGAGAACAAGCCCCTTTTTAGGACTATCCGACATCTGCACATCAACGACTACGGCGGCGGTCATATGGACTGGGCAAATCTCAGAACGCTTCACATCGGAGACGGTCATATTGATTTCGGAAGATTTTTTGACTTTATCAAAGACATGGGCTACAGCGGAGATTTTACCGTTGAAGCGACCTCCTTTGACAAAAGCGGGATTATCGACATCGAAGCTCTGAACAATGATTTTCGCAGGATAAGGGAATATCTTGCACCTATGTCATAGCCGAAAAGCTGAAATGGCGGTACCTATGAAAAATCCCCTGCCGTGAGCCGACAGGGGATTTTTTTGCGATGATGATATAATGCTTATCAGGAACCTGTGGGGATATAGGGACGCACTGCATTTGCAAGTGCGGATACGGGCATGGTCTGGAGCCAGATATTGCCGGGGCCCGTTACCTTTGTATTGAAGAAGCCCTCGCCGCCGAAAAGAGTGTTTCCTACGCCGCCCACGGTCTCGATGCTGATAGAGCAGGTGGAATCCATAGCCGCAAGATAGCCTGTATCTATAAGCATGGACTGTCCCGGAGCAAGGCTGTACTGAACAACGCTTCCGTCTATCTCAACAAAAACTATGCCGTTGCCTGTGTACTGCTGCATGATAAATCCCTCGCCGCCGAAGAAGCCTGCGGATATCTTCTTCTGGAAGAATATGCTCATATCAACGCCGGGCTCGGAAGCCAGATATGCGGACTTCTGCGCAACGATGCTGTTGGAGCCGTTAAGTCTGAATGCGAGTATCTCGCCGGGGAAGGTGGAAGCGAAGCCGATCTCGCCGGGACCTCCCCGGGACGTATATGTATTGGTGAAGATAGACTCGCCCGAAAGCGCCTTGGTAGCTGCTTTTCCGAGAGCGCCTAAAAATCCGCCTGCGCCGTTGCCGACGCTTGTATTCATCTGCATATTGGGAGTCATCCATGACATTGCGCCCCTCTGACAGTTAACGGACTCGCCGCCCTCAAGCTTACAGATAAGCACAGGCATAGGTGCGCCTTTGATCTCATACTGCATAATATTTTACCTCTTTTCATTTTTAGGGGCTTTACGCTCCCCACACTCACATTATATCATAACTTTTAAGAACAGTAAAGCATTTTATTAAAATTGAATCGCAATTTAATTAAAATTTAATGTTTCTAAGGGATCATGCAGAAAACCCGCCCCGACCGCCCCTCATGGATTCCGCGATAAATGCTATTCAGGGTCGTTGTTTGATGTTAACTGTTAACTATTCACTATTCACTTTCTCCCCTTGCATTTTCCCCGCAAATGGAGTATAATATACCCATAACCACCGAAAGGAGTAATCTCATGAAATTTTCCGAAATGAAATACACCCGACCCGACGTTGACAAGATAAAGGAAGCGGCAGACAGGACTGTAAACGCTCTCCGAAATGCGTCATCTGCCGAGGAGGCAAAGCAGGCGTTCGACGACTTCAACACCTGTGCCGATACCTATGCTACTATGAACACTCTCGTCCTTATCCGACACAGCATCAACACCGAGGACGAATTCTACGACAAGGAGACCGAGTTCTTCGACGAGGAAAATCCCAAGTATTCCGAATATATCCAGAACGTCAACCGTGCTCTGGCAGAAAGCCCCTTCCGCAAAGAACTTGAGGATATCTTCGGCTCGCTGATGTTTAAGAATATCGACATCGGATTAAAGGCGTTCTCTCCCGTGATAATCCCCGAAATGCAGGAGGACAACAAGCTCACTACCGAGTATCAGAAGCTTATCGCCTCCGCGCAGATAGACTTCAACGGCGAAAAGCTGACCCTCTCCCAGCTGACTCCCTTCAAGCAGTCCACCGACGACGAGGTGCGCCATGCTGCATGGGCGGCGGAGAGCGGCTTCTACAGCTCCAAGGGCGAACAGCTGGACGAGATATACGACAAGATGGTGTCCCTGCGCACAAAGATGGCGGAGAAAATGGGCTATGAAAATTATGTCACCCTCGGCTACTACAACATGCTCCGCAACGACTACACCAAGGAGGATATCGCCAAATTCAGGGAATCTGTGGTGAAATACTGCGTTCCCGTGGCAGAGCGGGTCTACAAGGCACAGGCGGAGCGCACAGGCTGTCCTTATCCGCTGAAATACTCCGATACGCCGCTGAATTTCCGCTCGGGAAATGCCGTTCCGAAAGGCACTGCGGAGGATATCCTCGCTGCGGGAAAGAAGTTCTATCATGAGCTTTCTCCCGAGACTGCGGAGTTCATCGACTTCATGTTCGATAACGAGCTAATGGACGTCCTAAGCCGCAAGGGCAAGGCTGCGGGCGGATACTGCACCGATATCCCCGATTACAAGGCGGAGTTCATCTTTGCCAACTTCAACGGCACCTCGGGCGATGTTGAGGTCATCACCCACGAGGCGGGTCATGCCTTCGCAGGCTATACCGCACGGGACATCTACCCGTCGGACCTGCGCTCCCCCACCATGGAAAGCTGCGAGATACACTCCATGAGCATGGAATTTTTCGCCTGGAAATGGGCTGAGGACTTCTTCGGCGAGCAGGCGGACAAGTACCGCTATCAGCACCTGTGCGAAGCGCTGAAATTCATTCCCTACGGCACAATGGTGGACCATTTCCAGCACATCGTGTACGAGAACCCCGCGCTCACTCCCGCAGAAAGACACGCCGAGTGGCGCAGGCTCACAGGGATATACATGCCGTGGATAGACTTAGACGGTTCCCCCTTCTACGGCGAGGGCAGGGCATGGCAGAGACAGATACACATCTATGAAAATCCCTTCTACTATATAGATTACGTCCTCGCGCAGACCGCTTCATTACAGTTCTGGGCGCTGATGCAGGAGGATTATGGCGAGGCATGGAAACGCTATATGAAGCTTGTCCGCTGCGGCGGCAGAAAGACCTACAGCGGACTTCTCGCAGAAGCGGGCTTTGATTCTCCCTTCGGAGGAAATGCTCTTAAGACCGTTGCCGACGCTGCCGAGAAGTGGCTGGATACTCATAAGATATGCGAGTGAAAAAGCTGCTGCCGCTGCTGCTGTCCGCGGTGATACTCTGCTCCTGCAGCTCCCTCGGCAGGGACGATGACAGCGCCGAGCCTGTGCTGCTGACGGGCGTTTCCGCGGAAACTACTGCGGAAACGTCGGATATGCTCTCCCCGCAGAGAGCGGTGGTTCTCTCCCCTGCGGCGGCGGAGATAGTCTGCGAGCTGGGCTTTTCCGACAGGATAGCTGCACGTGGCGAATACTGTGACTATCCCGAGGAGCTGCTGTCGATACCGACGGCAGGCTCATCGGCAAATCCCGATACCGGGAGGATACTGGAATACTCCCCCGACATCGTCATAACGGAAAGCCCGCTGTCTAAGGCGGACAGAACAGACCTTGCCGACGGCGGCGCGCAGGTGCTGTGCATTACATCCCCCGACAGTCTGGCGTCGCTTCGGGAGGAGTATATCACCCTTGCCGCGCTGTGGAGCGACTCTCCCGAGACCCTTGCGGACAATGCTCTGACCGAGCTTGTGAAGGCCTCGGAGGAAGCCCCGCTGATAGAAGGCAGGCTGATGCTTTTCCTGTCGGAGGAGAACGTCGCCACACCCGATACGCTGGCGGGCGACCTTGTGGGCACCTTCGGAGCAAACGCCGCAAAGGGCTACAAGAACTTCTACATGCCCTATGACAAGATAATCATGACCGACCCCGACGTCATATTCCTGTCGGACAGCGTTGACTACTTCGCCTTCACCGATAAATACGCGGAGCTTACCGCCGTAAAGAAGGGAAATATCATCATCTTTGACGGCAGTCTCCTTGAACGTCCCACGTCGCGGCTGTCGGAGCTTATTGAGTTCCTTTCGGACAATATCCCGCTGCTTCACCTGTCAGACAGCGAATAGTACAAACCATCTGCGGAAATGTTTGTGCAAAATAACGAAAATGTGGTTTCCGCTTTACAAACCGAGCCTTGTGTGATATAATAGATATGTTACAGACTACGAGGTGTGGCTCAGTTTGGTAGAGCGCTTCGTTCGGGACGAAGAGGCCGTGGGTTCGAATCCCGTCACCTCGACCATGAAAAATCCCTGCAAACCGTGCAGCTGCAAGGTTTGCAGGGATTTTTTTGTCCGTTCTCGAATTAATGTCTGCACCTTGCCGCCAGTCATCGGCGGCAGGAACACCTTTATTTCTGATTCAGCGCAGCCAGCAATTCCGAGCGATTAGCGCAGCCCGTCTTTTTTAAGATATTGCGGACATGGAACTTTACTGTGTTTTCGGATATAAATAATTTACCGGATATTTCACCGTTAGAAGCGCCCTCAATAATTAAGTGAAGCACTTCTGTTTCCCGTGAAGACAGCTCGTGTTTTTGGATAAATGCAGTCAGCTGTTCTTCGCGGCCGGGTAATTGCCCTGAATCGGGCATAAACAGTTTGTTATACAACATAAAGAAAATGGCAAATGCTGCAACAAAGCAGACGCTGCATACTGTTATAAGGGGAATTGGCTTGTCATTAAGCATGATGCCTGTGAAATTACCCATTGCATCACCAATTCTGCCAAACATCAGACCATATCCTGCAAGATATAAATATTTGCTGTCCGTCACGGCAATATCCGAGAATAAAACTATACGAAATACAGCCAGAAATCCAAAGAACAGGTATCCGAGTATCCACAGAACGATACTTACGCCCACTTCATCTGACAGGGCGATCATTGCGAAGGGGAAAAACAACGCCGCAAGGCAGCTTACTGCTCCGGATCTTCTGCTCTTATCTCCGATAATTCCCGCAGCTATCAGACCAACAGCATAGAATATCCTGGAAAATTCAAGGCTGATGCCTGCGGAAATATCCGCCACAGGAAAATAAAATCCAATTCCGCGGGTAAGGCTTACCAGTAATACGGTAAGTCCTGCTAAAATAACAGTACCTTTTGGCATATCCGTTCCTGTGAATGTATGCTTTTCCGAATTCAGAATATCCTTTTCGGTGATGATTATCCCGATGGTAATGCAGATGAATATACCATAAATGATAAGGGCATATCCCGAGCGCAGAAAATTTGACCCATTCAGCAAGGAAAGCAGCCAGGAGAATATGCTGGACGCGGCATAAGCTCCGCCAAATACGATCGAACGGTATTTCTGCTCCACCTTTACTGCCAACAATGTGAGATAAAAACCTGCGACAATTCCATGAAACAGGTTCATCAGATAGCCCCCGATCAATGCCAGCAACAAGTCGGGAGATAAAGCCGACAGGATAATAAACAGGAAATCTGCCGCTATACAAGCAATAAAAACGGTTTTTTCCGACAAATTATTCCTTTTGCGTTTTATAAAAAGTCCGAATACAAATAACCCCGCTGCCTGGAATATATAACCTATCACTTCTGTAAGCCAATCCACAGAGGAAGAGTCTGTAAGATCCAATAAGTGGTAAAGCCATGTCAGATAACCTGTCGATGTCCAGAGAAAGCATAGCGCAATAATAAGGCTGCACCTAAGGTTAGTTTTCAGGGTAGTATGTGATTTTTCAGGGCTGTTCATTTCAATGGTACTATTCATCATGGTTACTCCGTTTTCTTATTTGAGTATATTATACAGCTTTTTTTGTCGGATTTCAATAGGTTTTCGGCAGGTTCAGGCTCACCTACACCAAAACTACCCCTCTTTTTTCGGTATTTTTCGGCACTTCTATTCTTCGGGGTAGTAGAAAAGAAACACGGGAAGTTGTATAATCTGAAAGAAAGCTGATGTTCATGACAGGATAATGAAAGCCGACCTGTGTGCAGGTAATCACCGATATTGCCTTTCATAACTGACCTTGAACGTATTATCACATTATTTCAAAAATATGGAGGGTAAAAAGAGAAATATGAAGAATTATTGCAGAAGATTACTAAGCCTGCTGCTTGCTTTATGTATGTCGGTCACCTTGTGTCAGATAACGGCTTTTGCGTTTGAGGTTGACTTTAGCAGATATGCGCTAAACGGAGATTATTATAAGGTGAATTTCAATGTTATAGGAATTCCCCAGAATCCCGTGCCCGATAATTACCTGGACTGTACAATCGGCGGTGAAATAGAACATTCCTATGATTTATTTGGCACGGGCTGCCAGTCGTCACCGAAATATGATTTGGGTACTGAAGTAGGTGCGTATAATTTCCCCACCGATGAGCAGACGGGTATTGCGGAACTTACTGTATTTCCGGATCCCGGAGTAAAGATCACAGGAATTGCAAAGGCAATTAATGGCGGTGCTCCATTTCTTTATGGCAATATTACCATTGATGAAATACCCACTAATGTATATAGCGGGTCTGCGGTTACGGGTGATCTGTCGGGAATTGAAGAGGACGGAAGTTATACACTTTATTTTAACATTCCGACTACTGATGCTCTTAGTACTACCAACGATTCATATTTTGCCGTAAAGTATGAAGCTGCTTCTCCTGATGAAATTCCCGATGCACCAACTAACTTAAAATGGACAAGAGATGAAGCAAATAGTGCTTGGGTTTTAAGCTGGGATACTGTTGCTGATGCAGAAAAATATCGATATAATGTGATTTTTAATTATTTTAATCATGATTATTCATTAATAGCCGACGTAACCGATACAAACAAACTGGTATTATCGGACAGCGAATTTGGAGGGTATAATGTTCCCTGTGATTTGAAAGTTAAGGTTTCTTCTGTAAAGAACAAGGTTCGCTCCGAAGATGCTAATGCTCCTAAGCATAATATGATAATGAAAAAGAATGACACTGTACACTGGAATCAGTGTTCAGCATGCGATTATCTTGACGCTATGTCCCGGGCTGCACACTCCTACGGCGAATGGATAATCGACACCGAAGCAACAGAAACAGCTCCGGGCACAAAGCACAGAGAATGTACAGCCTGCGGATATGTGCAGAACGGCACTGTGATCTACGACGGAGACGATACACCGGGAGATATCCATAATGCCACAGACCCCGTGAATAACGCTCTTCATGCAGACCTTGAGCTTACCGATGAGGACATCATAAACATGATACCTCTTACACCCGAGGAGCGTGAAGCAATAGAAAACGGCGCAGACCTGACCGTATATATGGTAGTCATAGACTACTCGGGAAATGTTCCTCCCGAGGACAAGGCTCTTGCCGAGGCACAGCTTAACGGCATGGAAAAGGGAATGTATCTCGATATAAAGCTGTATAAGCAGATAGGCGGCAATGCGCCCGCAGCTGTTACACAGACAAACGAGGGAACGTCTCTTAAGGTGACGTTTGTAATGCCCGAAGGTCTGAAAAATCAGGACAGTTCCATGGAAAGGACATACAAAATTATCCGCGTTCACAACGGAAAGGCCGAGCCGCTCACTGTATCATATGACCCCGCAACGGGACTCGGCTCGTTCTATACCGACAGATTCTCCACGTATCTGTTGGCGTACACCGACACTACCCTTGAAGCACCCGTAACGAAATATCCTATCAATAATCCGACAAACGGCATAGTAAAAACGGACAAGTCCTCGGCTGCGGCAGGCGAAAGAGTTTCGGTTTCTGTAATGCCGGGATATATCGCTCACATCTTCGGCTATAATGGCAATGAGATAGCAAGAATAAGCGGCACAGGCTCGTTCTTCATGCCCGCGGGCGGCGTGAGAATAACCGCCGAATATCCCGTGAATTTTGCGATAACATGGAATAATTCCTACATCTATTCCTATGACAGCGATATGAATTACATCACCGTGAACCGCACAAGAAAGCAGGGAACGATCAATGTTGACCTCGGCAAGGAGTACGCAGGAAAATCCTTCGTCATCTACGAGGGCAAAAAGAGCACAAAGGTAAAGGTCACCGAGGGCGTGCTCGATGCAGACGGAAAGATCACCCTTGACGTATCGGACGGAAAGAATTATACACTTGTTGTTGAAGATCAATAACACGAACAGCCGGGCTGATAAATATGCAGCCCGGCTGTTTATGTGACCTCTTGAAAACATAAATAGTGCGTACTCTACTTTCCGTAGGTTGACTATCCCCACGATAAGCAGTATAATGATATCGAAGGGAGAAGATAAATATGGACAGTACAAAAACAGGCAGACTTATCCGCACGCTGCGGATAAAGTCGGGACTTACTCAGAAGCAGCTGGCAGACAGGATAAACGTCACCGACAAGGCAGTGTCGAAATGGGAAACGGGCGGCGGCTGTCCCGATATCTCGATGATATCCGCACTGGCTGAGGTGTTCGGCACCGACGCTGCTTCCCTGCTGGCAGGAGAAATAAACGAAAACGAAAGCGAGATAGGAAATATGAAAAAACTGAGATTTTACATCTGCCCCGACTGCGGGAATATAATTTTTTCCTCGTCGGAGGCTTCCGTTTCATGCTGCGGGAACAAGCTTTCCCCTCTTGAAGCGCGTAAGGCGGAGGAAAATGAAATGCTCTCTGCGGAGCATATCGACGGCGAGCTGTACGTCTCCTCCGACCACCCAATGACTAAGGAACACTACATCTCCTTTGTGGCATACGTGGGCGACAACACAGCTATCGTCTGCAAGCAGTACCCCGAATGGAATTTACAGGCATCGCTCCCGCCCTACAAAAGCGGACGGCTGGTATGGTACTGCACAAAATGCGGGCTTCTTTATCAGGATATAAAGCCCGACAGAAAATGATATACTGCGCAAAAAAGCGGGCAGTTCCGATGTGAGCTGTCCGCTTTTGTTATTTCATGTCTGCTTTTCCCGCCCGTCAGCGGCGGCAAAAGCAGACATCAATCAGGGAGTACGGTACAAATCTTTGATTTGCGCCGTGGAACTCCGCCACATGTCTTACGATCTGTTCGAAGCCCTGTTCATAGCCGAACAGAAGGCTTATGCAGCCCTCTCTCGGCTCCCACGGAAATAACGGGCACATCATGAGCAGCTGCCCGCGATATTATAACATCTATAATGCTCTTTTCACGGCAGCGCTGTTGAGTGCCTTGATAAAATCGAAGTGCCGTTCGTTACCCGCCTTTGAGATACAAAGCGCAATGACACGATACCCGTTAAACATAAGCGTTATCCTTTCAAAAATACTTATTTTACCATATCGTTCCGAAAAAATCAACTGTTTATCCGACAAAAAATCACACCGCTTTTATACAGGACGATAGATTTTTTCGGGCAAATAGTATTGACTTTTATTTAAAAAAATAGTAAAATAACAGTAACATCTTAATACGGCGCAGCCTTATTTGGGGACGAGATCGGTACGGGCAAGCAAAGAAGACGGTGCGTAAGAAAAACACTGCCTGATTATTTGTAAAAGTGTTTTACTTCACAGTTATCGGAAAGGAGCTGAATGGTATGTTGAATGAATTGGCTGAAAAGCAGCTGCGAAAAGCAGGGTGGTATCCCGGGAGGAAAGTAGATATTTCCGACCAAATTAAATTTTGGGAAAGCCTTGGGTATCAGACATTTGACGCTGCCGTGAAATTCATGGAGGAGTACGGTAAACTTCATATTACTGACAAGTACATTTTTTGGGTTACTAACAATTTACACGAAGATCACCATTCAACATTTGTTACAGAAATTCTGGAGTTTTACAATGAATATACCGAAGAAGATAAATTTGAATTTAATCTATTTGGATGTGCAAAGGAAAAAATATTGCCTGTAGTGAAGATAGACGATGAAGGAACAGTCTATTTTATAGGCGAGTCGGGTGTTATTTATTGTGGCTGTGGATTAGTTGCCGAGAATTCTGAGATAATGTGGAATGAGTATTATGGCAAAGAATACGGCGCAACCTTATTTTGGGACGAAATCGGTACGGGCAAGCAAAGAAGACGGTGCGTAAGAAAAACACTGCCTGATTATTTGTAAAAGCGATTTATTTTGCAGTTCTCAGATTATATTTGAGGACTGCTTTTTTATTATTCGAAATTTTTAAAAATTCAGCACATTACATATTTGCATAAGCTGTTAAGGTGAACGTTATGCGATGATAATCCGACAGCTATTGCATTCATAATCGAATTTACACCTCCACATACAGATGCAGAGGTCCCTTTGTGTTTCACGTAAATATAGTATATCATTTCCCCGCGGCAAGCTTCATTATCTCCACATAGATGCCCGCCACCACCGAGTAAAGCTCGGGAGGTATGCCCTGCCCCACGTCCAGCATGGACAGCAGTGCAGCGGTGCTGTCATCGCGGTAGATAGGCACTCCGCTGTCGTCCGCCAGGGAGATTATCCTTTCGGCAGCTCTTCCGTGACCTGTTGCCACCACAACGGGGCTGTAATCCTTATCGGGATTGTATTTCAGAGCAACTGCCGCTTTTGCGTTTCTGTCAGGCTTTGGCATCAAAACTCCCCCTGTTCTTCCGAAGCGACGGGAATACCGCGTTCAGGTCTCTTTTTCGGTACAGCGTGTCGATTATGGTCGTCCCCACGGTATAGCCCGAAGCGGCGGCTATCCTCGGCACTGCCTGCTTTAATGGTTCGAAGGTCTGCTCCGTTCCCTCGGGACAGAGCAGCATTACGCTTAAATTGCTGCCCTTTGCGAACATCTCCATTTCGAAGTAGCCCACATTTTCCATATCAAAGCACATGAATATGTGATTGGTGTCCTCGTCATCACCCTCGCCGGTCAGCGGCACCTCCTGACGGTCGGCGTTCTTGTCCACCCACAACTCCGCAAAGGCACGCATTCCGTATGCGTCCAGCGGCACGAAGAAATGCATCAGCGGATTGAACACGCCGGGATTTGTCAGCATCGTCCGCGCTATGTCGTTCTGATTCATGGAGACCAGCGACTGCAGCGTCATATCGTTGATATTCTTCACGAGAAAATCCGCCAGCGTATCCAGGGACGTAGGCGGCGAATAGTTGCTGCCCGCCTCCTGAGCGAGCTTAGACAGCGCCTGATTCAAGACCTGTGCAAGAGGTATCTTCTTATCCACGTCCTCTATGCCGTTCAGAATCGTACCGAGACGGTCGATAAGTCCCGCAAGATCCCCCGTCTTGTCGTAGTTTGCGATGATGGTATCGAGAGCGTCCGCCATTGCAGGGGTATTGGGCGTTACCGAAGCAAGGGCAAGCTTTATGGAGGCGGAGCCGTTCTCGGGGTCTATGCCGCTGAGAGTATTCTTGAGGCGGACCGTATCTAGCCGCGCAGCCATGTTCTTGATGCCCATTGCCAGCAGATTGGCGGTATTGTCCAGTCGGTTCTGCTCGGCGACAGCGGAGCTGTCAATGACCGACGAAGCCTTCACATCGGCGGGCAGGTCGGACTTAAGTATAAAATTATCGAACAGCTTTTCCAGCGCGGAGCGTATGGACGACGGGTCTGCATTTTTCGCTCCCGAAGCCGACGCCAGCGCCGACAGGGTATTCTCCCCGAAATTGATGTTGTCGAAGATATTCAGCAGCGTATCGAAGCTCTGCCGCAGAGCGGAGGGGTCGTCGCTGTAGCGTGACATGTTATGTATGATGAGCGGGAGCAGGTTCTGGGTCTTGTTGTCCAGAAGAAGACTTTCGCCCGTGTAGTTGATGAGCTGGACAAGGGTGGATTTAAGCGCCTGATAATTCCTTGCCGCGTCGGGAGAAGCCAGCGCCTCGGACGCCTTCATAAGCTCCTCGGAGACAGCCTTGCTGGGGGCAAGCTCCTCGGAGAGGAATTTAAAGTTCGCGGACAGCGAGGACAGTATCTCATTTTTCTGAGCATTGTTTGCCGCCGCCTTTGCGAAGTCCAGCACGGCGGAGAACATATCCTCGGAATTGCTGCCCTTTGCCAGCAGACGGAGAGCATCCCACATTTTTCCGCTGAATATGGTAGCGTTCTGCTGCTGATTGTTCAGGTCGGACACCAGCTCGTCGGGAGAGAGTATTACCTCCTCCGCAAATTCGGTAAGCTTATTTAGAGCAGCAGTATCGCCCTTTTCCGCCAGAGCCGCAAAAGCCGCTTTTCCGAGAAGCTCCTTTACCGCATCGAGGGTATCGGAAACTCCGCCCGTTCCGCCTGCCGAGGAGGGCGTGGCGAGCTCCAGATCCTTCAGGTCCTGTTCGGCGTATTCCTCGCTGCGGTTATTGGTCTTTATGACCTTTGTCTGGTCGCCGAGATTAAAGACCTCGCCCGAAGCGCCTGTCTGCTGACCCTGATTATATTTCGGCATCTGGTAATCCTTGGGCGTTACCGGAGTCGTTATATTCAGTATATTTGCCATTTGCCGCTCACCCCCTTTTTTATACATGACCGATAGTTTATCATTCTTTATGCTTTATATAATTATAATCTAATTTACAGTTTGATTTGTGAACATTTTATTAATTTAAGTAATAAAAATTTCATCAAAATATTGAATAATTATGTATAAATTGCATATTTTATCGGATTTTGTATAATTTTACTGAAAATATAACCAAAAATTTTTTATGGATATAGTCAATTTGTTGTTAAATATCCCTTGAAGAAAAAAAATGTTTGTGGTATAATATAGCTAATAATAACTAATACTGCGTATTTTTTACCCGATACCCGATCGGTTATCGGTATTACACATTTTTTATACGGCGCTGAAATAAATCGCAGCAGTACCGCTCCGGCTTAGCAGCGGTTACGGAAAGGAATGGAAGATATGGCAAAATTTGAGGCAGGCATGGAAAATATGGTGGATATGTTCATCTTTGAGACCACCTCGCTCCTTGAACAGCTGGATCAGATCCTCATGAAGACGGAGAACGAAAGCAGCTTCGGTTCGGAGGATATCAATGAGATTTTCCGCACGATGCACACGATTAAGGGCTCTTCCTCAATGATGGGTCTGGAAAATATGTCCCACCTCGCTCACGCTGTGGAGGATATGTTCTTCATTATCCGCGAGGATAACCCCGAGATAACCGATAAAAAGACCCTTTTCGATTTAGTGTTCACCGCGTCCGATCTGCTTAAAACAGAGATCGAGCTTCTCCAGGAGGACGAGTATACCCCTACCGATTTCTCAGGGCATATGAGCAAGATAGAAGCCTATGCAAAGGCTCTTAAGGAGGGCGGAGGCGCCGCTCCCGCAGCTGCCGCTCAGACAGCTGCTCCCTCTCAGGCTGCCGCGGCGGCAGTCCCCGAGGGCAAGACCATCAAGGTCATCTCCAACTCGGGCGAATGCATGACTACCGTAAAGATATTCTTCGAGGACGACTGCAAAATGGAGAATCTCCGTGCGCTCCTCGTTATCAATAATATCAAGAGCGAATGCTCCGCTCTTACATACGAGCCCTCCGATATCGAGGACAACGGCGAATCCGCAAAGACTATCATCGACAACGGCTTTGTTATCCATTTCCGTCCCGCTGCCGATGTTACTCAGGATACGGTCATCGACATCATCGGAAATTCGCTGAACGTCAAGTCCTATGAGGTCACCGACGCTGCCGACAGCGGCACTAAGGAAGTGCCTCTCGCTTCCCTTTCCGAAGCAAAGGTCACCTTCGTCGAGGACTGCAAGATGGAAAATCTCCGCGCGCTTATGGTCGTGAACAATATCCGCGACAGCGTTGAGCTGCTCGCATTCTCTCCCGAGGATATCGAAAACGATCCCTCTACCGCGCAGGCTATCATAGAAAACGGCTTTACCATATACTTTAAGGCTGCCGAGGATCAGGCTATTATTGATATGATAAAGGCTACTCCCAACGTAAAGAGTGCAGAGCTCGTCCGCAGAGGCGGCGAGGCTCCCGCTGCCGAGGAAAAGGCTCCCGCAAAGACGGAGGCTGCGGCTGCCGCACCCGCAAAGACGGACGCTGCTCCCGCTCCCAAGGCTTCCGAGCCCAAGGACGCAAAGAAGGCTCCTCCAGCTGTTACGGGCGGCGCAAAGCAGTCCCTTATCTCCGTGAACCTCAACAAGCTGGACCAGCTGCTGGATATCGTCGGAGAAATTGTTATCACCGAAGCAATGGTGACCTCCAGCCCCGACCTTAAGGTCAAGGGTCTGAAGCTGGATAACTTCCAGAAGGCTGCAAGACAGCTCCGCAAGCTCAACTCCGAGCTCCAGGAGACCGTAATGTCTATCCGAATGGTACCCCTGTCGGGCGCATTCAACAAGATGACCCGCATCGTCCGCGATATGAAGGTAAAGCTCAACAAGGACGTTGACCTCGTGTTCGAGGGCGAGGAGACCGAAGTAGACAAGTCTATCATAGATAATCTCAACGACCCCCTTATGCACATGGTCAGAAACTCCATGGACCACGGCATCGAGGATACCGCCGAGGAAAGAATCGCAAAGGGCAAGCCTGCAAAGGGCAAGATCACTCTGTCGGCGTACAATTCCTCGGGCGAGGTAATCATCTGCGTTATCGACGACGGTCAGGGCATCAACCCCGAAAAGGTCCTCGACAAGGCGGAGAAAAACGGTATGCTCACCAAGCCCAGAAGCGAATATACCGACAAGGAAATATTCAATATGATAATGCTCCCCGGCTTCTCCACAAACGAGGAAGTTACCGAGTATTCGGGCAGAGGCGTGGGCATGGACGTTGTTAAGAAGAACATCGAAAAAACGGGCGGCTCTGTTTCCGTCGACTCCAAGTGGGGCGAGGGCACTCAGTTCACTATCAAGATACCTCTTTCGCTGTCTATCGTGGACGGTATGGAAATATCCGTAGGACAGTCTATCTTCACTATCCCCATAGGCGTTATCAAGGAATCCTTCAAGATAAAGCCCAATCAGCTCTTAAGGGACACCAACGGCAGCGAAATGGTCATGATACGCGGCGAGTGCTATCCCCTTATCAGACTCTACGACGTGTTCGACCTTGAGCCTTCCTCCACCGATATCAACGACGGTATCATAATCCTTGTGGAGGTAGAGTCTGAGGGCAAGAGCGCTTGTCTCCTTGCCGACGAGCTTATCGGCGAACAGCAGGTCGTTGTAAAGCCCTTCTCGCCTATGCTCAACAACTTCAACGTTAAGGAAAACGGCATGGCAGGCTGCTCTATCTTAGGAGACGGCTCCATCACCATTATCCTTGATATCGGAAATATCATATCCGACTTTTAAGTGAGTACGAAGAAATATTCTGCCGAAAGGAACATATAACATGAATGAGGAAAATGTAAAGGATTTTTCAACCGAGGGCGGAGAAGCCTTGCTTTTCAGCATAGACGACACCGTGTACGGAATTGAGATCAAGTATATCAACGAGATCATCAGCATCGAGCAGATCACCATCGTTCCCAAGGTACCCGACTATATCAAGGGCGTTATCAATCTGCGCGGAAAGATAGTGCCGATAATCAGCGTAAGACGCCGCTTCGGCAAGGAGGAGATACCCTACGATGAGCGTACCTGCATCATCGTGCTGGAGTTCGACGACGGAAACTTCGTGGGCATTATCGTTGACCGCGTAAGAGAGGTCACTATCGTTAAGCCCGAGGAGATATGCCTTCCTCCCGACTGCAAGAAGGTCAACGCCAACAAGTATATAAAGAATATCATCGAGTCGGACGGCGAGATAAAGCAGCTTCTTAACTGCGAAAAGCTCATTTCCGACATCTGATAACAGAAAAACAAGAGGAGTAACGAAATGCTTACGCTTACCGATGAAGATTTCCGCAGACTTGTGGACTACATGAAGTCCAATTACGGAATAAATCTCGAAAAGAAAAGAGTGCTGATCGAGGGCAGACTCAGCGCGATCGTTCAGAACAAGGGGTTCGATAACTTCACCTCTTACATAGATTACGCTCTTTCCGACAAGTCGGGAAACGAAACTATCACCCTCGTAAACAAGCTTACCACCAATCATACCTTCTTTATGCGGGAGCCCGAGCATTTTGAGTTCCTTCGGAGCACAGTGCTTCCCTATATCGAAAAGACCGTCACCGACAAGGACGCACGTATCTGGTGCGCCGCTTCCTCCACCGGTCAGGAGCCTTACACTATCGCCATGGTCATCGACGACTACTTCGGCGAACGCAGGGCGGGCTGGGATCTGAAGATACTCGCTACGGATCTCGACACCGACGCTCTAAAAAAGGCAAAGCTGGGCGTTTACTCCGAGGAAGCCTTAAGCGACCTCCCCGACGAGTGGCGCAGGAAGTATTTCAACAGGGTGGACGATGAATCCTATCAGGTCAAGGACAGGATACGCAATGAGATAGTCTATAAGAAATTCAACCTTATGGACCCCATAAAGTACAAAAAGCCCTTCGATCTGATTATCTGCCGCAACGTGATGATCTACTTCGAAAATGAGACGAAAAATCAGCTTATCGAGCGTTTTTACGACTGCACAAAGGACGGCGGATACCTCTTTATCGGTCACGCCGAAAACGTATCCAAAGACACAAGGTACAAATATGTCAAGCCTGCTATCTACCGCAAGCTTGAAAAAGTAAGGTAAACTGTTTATGACTAAGACCAGACCAATAAGGGTCCTGATAACGGACGATTCGGAATTCTTCTGCAGCTTTCTCGAAAAGGGTCTTACTGCGGCAGGCTTTGATGTGGTGGGAACTGCCCACAATCCCTACGACGCACGGGATAAGATACTTGAACTCACCCCCGATGTGCTCACTCTCGACGTGGAAATGCCGAGAATGAACGGCATAAGCTTCCTGAAAAAGCTTATCCCGCAGTATCCCATTCCCTGCGTGGTGGTGTCGTCGGCTAAGGTAAGCTGCGCCGAGGTCATTAAGGCGGGCGGAGCGGATTTTCTCACCAAGCCCGCAGACGGCGAAAATACCTCCGCTTTTTTCGCGGAGCTTACCCGCAAGCTTATCAGAGCGGCAAACGTCGTTCCCGCACGGAGCAGCTATGCTCCCGCAAAGCCCAAGTCCGAGAGAAAGCACAATATAATAGCTATAGGAGCTTCCACAGGCGGGACCGACGCTATTGAAGAGGTCCTTATGGGACTTCCCGAGGATATCCCGCCTATTGTTATTGTTCAGCATATGCCGCCCGTATTCACTCAGATGTATGCGCAGCGGCTCAATAAAAGCTGTAAATTCGAGGTCCGCGAGGCTGTGGACGGAGATACTCTCCATAACGGTCTGTGCCTTGTGGCAGCAGGCGACAAGCATATGCGCCTTGCCAAAAAAGCGGACGGATACTTTGTAAAATGCGCACCCGGCGAAAAGGTCTCGGGACACTGCCCGTCGGTGGACGTTCTCTTTGAGAGCGTTGCCGGAGCTGCGGGAGCGGACGCACTGGGAGTTATTCTCACAGGAATGGGCTCGGACGGAGCCTGCGGAATGAAGCTCATGCGCGATAACGGCGCGTATACTATCGGTCAGGACGAAAAGTCCTGCGTGGTCTACGGCATGCCCATGGAGGCGTTCAAGCTGGGCGGAGTCTGCGAACAGCAGCCGCTGAGCGCCATTAGCGGAGCTATACTGAAAAATCTGTAAACGGAGGTATCATATAATGGAACAGGAATCAAAATGGCTTTCATCCGAGGACAGTATCACCGAAAACGGATATATGATATTTCTGATAAACGGGGAGTATTACGCATTCCCAATTGACGGCGTTCAGGAGATAATCTCCGTGCCGAAGATAGTCCCCGTCCCCGAATTCCCCGATTATGCAAAGGGTATCGTCAACGTAAGAGGTACTATCATACCCATAATAGATACCCGCCTGCGCTTCCATATGGCGGAGCTTGAATACGGCAGCCGCACCTGCATAATCACCATAAAATGCAGGGATATGATAGTGGGCTTTATCGTGGATACGGTGGAAAGCGTTATCAATATCTCCTCGGGCGCAATACGTCCCGTCCCGAAGATATCGGAAAGAACAGCCGAGTATCTGTGGGGAGTGGCAAAGCTTAATGATAAGATAATCATGCTGCTCGACCCCGAAAAGATGCTCACCGAGGAAATGCTCAAGGAGGTACGGGACAGTATCCCCGAAAACAACAACACATGATACATACTCACAAAGCCCCGCGGCGGATATCCGTCGGGGAAACGGTGAGCTCTGCCGCAAAGCCTGCCGAAACAGGCTTTGTGTGTTTTTGGCAGAAAATTCGCATTAAAAATTAACAGCGAGGTACTTTAATGAAATTATACCAAAGACTGCTGTCGGTGATAACCGCGGCTGTGATAGCAATTTTTGCCCTTCCCGCTGTCGGCATTTCCGCAGTTTCTGCGGAGGGCTATTCCTACTACTACGGCGATACTGAAAAGTATGCCGAGGCGGAGCTTTACATCGCCGAGCAGCTTTACAATGCAGCCGATAAGATCGAATTGACCGATTACAGGCTCACCATCGACGAGTACAAGGATATCCTCACCGATATCCTGATAAGCCGTCCCGATATGTTCTATGTAGATACCTATCAGTACTACAAAACAAACGCAAATTCGGGCTATATCACCACCGTAACTCCCGGGTACTGCTATCCGAAGTCCTCTATCCCCCGCAGGCGCGAGGAAATGGAAAAGGCGGCGGACGCTATCCTTATCGGCATTAAGGACAGCTGGTCGGACGTGCAGAAGGCACTCTATATCCACGACAAGATAATAATCAACACCGAGTACAATCTCGACAACGAGATACGCTCCGCTTACGAGGTGCTGGTAAACAAGAACGGCATCTGCGTGTCCTATGCCATGGCGTACAAGTATCTGCTAAACAGAGTGGGCATCGACTGCATATGCGTGCTCAGCACCGAAATGGGTCACTGCTGGAACATGGTGAAGATAGACAACAGCTGGTATCATGTGGATACCACATGGGACGATCTGCTGCCCGATTTCGAAGGCGCCGCCGCCCATGACCTGTTCATGCTGAGCGACGAAGCGATTAAGAATGCAAGCCTTTCTCACTATGACTGGGAGATGGGCTATAAGGCGGACGATACCTCCTACGACAAGATGTTCTGGCAGATATCCGAAGCGCAGATAATCCCCATATCCTCCGACGTGTGGTATTACGTGGACAGCTATAACGGCACCCTCAACAGATACAGCTGGTCAGGCAATAAATCGCAGAAAATGTACACTATCGGCAGGAACTGGAAGTCCGAGGAGGGCGGCAATTTCTATTACTGCTTCTCGCGGCTGGAATACGCCGATAATATGCTCTGGTTCAACAGCGCCGATACCATTATGAGCTACAGCGTCAAGGACAAGACCGCCAAGGCAGAAAAAAAGCTGAAGCTCTCGGGCTCCAACGCCATATACGGTCTTGTTGTCAAGGACGGAAAGCTGCTGTACGAGGTGGCGTCCTCCCGTCTGTCATATACCTCCGTCACGAAGACGGCGTTCACGGTCAGCGTGACTACGGAGCTTGACGCTCCCGAAAGCTTCCGCGGCGTAGCGTCAAAGTCCAACGGAAAATATACTGTCAAGCTCACCTGGGATAAGGTCAGCGGTGCGGACGGCTATACCGTCTACAGATACGATCCCTCTTCAAAGAAAGCCACAAAAATAGCCGATACCTCAAAAACAGGCTACATCATCAAGGGGCTGTCCTCGGGGAGCTATTCATACATAGTCTGCGCATACAAGTCCATAAACGGCAAAAAGATATACGGAGATTTTTCCTCCACCGTGACAAAAAAGCTGGCATAGCGCGGCGTATATATGGTAATATGGAGGTCATAATTATGAAATGTTTGGGCAGGATAACAGCAGTGCTGCTTTCGGCGGCGATAGCATGCTCCGCGGCGGGAATGATATGCTGCGGAGACAGCGGGACGATATGCACATCGGAGGATTCCATATTGTCCGAGCTCGATTCCGGAGTCTACAAGGTAACTGCGGGCAAGAAAAAGACATTCACCCTGAAAATGGCGGGGGTAAGCCGTATCACAGCGGCGTCCTCGGATAGGTCCGTTGCGAAGATAACTGCCCTTTCCTACAAAAACAATACGGTAAGGGTCACCGTAAAGGGCGTTTCCGAAGGCACAGCCGTTATCAGGATATATGACAAAAAGAATAAGAAAAAAGTGAAGTCCATAACCGTCAGCGTTTCCGAGGAGACTACAGTTACCTCGGAAACGGACAGCGATAAGCCCGCTATAACCGTTGGCAGCGCTCCTGCGGACAGCTCTTCGGAAGAAAAGGAACCCGAAGAGCTCATAAACGAAGTGCTTGAGCTGGTAAACGAGAACAGAGCCAGATACGGCGCAGCTCCCCTTACTCTGAACAGCACTCTCTCCGAGGCGGCGCAGACCCGCGCAGCAGAATGCGGTCAGGTATTCTCCCACACCCGTCCCGACGGCAGCTCCTGCTTCACCGTGTTTGAAGAGTATGATATCTCCTACAGCTATGCCGCGGAGAATATCGCCTACGGCTACACCACCGCCGAGGAGGTCATGAACGGCTGGATGAACTCCGAGGGTCACAGGAAGAATATCCTCAACGGAAACTACACCGAGATAGGCATAGGTTATGACCCCGCAACCAACAGCTGGGTGCAGCTGTTCCTCGGATAAGACGATAAGCGCATACGCGCATTATCATAACACTGCAAAATTTTGTGAAAGGAAGAGTTAGTATGAAAACAAATCAAAAGAATCTGCTTGACAGCATACTGCGGTTATTATGGCTGCTCTCGGGGCTTGCCATGGTGGTAGTGGGCGTAATAGCGCTGTTCAACGGTCACGGCGTGATAGGCGCTCTCTCGAAGCTTATCGGGATATGCGCCATTATCTGCGGAATAGTGTCCATTATCGTGCGGATAAAGATGAGCAGCATAACAGGCTCGGACGCACATCTGATGTCAGTGGATTCGCTGATACTGATAGTCATAGGCTTCTTGTTCATTAATACGAGGATACTTAACGGTCTCGGCAAGATAATGTTCATCATAATCGGCATTGTAATGATATACAACGCCGTAGAATCGCTGGTTGCGGCATTCAACAGCCGCCGCAACGAGGAGGGGTGGTTTGCTCCGAGGATAGTAGTGGCAGTATTGCTGCTCATTGCGGGCATATGGGTGTTCTCAAACGCAGGCAGAGTATTTTCCGATATGGCAGGGCTTGTTGTGGGGATATACTTCATCGCTCACGGCGTGGGCGCTGTCAGCGACTGGATAGGCAGGGAAAGATACCGCCGCAACTTCGCATATCTTGACGACGAGGACGACGTATAATAAAGCAAACAAAACCTCCGGCGCTCATCGAACGCCGGAGGTTTTCTTCTGCAATATCCGCAGTATATCAGCTCAGCATCACGCCTAGAATAGTCATTGTCTTGTCCTCGCTGCCCTCTATGGCTTTTATCTCAACGGTGTGGGTCTCTGCCGTGTTGGAGGTGAATAATGCGTCGGTAGCGCCGTAATTGCCCCAGCCGCCCGAGAAGTCGGAGTTTATGCTGCCCCGTCTCTCGCCGTCCACATAGACGTCAAACTGTCCGCCCTTGCCGTCGGTGGTGCAGAGATAGAACAGTCCCATAGTCTGAAAATCTGCGGTGAAGGTCATAGCTCCGCCGCCCTCGGAGACCCAGTTCTCGGGGAATTTATCGGGATATACCGTATTTGTGCCCACCTCAAAGCCTTCAAGCGTGGTCTCCAGCGTGGAGGGGAAATACATCTTCGCATTCTTGTAATAATCCGAGGTATAGCCTGCCATATCGAAAGCGGTCGGCTCTTCGGTGATAGTATCCTTTTTGTCGTATACGCTGTCCAGATAGCGGGAGAGCAGCTGTCCGATAAGGCTGTGACCTTCGTCGTTGGGGTGGATATTGTCGGGCGAAATATCCGACCAGGCAAGAGTTCCCGCAGCCACCTCGGGATATACCACCTCGCGGTAGCTGAGCATCGGCAGATCGTATGCCGCGCCTATCTCCTTATGTACGTCCTGCAGGGAGGTGCCGTCCTCCTGTGTGGTGAAGAGCAGTATCACCGCAGGGTTCGTCTTATAGGAAAGTATCTTCCGCACAAGGCTGTCATAGGAATACTTGTTCATGACCTTGTCGGTATCGTTTACGGAAAACTCCACGATGACCACGTCGGGGTCCGCAGACAGAAGCTGGTCGTCCACGCGGTTCACGCCCAGATAGGAATTAGTGCCGCCGATGCCTGCATTTACGGTGTTTATCTCACATTCGGGGAATTTCTCCTGCCACCACTGAAAGAACAGCGAAGCATAGCAAAGCGCATTGTTGGAGGCAGCCGTTCCCTGTGTGATAGAGCCGCCGATCACTCCCACGGTGATAGGCTCGCCGTTTTCAGCCTTTTTCATTGCCGCCGCAAGACGGGTCAGGTCGCCCTCGTTCAGGAGCGCACGTTCATACATAGCCTCGGTAAGTCCTGCGCTTAAGTCCACAGGCTCGGTCGGAAGAGCCGCCGAGGTAAGCAGTCCGTGGGTCTGTACGGTCTCCGCCGCAGTCTGCTCCGCCGAGGTATCGGCAGCCGTATCGGAGGAGTTATCGTCCGATTTTCCGCAGCCTGCCAGTATCGCCGAGGACAGAGCCGCAGCCGTTAAAATTGCCGCATATTTTGATATGTTCATAATAATTTATCCTTTCAGTGTTATATTTTCGGAGGAAAGCCCCGAGCAGTCAAAGAATGACACAGCCAGCACTGCGGCAGCTCCGAAAGCCACCGACGGCGCATTTGTGGAAAAGCTGCATTCATTGTCCAGATAGCATCTTGCGGGAGGAGTTTTTCCGCTAAGTCTCCATTTGGAGAAGTCGTCGCCCCGTTCCTTATTGGCTCCGCAGACCACCATGCCCGGCACAGCCTTTGACATAGCCGATACGGACAGGGAATGAGCAGGCCGCAGAGGAGATAATTCTCCCATACCCGTTATGTAGGATATGCCCGACGGATTTTTTCCGAGTATATACTGCATGAGTACAGCTGCGGCGCTTTTGTAGCGCTCCAATCCGAATATCATGTACGCGGTCTGGCAGATGATACAGTCGGAGAGTATCTCCATATTGGACATGGAGTTGTACCTGTCGCCGAGAGCGCTGCTGTTCAGCGACGAGCCGTAGCCCGACGATGTAGCGATGATTATTTTATCGGCACGGTCGCCGAATTTCTTTTTCAGGTAGAATACCACTCCGGGGTTGCGGTTCTCGGAGACAGTCAGGTAGGACAGCGCAGCAAACCCGCCCGCATTATCCAGAGAAAAGCCCGTAGTATCGTTAAAGAACAGCATTTCCTCAAAGCGCTTGGAGAAGCTTTCGTCCCCCGTAAGCGCGTACATTTCGCTGAGCATCCACATATAGCAGTCGTTACGCGACTCGTAGGACAGGTCGCCCACGCCGTCGGGAGAGGCTCCCGCAGGAAGCTTCCAGGGCTCATAGGTAGGGGTATTGACTATCCACAGCCAGCTGTTTGAAGCGGCACGGCTCAATAGTCTTGAGAAATGGCGGTCGATATCCGCGAAAACTCTTGCGCCCAGCGCGGTCACGGCGGTAAACATCATAGCTGCGTCCGCAGATTCGGGGAATACGTAATATTCGGTAGCATCATCCATAGGAGACTGAGGGTTGAGGAACGCCTCCGCCCCGTCTATTTTATGATAGACTCTTCCGTCCGCACCCTGCATTTTCAGCAGCCATTCCAGACCCCAGCGGCACTCATTGAGGATATCGGGGAGCCCGTCCTTACCCGCTTCAAAGCTTTTCGGGTACAGCAGATAGCTGTACATCAGCGAAGCGCAGGCAGAGGCTGTGACGTTCACAAATTTTCCGTAGCCGCCGCCCTCGTGCCAGCCGCCCGATACATCAAGCTGCTGTCCTCCGTAGTACATGGGGGTGAACTCGGTGTGGCATTTCCCGTGAACGAATTCCTTGCAGTCATCGGGGACAGCGGACTGTGAAAGGTCGTATCCGCAGCGGTTAAGATGAATCCCCATAATGAGCATATCCTTAAGCTGTGCATAAGGCTTATCGGAGATAACGAAGGTCTCCGACCGCCGATAGCCGCATTTCAGGCAGTATGTGCCCGCAGCGGAAAGCTCGGTAAAATCAGCTATTTTTATCTGATCTCCCGAATCGGGATCGTTTATCAGCGGAGAAAGCTCGCCTGTATACACTACCCGTTCGGAAGGAAGCTCCACAATAGAAAACGCATTGTTCACCGTGTGGCACACAGCGGTTTTTCGGCTGTCCGAAATATAGCCTCCGAGACTTATATATATCTTTTTACGCACGGTCAACACTCCTTTTCCTGCACGGGACGCCATTGTCCTCCGTGCAAATTCTGTTCGGTTTTGTTCTCTTGTTCACATCGGAAGCATTGTAGATTTGTACTATTTTTGTATAGTTATCTACTATTATATTCTAATTATATTATACATGATTTTTTTCATAATTGTATAGAGATTTACCCTTTATTTTATAAAGTTTACATGAACAAAAATAAAATGAGCGAGAAATTTGTGCAAAAGCGACAAAATTGGTCTATTTTTCCATTGTTCTGACATTTTTTTTAGGTTATTTCAGCAATGCCATTGATCCAAAGCCTTCCCATAAAATCACTTTATTTTAATTGCATTTTCAATAGCATTTCACGAGAAATACACACGGGGCGGTTATTATATACTTGTAAACAGAAAAGACAGCAAACACAGGATCTATATAAACATTTCCAAACACTGAAAGGAAGGATCTGTATGTACGAAAACAATTATAACTATATCGAGGAAAAGGCTCCCGAGACCAAGGAAAAGAAGAGCAGCGTCAAGAAGAACATTGCAATGGTGCTTGCCGTTGTGGTTCTGGGCGGCGCTTCGGGCTTCGGCGGAGCATATCTGCAGAGCAGGGTAATGTCCGACGACAGCGTTTCCGTTTCCGCAGATGCTTCGGCTGATAGATCGGAGACTGCGGCTGCTTCACCCGCATCCTCCGACGACAATAAATCGACCAGTACTCCCGTAAGCTCACTGATGAACACCTCCTCCAACAAGGGCGGCGTTCTCACCACCGAGCAGATAGTCGAAAAGGTATCGCCCTCGGTAGTAAGCGTTCATTCCGAGTTCGACAACGGCTCAGGCACGGGCACAGGCATAATCATGAGCAGTGATGGATATATCATCACCAATGCTCACGTTGTCCAGACTGATATTCAGGAATACGTTCAGGGCAGCGGCAAAAACGGCAGCAGCGGAAATAACGGCTACGGCTACTATTTCAATCCTTATGACTTCTTCTTCGGCGGCGGAAACGGCTACTCGGGCGGCACCTATCAGACCGTCACCAAGAACGCCAATACTGTTACGGTATATCTTTCCAACGACGACACCGAGACCGAATATACCGCCGAAATAATCGGCGCAGACGCGGATTCCGACCTGGCTGTACTTAAAATAGATGCGGAAAATCTCTGCGCTGCGGAGTTCGGCAATTCCGACGAGCTCACCATGGGCAGCAGGGCAGTAGCTATCGGCTATCCTATGGGACTGGGACTTTCCACCTCCGAGGGCATTATCTCGGGACTCAACCGCGAGCTTTCCGTTGAGCTCACCTCGGGCGGAAGCGCTTCCATGACCCTTATCCAGACCGACGCAGCCATCAATCCCGGCAACTCGGGCGGTCCCCTAATCAACGAATACGGTCAGGTAGTGGGTATCACCTCATCCAAGCTGGCAAGCTCCTCCGTTGAGGGTCTGGGCTTTGCTATCCCCATAACCGACGCAATGCCCCTTATCAACGACCTGATGAATCAGGGCTACGTTTCTAATCACACGCCTCAGCTGGGCATCACAGGCTCCAATCTGACATCCGCACTGATAAGATACTATAAGCTCCCCGTTGACAGCGGCGTTATGGTACTGTCGGTAGCCGAGGGCTCGGGCGCTGCGGAAGCGGGTCTTTCCGAGGGCGATATCATCATCGCCGCAGACGGCAAGCCCGTTGAGAACATGGACGATCTGACATCCGCAAAGGACGGCAAGGAGGTCGGCGACACCATAATCCTCACCCTCGCCCGCAAGGACGGCAATGAGGACGTCACCGTCACCCTGACCGAAATAAACGAAGCCCCCGACTCGGTGGACAATTAAGAGCGAATAGCAATTAGCTTTTAGTTACAAGCCTTAAGTTAACTGTAAACTGTTAACTATGCACTGAACAAGCTATCCCCCAATTTCATCATATTATTTTCTCTCTTTTCAAAGAAAAAGGACGACTGCCAAAACAGCCGTCCTTTTTCTTATATCACGTTGATTATTTACTAATCGCTGCTTCACTCAGGCTCTTGCACAGCCGTCAACAGAGAGTATCTCGCCCGTTACATAGGAGCCGAGATCGCTTGCTAAGTACAGGAACGCATTTGCGATATCCTGAGGCTCGCCCATTCTGCCGAGGGGTATCTGTGCGCAGATGTACTTCCTTGTCTGCTCGGGAAGATTAACTACCATGTCGGTATTGGTAACGCCCGGAGCAACTGCGTTCACTCTGATGTTGTCAGGAGCAAGCTCTCTGGCGAGAGACTTAGTCAGACCGTTTACCGCGAACTTGGAGGTGGGATAAGCAACGCCTGCGGGCTGTCCGTAGATGGATACCATGGACGATGTGTTGATGATAACTCCGCCGCCCTGAGCCTTCATAATCGGAGCAGCCGCTCTTGTGGTGTAGAAGCAGGAATTTACGTTGATGAGCATGAGCTTATCGAAATCGGCGGGGTCGTAATCGTACAGCTTTGTGTTGGAGGAAATACCTGCATTGTTAGCAATGATATCCAGTCTGCCGTACTTGTCAGCCACGTACTTCACAGCCTTTTCGACGGACTCGTAGCTTGTCAGGTCGGGAGCGATGCCCTCCACATCGTAAGCGGGATTTTCCGCCTTGAGCTTTTCCACAGCCTTGTCGGCGGTCTCCTGCTTGGAGCCGCAAAGCACTACCTTTGCGCCGTTATCGAGATAGGTCTTTACGATAGAATAGCCGATACCTCTTGTGCCGCCCGTAACGAGAGCGACCTTATCCTTTAAAAGTTCCATGAAAATTCCTCCTGAAAAATATTTGGTACTATTATTATAGCATATCCGAATAATTTTTTCAATAGTTTTTCAACATTTTATGCATGATGAACAAAATTTCATCTGTCTGCTCTTTCGGGCGAGTTCGTATTTAATGTCTGCTCAACAACCGAAAAAGCGCGTAGAAGCTTTGCTTCGGAGCACTTTTTCGGTTGTTGGGTGCAAGGATTTTTGGCGTTTCAGCCCAAAATCCTTGCACCTTGCCGCCCGTCAGCGGCGGCAAAAGCAGACGTCAATCAGGGAGTACGGCACAAATCTTTGATTTGTGCCGCTGAAAATCCTGTATTACAGGATTTTCAGCCAATAACTGCCCTTCGGGCAGTTATTGAGTACGCACTATATACGATTCGATGTTCGCTTTCGGCGGAGTAAAGCTCCAATCGCGGCATTAGCTGCGGGTCATCCCGCCGCTATTCACTCAGCCACGCCGCCGCAAACACCGCGGGCGAATTCCAGTATATCGTTATCTCATTCAGCGAATAGCATTCCACCTCGTCAACAAAGCATTTCATCGGAGGGGTGCCCTCGGGA
>JALEMR010000032.1 GCA_022768245.1 Oscillospiraceae bacterium
CACCGACGAATCAGAAATAGGCGAACAGTTTGCTATCAATACCTTCTTCGGCGAGTTTGACTATCTGGGGCTTACGGGCGGAGTTCTCCGCGTGGACGGACAGGTAGCCGCCTTCACTATCGGCGAAAGGCTCAATTCCGACACTCAGGATATCCACATCGAAAAGGCGGATATTTCCGTTGACGGCGCATATCCCGCCATAAACAATTTTTACGCAAAGTCTCTTCCCGATGATGTTAAATACATCAACCGCGAAGAGGATCTGGGGATAGAGGGTCTGCGGAAATCAAAAATGTCCTACCACCCCGCATTCCTGCTGAAAAAACACACCATTACTTTTAAATAGAAAGGAATTTTACTATGATATACGTTTTTCTTGCAAACGGCTTCGAAGAGACCGAGGCTATCGCTCCCATTGACATCATGCGCCGCTGCCGTCTGGAGGTCCTTACCGTCGGCGTGGGCGGAAAGGTCATCACTTCTTCTCACGGCATACCCGTCACCTGCGATATCACCGCAGACGAAATTAAGCTTGACGATAATTTACAGCTTATCCTTCTCCCGGGCGGACTTAAGGGCACGCAGAATCTGGAAGCATCCCCCGAGGTCTCCGCAGCCATCGACTTCTGCGTGAAAACCGACAGATACATCGCCGCTATCTGCGCCGCTCCCACTATCCTCGGAAAGAGAGGGCTTCTCGCAGGCAGAAAGGCTATCTGCTATCAGGGCATGGAGGGCGACCTTAATGGCGCTGTTGTGACTAACGAGCCCGCCGTATGCGACGGAAGATTCATCACATCAAGGGGCGCAGGCGCGTCGATCGCATTCGGTCTTAAGATAGCAGAGGTGCTCATCTCCCCCGAAAAGTCCGCAGAGATCGCTGCACAGATAATGTGCTGATGGAATTTCCGAAAATGGGCTTTGATCTGAGAGAATATAAATCGGAGCTGCGAAACCGATTTAAAACCATTAGAAAAGAAATGCCACCCGACGAAAAGCAGAAATGCGACAGCGCCGTTTTCAGAAGAGTGACAAGCTCCGCCGAGTACAAGCGCTGCTCGCTGCTGCTTACATACGTTTCCACAGGTATCGAGGTGGACACCATGGCTATTATCGGACAGGCGCTGGCAGACGGGAAAATGGTCTCCGTTCCGAGATGTATCAGCGGAACGCGGCTTATGGATTTCTATTACATATCCTCGCCCGACGACCTGGAGCCGGGCTCCTTCGGCGTGCTGGAGCCGAGGACCGATATCTGCCGCAAAACAACGGAATTTGACGGTGCCCTCTGCATCGTTCCCGGGCTTTCCTTCGATATGAAGGGCTATCGTCTGGGCTACGGAAAGGGCTACTATGACCGCTTCCTTTCCGCTCACCCGAATATGTATCTGCTGGGACTGTGCTACTGCCGCTGCACCGTGCAGGAGCTTATCAGCGGACGGTTCGACAAGCCTGTGGACTCACTGGCAACTGATAAATACTATAAAACATTTTCAAATACAAAGGGAGGTGCGCCGTAACAGTGGATAAAAATAATGAAAATATGTCCGAAAAGGAAATGCAGGAATATCTTGATTCCATTTTAAACGAAAGCAGCGGTGCCGATAACACCGAACCGACAAATGATACGGACGGCTCCGAAGAAACGGAAGCTCCTGCTGAAAATAATGCTGCTTCCGAGGAAAATGATTCTCCAGAAGAGGATGACAGCAGTGAAGCCGACGGCTCCGACGGGGAGACCGAGGACAGCGCAGAACCTTCGGAGGATAACGAAACAGTCCCCGATGAGGACAGCCTTAAAGCTAATTTCGGTCATTCCGAAGATGAAGCTCCGCCTCGGAAAGCCCCGAAGAAAAAGAAAAGAAAAAAGAAAAAGAAGGGCGCGGGACTGGTTTTCGCTCTTATCCTTACCACGCTTATTATCTGTGTATCCGTATTCATTGCGGTGACCGTAATTAACGTAGTTAAGACCATAACGGGTCTTGACCGCGAGGACGTGCAGATAGTTGTGGAGATACCCGAAAATTCCACCGCATATGATATTGCCGATATCCTCGAAACAGAGGGCGTTATCGACAATGCCGACCTGTTCGGTCTTATGGCTCAGCTCAAGGGAGTGGACAGCTCCTTCTCGGCGGGAAGTCACGTACTTTCGCCGAATATGACCTACTCCGACATAATGGACGAGCTCTGCAAGCATTACGAGGAAGAGCGCGAATCCGTGGATATCACCTTCCCCGAAGGAATAACCGTCTACGACGCAGCAGCGCTTCTCGAAGAAAACGGCGTATGCGAGGCGGACAGATTCATATACATTTTCAATTCGTCTTCCTTCGGCTTTGACTTTGAAAAGCTTGTGACCACAAGCTCCGAAAAGTTCCTGAAAATGGAGGGCTATCTCTTCCCCGATACATACACTTTCTACAAGGAAGAAGAGCCGGAAGTCGTAGCTAAGAAATTCTACCGCAATTTCGAAAACAAGCTCACCCCCGACTATTACGGCAGAATGGAGGATCTGGGGCTTACACTGGAGGAAACGATCACCCTTGCTTCAATGGTGCAGGCAGAGGCGCAGAGCTTCTCCGATATGAAGAAGATATCCTCCGTTTTCCAGAACCGACTGAAAAGCAAGGATTTCCCGCGGCTTGAATCCGATCCCACCACCAAGTACGTAAACAACGTCATCAAGCCCAACATAGAGATACCCGACGAGCAGATGTTCACCGCATACGATACCTACAAGGGCGAGGGACTTCCTCCCGGACCTATCTGCAATCCCGGACTTGACGCAATTTCCGCGGTGCTTTACCCTGCCGATACGGACTATTATTTCTTCTGCGCCGACCTTGACACAGGCGAGGTATTCTACGCCGAAACTCTTGAAGAGCATGAGGCAAATCTCGTTAAGGCTAATCTGAGATAATTTATCCGATAGTATTTATGCCCGACAAATGCACGATCTGCATTTATCGGGCATATTTCATTTCATTTTTTCAAAGCTTTTAAGGCTCCGCTTTTTCAGCGCCGCTTCAAGCAGCTCGGGCAGCCGCTCGGGCGAACAGGCAAAGCAGGACACCTCCAGCGCCGATATCCTTTCCGCCATCTGACTGTCATAACAGGGCTTTCAGCTGTCGGATATCGCCAGCAGCACTATCACATTCACTCCCGATCCCTTAAGCTCCCCTATCCTGCGGATAAGTCCGTTCCGATTTCCGCCCTCGTACAGGTGGTCACTATAAACATAGTCGTCTTTTCGGGCTTGGAAACAAGCTCCGAACAGTATGCCACCGATCTTTTGATGTCCGTGCCGCCGCCCAGCTGCACGCCCGATGTGGTTTTCAGCTTGATCTGTCCGTCGAGGGTCTGACCGTTTCGCAGCTCACGAAATATGGTGACTACCTTTTCAAAGGCGCTGTCGTCGGGGAGTGCGGAGTTCAGCCTGAAGCTGTCCGACATCTGCGCCACGCGGGTCTTGACGATATCTATCTCGGTCTGCATATCCGCGGGCGCGGGGAGGACTACTATATTAAATCGTCTTTTCAGCGCAGAGGACATCTCGTTAACTCACTTATCGCGGGTGTTTGCTGTGGCGATGACGGAGAAACCCTTTCCGGCGGGTATCTCCGCCGCAGGAATTCCCAGCTCCCGCGCCACTATCACCGCATGGGAAAGGGGCGCGCCCACGTCGGTCACAAGAGCGGATATCTTCGGGAATACTCTCACCCAGCCGATATTCGCCGCAGGGACTACCAGTATCTCTCCCTTTTCAATGCTGTCCGCGTCGTCCGAAGAGGTCAGCACCCGTACATACCCCTCCGCAATGCCGCAGGAGCCCGCAGAGCCGCAGATTATACTATTGCCGTCGGATATGATATCGTCCCCGTTATTTTCATCTGGAACATATCTGCCGCGGATAATACTCGGGAAATTCGGCATTGCCAGCTGCTCTTCATATATTCTCTTTCTCTCGGGTATCCTGTCGGCAGCGCCCTTTTTCCCCGAAAGAAGCTCCCTCGTTTCGTCGATGTACAGCATGAAAATATCATCGCCGAGACCCGTCAACTCCCCTGCCTTAAGCAGATACTCGCGGATAACGCAGAATATCCTCAAAGCGCCGCTGCGTATGCTCTCACGTCCGCAGACCGCCGCAGTGTATTTATCCAAAAGCTTATTTAGCCATGCAGCCTTTTTCGGATACTGCCGCAGGAATTCCTCCTCCGCTTCACGGCTGCGCTTTTCACAGTCGGCCTTCATCCGAAGCACGTCCGCTCCCGACTCCTTATATTCGCGGATAACATTATCGGGGAAATCGGGGTCCTCATACGGATATGGCATGGATAATTCCATTTCGTCTGTGTGACGATGACCGTATCTTTCGGTGTATTCGGCTTTTGTCATTCTGCCGCCGAGCACGTCCTCGACAGCAATGAGCATTCCCAGACTTTCGGGAGCATTTTCCGCAGAGCGGCAGGAAAGCAGTCTGTCCGCAAGCTCCGCACCGCAGACCTCTTCCAGCTTCTTTCGGGTGTAAAGCAGAGGCTTCACCGACAGTCCCGTTACAATAGATTTAAGAGCGGAAGTCATGTACGGTGTGCAGCGTTCGTCCCAGAAGGAATAAAGCTCCTCCGTCGATGTGATGCCGTGTATCTCCCCGACAAGCTCAATACCTATGCGGTTTATGAGCTCGGGGATATTACTTCCGCGCAGTCTGCCGCTTTTCCTTTTAGGCTTAGGCTGTGTGATCAACCTGCCAAACTTCTTGAAAAGCAGCTTTTTATCATAGGGAAACAGCGGGATATCCTTACTGTCGGGTATCCCTCCCGCAATGTCCGAGACCATTGAAAACGCCTTTTCCTCCGATATGCCGAAGGACGCCAGCACCGAGCATACTCCGCTGATATTGCAGTACAGCTGACCGCAGACGTCGGATATGAGCGGTATTCCCAGAAAATCGGTGATCCCCGAAATAATGCCGTATGTGGCGGGAGAAACGGGGCGCAGGAATATCTCCCCGACATTTGTCTTGGAAAGCAGGAAATCTCCGCAGAGGGAATCGTTTATCCGAAAGCCTTCGCGGTCATTATGATATATTGTCGTTATGGGACGGGACTGCAGGATATACAGCCTGTTTCCCCGCACAGCCCATTCAATATCCTGTGGACAGCCGTAAATATGCACTGCCTTTGCTGCGCAGTCATGCAGACGCTTTCCATAGCTTTCAAGCTCCGCAGGTCCTTCATATGCGTATCTCACGGCATTTATGCGAAAGCTGCCGTCGCATTTTTCTCCCGAAACAAGAGCCCCCCCCGCGCCGCGGACAAAGCTTCCCGACATATATCCCGTTCCCGCGGTCACAGGGTCTGCTGTGAAAAGCACTCCCGCATATTCGGGCGGGATATAGCGCTGTATCACAGCGCCGATATTTCCCCTGCTAATGCCGCGGCTGCGGGCATACACGTCGGAGCGAGCATTCTCCGCAGAAGCGGCAACTGCTTTTACCGCTTCCGGTATTTTGTCCGCAGTGATGTCAAGCACCGTATCATATGCGCCCGCAAAGGAATCCTCCGCGCCGTCCTCACCCACCGCCGAGGAACGTACCGCATAGGTGTATTTTTTCGGCAGAGTCCTTATCAGCGCGGAAAGCTCCGCCTCCGCTTCGGGACAAAGCGCTCCGTCTTCAAAGCCTTCCGCTGCGACAGCATACCCTTTCGGCACGGGCAGCCCATGCCGAAGCATAGTGTCCAGCGACATGGCTTTTCCGCCGAAATGAAGCTCCTGCGGCAGCTTTGACAGCTTATGTATATATTTCATAATATTCTCCCCTATTCTCCCAGATACATATTTATATGGTCGGTGACATACTGCAGGAGCACCTTTTCATCGGTGAGGTCAACTCCGCAGACCTCCCTTATCTCCTCATGCCGCAGCATTGCCAGCTCATTTATGCTCGATATCTCATATGCGATAAGACGGCATTGGCTCTCGGTCTTTCGTCCGCCGAAATGCTCCCGTATAAACGGCAGGCTGCCCCGTTCGGCGGAAATACTGCGGTTTAAGAGCACATATTTTGTGATAGCCTTAACGTACTTGCTGTATTTCAGCATCATCTTCATGGTCTCAAAATGCAGCCCTATCAGCTTTTCCTTCGGCGATATCCCGCTTTCTATGATATTGTCGAACACGGGGTCACGCTGCCGTGCTTGGTCCTGCAGCCTGCCGAACACCTCAAAAAGCAGCGCCTCCCGTGAGCCGAAGCAGTAGTTTATCATGGCGAGATTCACTCCCGCTTCCTTGGTAATAGCACGGGAGGTCACCTCCGACGGGTCGCTGCACTCCGTCATCAGCTTTTCCGCCGCGGAAAGCAGCGCTTCTCTTGTTGCTTCAATATTTCGCTTATCCAGACATATACCCCCCTATTAAACGTGTTTAATTAATTATATCAGCATATTTCCGTCCTGTCAATACTCTATAACAAAAAAACCGCATGCGGCATAATATCCGCATGCGGTCACAGTTCATTATCAATAAAGATCGGGAAGCTCGTCAAGAGTAATGACGTACTTGCTGTTGTAGAGCTTTTTCAGAGCTGCTGTATCGTTGTGGTCCGTGATAAATTCGGTATGCCATGTCATGAACCATACCCAGTCCGCGCCTGCCTTTTCCAGCTGTTCAACGGTGGGGATGCGTCCGCACTCGTGGAAGCATATGGGCATATCATCGCCCACGACCTTGTTCACCTTTTTGTACAGGCCGCCGTTTGCGCCGTCGCTGTAGGAGTCTGCGCCTGCAATGTCCACATATTCATCTCCGGGATACCATTTTGCATAGTCTCTGCCGTTGCCGGAATAGCCCAGCACCCAGATAAGATTGTCCAGTTCCCAGTAGTTGGTATAGCGGTCGTACATCATTATCCAGAGCTTTTTGAAATTCTCTGCGCCGCCCTTGCCCCACCAGAACCATGCGCCGTCAAACTCGTGGAAGGGACGCCACATTACGGGGATATTCTGATCCCGGAGCTCCTTAAGAGCCGCAGCAGCCTTATCCATGCCCTTAATGAGCTTATCATACTCGGCAGTGCCCTTTTTAAGAGCCTTATCCCAGTCCTTTATCTCGGTGTTCATGGATTCCGACCAGCTGCCGCTGAAATCCGAGCCGCAGTGCCAGCAGATGGTGACGATACCGCCCCGCTTATGCCAGTCGGCGGCGCGCTTGTTCACGCCTTTGAAATCGTCGTTCATGTAGTCAAGCCCGCGTATCGCAGGATATTTTCCCGTATTTTTATAGATATAGTCAAACTCGTACTGGTCGCTGCCCATCCAGGTAGATTCCTGCTGACCCGAAATAATGCCTTCCCGATAGGTGCCGCAGATGTAATCGAAAAGCGCCTGTGCCTCCTTAGTGGCGTCGGGATTTGACAGCTTACGGCTGCTTTCGGACGAAGCCGTCACTGAAGTCTCGGGTTTAATCAGTGAAGACGGGTCGGAAAGATCGCACGCCGAAAGATTGAACACAAGCCCGAAAACATAAATTACCGATAAAATTATCTTGTCCATAGTATTTCCCCCTGTTTTTTATTTTTCTCTGACATATTCCATGATGTCGTCATAGACGGCGCGGTAGCCGTCCTCGTTGATGTGCATTCCCTCGATGGTGTATTCCGCCTTTAGCCTGCCCTGTTCGTCCTTGAGACTGCGATTGATGTCGATGTACCGCTGACTGTGCCTTTCGGCGAGCTTTTTCACCTCTGCATTGGCAGCGGTTATCTTTTCACTGGTGCGGATTTTCAAGCATAATTTTGTAAGCGTAGTGGTCTGCGCTATAGACAATGAAAAAATCCGCAGGCGGGCGTTGTGCGGTGTTGCCTTATATAATGTCTGCACCTTGCCGCCCGTCAGCGGCAGCAAAGCAGACATTGATCAGGCAGTAGGGCACAAATCTTTGATTTGTGCCGCTGAAAATCCTGTTTTACAGGATTTTCAGCCAATAACTGCCCGACCGGCAGTTATTAAGTACGCACTATATAATATTATATCACATTTCTGCAAAAATGCAAGCTTTCAGCGTAAAAACATCACTTCCATGGCTTAGCGCCGTCAAGCCAGCCCTGTTTCTGCCAATACTCCTTTTCGGAGGATGAAGCTCCCCAGTCTGCCTTCTGCATACTGCACCCGAGCCAGAAGCTGAACCTTGTCCTTATGCCGATATGCACCCTTTTTTCCTTTGATAAGCGCACTCCCAGCTTGTGCATATCCTTGTTTATCTTCCGCATTATTTTATCGGGTATCATTTCCCTGTTCATTGCCTGCACCTGCACGCCATAGGTCATCACCTCGGGAATACACCAATGCCGCAGATTATCCGCCACAAGCTCTGCGGCTTTTTTTGCTCCCATGCCCGCCGCCGTGGAGATCACCACCGCACGCTTCCCGAACATTTCCTTATACGGCTTGTGAGACATCCAGTTGGTAAAGAACAGATCAAGGAACGCCTTCATCGGCGCGCTCGGCATCATGCAGTAATTCGGCGTAGTAAATATCAGAAGGTCGGCTGACAGCACAGCATCATTTATCCTTTTCTTTTCCTCCCAAAAAGGACACCTTTCTCTGTCCTCAATGCATCTGTAACAGCCAAGACAGAAATGCTCCAGCTCTCTGGGGAGAAAAAATTCCACGACCTCCTTTTCGCAGGAGATATTATCCAATAGGATATGTGCCGTGCTCCATGTGCTCCCCTTGTGGTTCTGACCGTGTATCATTACAATTTTCATAAGCCGCCTCATTTGTTATCATTATCGTCCAGACTTTTCTCCATGCAGACAAAGTCCTTATCAAAAAGCCTGCAATTACCGACAGTCTTAAAGCCTATCGCGCCGTATGATGATATTGCCGCTGTATGACCCGTCTTCACCAGAATATGAACGCTTTTTTTACACTGCTTTTTAAGCACCTCAAAAACATACCTCATCATCTGCTTGGCAATGCCCTGATGCTGCATATCCTTACGGACGCACAGCCTTGATATCTCTGCGCCGGGGAAAAGCGCTCTGTCCCAGCAGTCAAGGCTGTCAACGGCTTCATCCTCATCAATGGAAATTGCCGAAATTATCTGTCCTTCATCGTTTTTCATGACATACAGTGCATTCCTTGACAGGTCAAATTCAATGGTATCCTCATTGGGGTAGTATTCATTCCAGTCAGCGGGACCGTAAAGCATGGTCCTGTACAGCTCTAAGATCTCCTGTTTATCCTCATATGATGCAGTTAATATCTTATTCATTTTCTTCTCCTCCGAAAACAACAGGTTTATTTAATGTCTGCATTTTATAGTAAACGACATTGAAATTGATGCTTTCAGTCTGCGCAAGATCCATATAAGCAAGATCTTGCTTGACTTCAAGTTCAATTTCTAATGTTGTTTACTATAGAATAGCTCTTGACAAAGAAATAATAATAAATTATAATATATTTAGAAAACGCACGTTAGCTCATACAAGGAGGAATATAGCATGGATAAAACACCGACCAAAGACAGGATACTTGATTCAGCTCTTACGCTTTTTTCCGAAAAAGGCTACGACGGTGTGGGAGTCGATCTTATCGCAGAAAATGCAGGACTTAAGGGTCCGTCTATTTATAAGCATTTCAGGGGCAAGGAGGACATTCTTGACGCACTTATCGAAAAGGCGGAGAGCTACTATGAAGCCAACTTCGGCTCACAGGCTCACCCCGGGGAAATGCCTTCCTCAATGGACGAGCTGATCACTCTGTCGCTGAAAAGGATAGAGTTTACTCTGAGCGACCCTATGATAAAAAAGGTCAGAAGAATGCTTACTTTGGAGCAGTTCCGCAGTAAGCGAATCGCCGCTCTTACCACAAAGTACAGCATCGACAGCGTACAGGGACTGTATCAGCGGATATTCCGTAATATGATGGATAACGGCATATTGAGAGAGACCGACCCCGAACTGCTTGCGATGTCCTTTGCATCGCCCGTATCGCTTCTTATCCGTATGTGCGACCGCGAGCCCGAACGGAAACGGGAGGCTATGGAGCGCATTGAAGAATATTTCCGTTTTTTTGCGGAAAACAACAAAAAGATATAGCAGCTGTTCTCACTCCTCACTGACTGTCACAGGACCCGATAAATAATATAAGCGGTATTTCCCGCCTTACGCTGCACCTTAGCTAACGAACGTTTTCAATTATTATATCACACCCATCTCCTATTGTCAATGAAAAATCGGAAAAATATATGCAATATAATATCCCCGCCGCAAAGCTGTTAAGGCGTTACCGATCATCGTGAATAGGTAACGCTTTTTATATCGGAATATAGATTCACTGAAGAAAAACGTCTCAAGTTCAAGTGTTTCATCTCCCTATCCAAAACACCGCACAAAGCACTCCTATCGGCTTTGTGCGGTATTTTCGTAAATCTACTGAGCAGTACGAACTAATTGCCGCTTACATTTGTAAGATTCAGATGCTTGATTTTCCGCAATGCTATCAGATTTACGATCAAAGCAAACAAAGCACCGACTGCGCAGGCATAAAGACAGGCGGGAATGTTGGGAGTACGCACATATCGGTTAGCTCCCGTTTCGATTATTCGAATTACCACATACGAAAGTCCGATGCCAAATCCGCTGCCGAGAATAAGTCCCAATATGGTAAGAATAATATTATCCTTGTAAACATATGCTTTTGTTTCACTCATTGTGTAGCCGTTGATACGCATTACTGCCAGCTCTCTGGATTTTCTGTTAATGTGCATGGTGATCTGATTCAGAAGCACCAGCAGTGCCATAACCGCCGACAAAGCAAGGCATATCAGAATAACCAGGTTGATACTGTCTGCATTCTTTGCAAACTCACTGTTATCCTTCAAAGATAAATATCCGTCCATGTCACGAACTCTTTCGTACAGTCCGCTGATATCGCCGCTCAGCAAAAATACGCATTCGTCCGTCTCCTCGCCCATGGCAGATTCATAATAGCTGTCGGTGGTGACAAACAGATGATAGGAAAGATAATGCTCAATAATTCCCACAACATTAAATTCCTTGGGATTTCCTTCCGAATCCATAAATTCTACCGTGCTGCCTTCGGACAGACCATTAAGCTCTGCGCATTTGCGTGAAACCAGCACACCGTTTTCGGGAACATCTGCTCTTCTCTTTTTATTTATATCCCAGACATTCATAAATCCGGACAGCTCGTCAAAATCCGATACTGCAACTATATGGGCATTTTCCCAGCTTCCGCCGTTTACCCTGAAATTCTTGAGCTTGTCCTGAATGACCGTATAGCTGATATTTTCTTCCCGAAGAACATTTTCAAAGTCCTCCTTTTCGCCTGCACTGCTGTCGATCACCAAGCGGTTATCATACAGAAAATATTCATCAAACTGAGTCACCGAAGAATTTTCAAGTGCAAGCTTCAAAGAAAAGCATATTACCAGAAGGGCAATACAGCCCACAACACCCATGATAGTTGTCATCATTCTTCCCTTGTCGCTGAGTACATTTTTTATCATGGTACGGGAATAAAGGCTGAGCTTTTTATAGCCCTTCCATTTCTCAAAGAAGAATCCTTTTCCCCGAACGGGAACTTCTCCCCGAAGCAATTCCGTTGCGGGCATGCGAACAAGCTTTGCACAGGCTGCATAAGTGGATATCAGAAATACACCCAGACATAAACCTGCTGCTATCAGAGCTTCCTTTAATGCAAAGGTAAGGGGGATATTTTCCAGAAGGAAGTTGGGCTTGAAAATATGTATGACCAGTATTTCTACGATAAAAACACTTCCAAGCCAGCCAATTGTAATGCCGAGAAAAGCGCACAGTGTGTTGTAGATCATATAGTGGTCGAGAATCTCCTTGGATTTGAATCCCAGCGCCTTTTGTGCGCCGATAAGAGTTCTCTGCTCGTCGATCATTCGTGAGATCGCCGCATGGCATACAACGATAGCCACCAGCAGGAAAATAATGGACATTGAATAGCTCAGACCGTAAATTCCGTCAACGATAGTTTGTACGCCTCGTATATCTCCCACATCATTTCTTATGGAAATTATCCAGTCCTTCAACTGAATATCGGCTGCCTTTTCCTCTGCATCGGCAAGCTCCGACTTTGCATTTTCCAGTTCCTCACGGGAATCATTCAGTTCAGCTTCGGCATCTTTGATCTGTGTCATGCCCTCCTGATAATCAAGAATTGCATTCTTTAAGGGAAGTCCCGCTTCACCGAACATATCAAGCTGATCAAGTGCGGCATCAAGATCGCTGTCAAGACCCATAAGTGTGAGATTAGCTTCGATCTCTTCAAGTGCCTTATCCAGATTTTCCTTATTTTCAGTGATTTCCGCTTCTGCATCGGACAACTCTTTTTCTCCGTCCGCTATTTCGGTTTTTGTGTCATTTATTTCGGCTTCTGCGTCACCTGTCAGGGAATCATATCGAAGCTGTGCCCGTTCCTGTGCGAGAATATTGATCTTATCCCTGAAGGCTTCCTCCTGCTTTTTATATTCATCGGAAAAATAATAATAGTTGTCCAGTGCATTATTTTTTATATAAGCAGTTGTATAGCAGTCGCTGTAATATGAGGGATCAAAGGCACCTTCGGTAAGCATTATGTAATATGAAGCGGAACCAAGTCCCGCTGTACTTTTTCCTCGGGCATCACTAACAGCTGCACAGCAGAAAAAAGGTTCGTTTACGATCGCTGTCACACTGAATGTATCCGAAACAAGCATACCGTCATGCTCTAATGTGATAGTATCTCCGGGCTTTATATCATGCTCATCAGCAAACTTCTCTTCAATTGCCGCTTCATTGGCGGCGGTTGGCAGAACGCCCTCAATTACAACAGGGTCGTTCATCTCGCTGCACAGGGAGCGTGCCTGTATGGTTATTATTTCACGTTCGCTGTTCATCAGCGCCATAGCGGAATATCCGCCCTCTGCGGCGTCAACCCCGTCCCAGCCAGCTATTGCCTCGATATCCTCCCTTGTGATACCGTTTGCACAGGTTATCTCCAGTGATTCAAGATGATTTGAAACAAAATAACGATCCGTTTCCTTCAAAATCGCTGCTGCGGAGGACTGCATTCCCAGAAAAATAGCAATACTGGTTGCAGCAATAAATGCAACAGCAAAAAAAGGAACACCGTTTTTCTTTATCGTTCTGAAAAGATGTTTAGCCCTTGCTTTTCTTTTTACCATACTAACTCCTTTGCACTTGCAGGATGTCTGTTCACGATAACCTCCGCAACTACTCCACCCTTCATGCGAATAACACGGTTTGCCATTTTGGCTATCTCTTCATTATGCGTGACCATCAAAAGAGTTGTACCCGATTTGATGACCTCTTCAAGCACGGTCAGTACCTCTATGCTTGTTTCATAGTCAAGTGCGGCAGTGGGTTCGTCGGCGAGAATTATTCTAGGCTTTTTAACAAGCGCTCTTGCTATAGATACACGCTGCTGCTGACCGCCTGACATCTGTGCGGGATAGTTATCCTTTCGCTGAGCCAGACCTACCCGTTCCAGCGCCTCGGCTGCGTTCATGGAATCTTCACATAATTCTCCGATAAAATCAAGATTTTCCTCTGCGGTGAGAGTAGGCATCAGATTATATGCCTGGAAAATAAATCCGACAGAATGTCTGCGGTATTCCGTCAATGTCTTTTCATCTGCCTTGGAATAGTCCTTGCCGTCGAAAAGGAAGGTTCCCGTGGTAAGCTGATCCATACCGCCTATGATATTGAGCATAGTGGATTTGCCGCAGCCCGATTCGCCCAGAATCACAAGGAACTCGCCTTCTCTGATATCAAGATTGACACCCTTCAGAACCTGGAGCTTTGTTTCTCCCGAACCGAAGGTCTTTGTAACATTCTTTAAGGAAATGATAGACTTCTTTTCTTCCGAAAATCCGAAATTCAAGCCCTTGCCATCCACTGCAATAGCAGTGAGCATAGCCAGATTTTCACACAGGCTTATATCATCATCATTGAACAGAGAACCTTCTTTTTTATTGATGATCTGAATACAGCCTATGACCTCATATTTATTCACAAGAGGTACGCAGATCATGCTTTTCGTCGCAAAGCCCGTAGCCTCATCAAATCGGCCTGCCCACCGTTTGTCCTTCTGACAATCCTTGACTGCGGTCGGCTTTCCTTCTTTAACGACTGTACCTGCAATTCCTTCACCAAGCTCCAGGCTAAGACCTGTCAGATCTGCCCCGCCGATAGTAAAAGAGGGATATATTCTCTTATCCCCCGATACGTTGTAAAACCATATGGTTCCTGCCTCGGCTCCTACTGCCTTTACCACTTCCCCAAGGCTGGTACGCAATGCTTCTTCAAGGGATTCTGCTTTCTGGAGCAATGTAGTGATCTCCCAGATCACCTGCGTATATTTGATTTTTGTGTTCTGTTCATTCATTTTACCACCTGCATATTACTGCTTTACCCTTTCATAATGGTCGGTTATCATTTGAAAAAATATTAGGATTTTTTCAACCGGATGTTGTAATAATATCTGTTTCTGACGCCTGACGTGCGGCAGGCTGCGATCACTCAACATCCGAAAAGCTGCTCCGAAGCAAAGAACCTGCGCATTTTTTGGTTGAGCAGACATTATACAATCTACCTTTTATTATAGCATTTGTTGTCGGAAAAAACAAGAAGTTTTGATAGAAAAATGTACTACCCAAATAATGTCTGCCTTGCCGCCCGGCAAAGCTTTCCTCCGCAGATCATATCCCAATTATACCATACCGGAAAACATATATCAAATCCATGTATTTTCGAGAAAAATATTATAAACCATTGACAAATCTGTATAAAATATGATATAATAAATCATAAAAATCATTTCGAACGGAGGAGATCCAATGTCTGAAAATACTCAAACATCATCGACAAACGGTATGATAACCGAAAAAATGGTCAACATACATATGGTCATCATCTTCGGCGTATGCCTTGCATTCGGGATCATCAATATAGCCTCGGGAGCCGCCGCTATCGGAGTTGTCACACTGCTTATGGGCATTGTCGTTCCGGCGGCTGTTTACTTCGTCAAGAAAAAAGCGTCGCTCACCTTATGCGGCACTATCCTTTCACAGGCACAGCTCATAACGATAATCCTTATCTCTACAGCAAAGCATGAGCTTCACTATATGTTCCCGCTTATGCTCGCTTCAATGTCCATCGCGGCTATCTATTACAGCCATAGGAACCTTATTATCCACTGGGTCATCATGGACGCTGCATCCGTTCTGGGACTTATCTTCAGATCCGCTTTCTACGAGGACGCCGACATGGGCTTCCTTATCAAGGGTCTCCTCGGATTAAACATCGGCGCTGCGCTTATCTGCTACCTTATCAAATGTATTCTCAAGTTCATCAATGCCTCCAGAGAGTCCCACGAGGAGACCGAACGGCTGCTCGTTCAGGTCAACGAGCAGATGGGCAATACCGAAAAGCTTATGGATAATCAGAACATCGTCGTTGCGCAGATAGCGGATATTTCCGAAAAGCTCAATGACTCTGCCGCACTTATGGAGCAGGTATCCTCCGCACTTAACTCCGCAGCGGACGACCAGCACAGCATCATCGAAGAGATAGCTGCGGATATCGCAAGCATCACCGATGAAGCCGAAAAGAGCATTGGCGAATCGGAAAAGGCTTCCGAAGCTGCAAGGAGCAGCACGAATATGCTTATCGAAAACAACAACGAGGTCAAGAACATGGTGGCAGCTATGAACGAGATAACCGAAGCCTCACACAAGATAGAGAGCATTATCAAGGCTATCGAGGACATCGCCTTCCAGACCAATATACTCGCACTCAACGCGGCTGTTGAGGCTGCAAGAGCAGGCGCCGCAGGCAAGGGCTTTGCGGTAGTTGCCGATGAAGTCAGAAATCTCGCCACAAAATCCGCAGAAGCGGCAAGCAACACCTCCGCGCTTATCCAGACCACTATCGAAGCTGTGGACAAGGGCACTCTCCTTGCAGGAAACGTCGCAAAGCGCATGGACGACGTTATCGCTCTTTCCAAAAAGAGCACCGAGCAGTCCGCGGATATCATCAGACTTACCGAAAGTCAGGCAAGCTCCGCTAAATCGGCGGACGAAAGAATGCAGAAAATATCCGAAAGCACAGCGGGCAATCTCAAGACTGCCGAGGAAAGCGCACAGATAGCTCATTCCGTTTCCGAGCAGGTCCGCAAGATGAATATGATAGTCAAGTCGATAAAAAGCTGAAAATGATCCCAAAAATCACTTGACAAATCTGTCGGATAATGTTATAATATGAAATGCAATATCCCATGAGGGAGTAGCATACGCTTTGTGCGCAGCAAGTCAACATACTGACTTATGTACCGAGAAGCTCACGTTTATGGTTTTATCGGAGATCGGGACATAGTCTGGCTTGCTTTAAAATGCGAGACTCATGTATAACTGTAAAGCTATACATAAGTCTGCCTATATTCAGAAACTTACCCGTGTATAGCTTATGGCTGTACACGGGTTTTTGCATAATAATCAAACGGAGGAAGATAAAAATGGAATTGGGACTGTTATTTTTTGTGAACAGCATACTGCTGGGAGTGGGACTGGCTATGGACGCATTTTCCGTATCAATGGCAAACGGTCTTAACGAGCCTAAGATGAAAAAAAGCAGAATGTGCGGCATTGCGGGAGTATTCGGCGGCTTTCAGATGATAATGCCGCTTATCGGCTGGATATGCGTACATACTATCCTGCAGTATTTCGAGATATTCGAGCAGTTTATCCCTTGGATAGCGCTGATACTTCTCGGCTTTATCGGAGGAAAAATGCTCATTGACGGCATACGGGGCGGCTCCGATGACGAGGACGAAAAAACGGGCGTGGGCATTGCCGCGCTGCTCGGTCAGGGAGTCGCGACCTCGATAGACGCACTATCCGTTGGCTTTACCATTGCAGAGTACGATCTGCTGTCCGCATTCATTTCCTCGCTTATCATCGGAGTCGTTACCTTTGCCATAAGCATCGCAGGACTTCTTATCGGCAGGAAATTCGGCACCCGTCTTTCCAACAAGGCGCAGATACTGGGCGGCTCCATACTTATCCTTATCGGTCTGGAGATATTCATCAAGGGGATAATTTGAACATGAAATCTGTGTGAAAATCGGCTCCGCTGTTGACATATCCCGTCGGATGTAGTATAATTATAATATTATGCAGAAAAAAATACACGGTATTTTTCCAAAAGGAGGGACGTTTTGAACAAGCTGAGCTATAAAATAGCCTTGGGCGGCGTTATGGCGTCGATATGTCTGATGTTCATGTTCCTGACGTCCGTTTTCCCGCTGCTGGCAATGGCTATCCCGATATATACGGGAGCCCTTCTGATTATTGTGGCGGTGGAGATAAGCTCCTCATGGGCATTTCTGACCTATGCCGCAGTTTCCGTGCTTTCGCTGTTCGTCACCCCCGACAAGGAAGCCGCCGTCCTCTTTATCATGTTTTTCGGATATTATCCCATTCTGCGGCGGATACTGGAGGACAAGCTAAAATTCAAGCCGCTGAAATGGCTCTGCAAGCTTGCCGTTTTCAACACGGCGATAATCGCAGCCTATTACATCATCATAAGCATTTTCGGAGTTTACAGCCTGACAGACGAGTTCGGCTTTCTCGGCGAGCATATGATACTTATTCTGATGTGCTTTGCCAACGGAGTATTCCTGCTGTACGACATCACCCTTGCAATGCTGGAAAGCGCCTATGTAAAATGGTTCCGCAAGGTCTACCTGAGAAAGAAATAGCGTTCAGCTAATAGCCAATAACGATTAGCTATTAGCTATTTACTTTTCACTATCATCTGTTTCCCGCCGTGTGATTTCTTTTGGAAGAGAATGAGCACGGCGGTCATGTTTATAGTTATCATTATCCAGTCGCACAGGTCTGCGGTCTGCCATAGGAGCTTCATCTGCGATACTCCCCCGACGTACAGCAGCACGATGTGCAGCAGACGATAAGCGTATATCATACGGTCATTGTCGGTGAAGCGTTTAAGGGCTATCTCCCCGTAGCAGCACCAGCCCAGCATGGACGCGGCGGCAAATATTATCACCGAAAAGGTGATGAACAGCTGTCCAACACTTCCGAATATCGACGAAAATGCGTCGGAGACCGCAGTTTCCGAGAAATAGTCCGCGCCGCTCGTGATAAGCACAAGGGCTGTCAGCGTACAGCATATCACCGTGTCAATAAAGACCTCGCAGGCTGACCATTTTCCAGCGCTGTCAGGCTCCCTGCAGCCGCACTGCGCATGGACCAGCACCGAGCTGCCCATGCCTGCCTCGTTGGAGAATATCCCCCGCCGAAGCCCTGTGCTTACCGCAGTTCTGATAATATACCCTGCCGCTCCCCCCGCAGCAGCTTTCAGCCCGAATGCGCCGCGGATAATGCTCTGCGCCGCTTCGCCAAGCTTGTCGGCATTGACAGCTATCGCCGCCAGCGAGAACAGAATATACGCTATGGAAGCAAAGGGAATGAGCTTCTCCGCCGCTGAGGCTATGCGCTCCGTTCCTCCGAGGATGACCGCTCCGCCGATAACTGCGAATACTGCGGCGGCAATGTGAATATCTATTGAAAAAGCCGACGAAGCCGCTTTGCATACCGCATTCCCCTGTATCATATTACCCATGAAATAGGCAGCGGCTATGCAGGCTGCGGCATATATCCCAGAAGCTGCCCTGCCGAAGGGGATATCCTTTATGTATGCCATTGGCGGGACGCAGCATTTATCCTTTCTGCGATATTCTGCGCCCAGATAGTTCTCCCCGTATGCGGCTCCCATTCCGAACAGCGCAGTAATTATCATCCACAGTACCGCTCCCTCTCCGCCCACCGCAAGGGCTGCGGCAGTTCCTATAATGTTTCCCGTTCCCATAGAAGCGGCAAGGGCGGTGGATATGGCACGGAAACGCTTTTTGCCCTCTCCCCCGCTCCCCGAACCGAAGGTCTCCCTGAACAGCGCACCTATATGAAGCTGTACAAAGCCGCTTTTCACCGAAAGATATATGCATGCCGCAAATATTGCCGCAATGAAAAAATCTCCCCAGAGAACGCCGTTGAAGTCGGATATGAACGTATATATTCTTTCCATAGCCGTATGAAGTCCCTTTCCGAACAAAAAATATTCAAAATTTTTGGATTTTTTTCTGAAACTCTTCCATTTTAACGGAAAACGTGCTATAATAAATATATTAGATTTGTATACATATATTCATAATAAAGCTCTCCGATAAAAGCGCGCATTTTGTCCGCGCACTTTACCAATAATATTCACGTCTGGAGGATAAATGAAAACCTATCGTTCCGATAAAAAAGGATATTCTTTTCTTCTGGCACTGACTACCTTTGCCACTGCGGTCATTATCGCTCTGCTTCGGTTCCTGCTTGAAAAGCTTGAGATAATGTATCCCAATCTGTTTGAAAAGGAGCGTTCCGTACCCGAAATAATCATCTATACGGCGATAATCGTTTTCTTCGCCGCATATGTTATATTCGCCGTGATTTTCCTGCGGCTGTGGCACAGGTCACTTCAATACACCATAACAAGCACCGAGATAATCTCACAGTCGGGCTTTATGACCAAGACCAAACAGATAATGAAGCTTTCGGCTATCCAGTATTTTACGGGCATATCCCTTCCCCTGTCGGCTATGAGCAGCTTCAACTTCATAATAGTCAGCGCCCTTGGGGGCACTATGGCAATGCTGTTCCTTTCCGACGAGGATTACAGGGAGATAACCGAGATCCTGCGCAGAAACGGAAAGACTTAGGAGGAACCCATTGGAATTTTCAAAGCACAGACTTCATCACGCAAGGCGCAGCCGAAATAAAGCAAGGTGCGGTATCAGACATCAGCACCCCATTGCTGTTCTGCGGTATACGAATAAGTATTTCTGGATACTTCTTATCCCCGTGGTACGCGCGCTTATCGCCTACAGCTTCAACCTCGTCCATTTAATGCGGGTAATGTGGTGGGATATCCTTATCATCGCTTTCTTTTTCCTGCTGGCATGGCTGCGCTGGTATTTTACCGAGTATATGCTCGGCGACGACAGCATACTCTGCGTCAACGGCTTTATCGCAAAGCAGGCTTCGGAGATCCCCTACTCGAAGATATCCGCTGTCACCGCGGAAAAATATATGTGGATGTATCCGCTGAAATGCTCCTATATCCTCATAGATACGGACGCAAAATCAACGGAGATGAAAAAGACCTCCCCCGATATCAAGCTTATCATGCGCGACGATGATATCGACAGAGTATTTTCCATCGTAAAGCGGCAGGATATGGACGAGAATGTGTATACGAGCCGTATCTCAAAGGGTTCCCTCGTGTCATTCTCGCTGCTGTTCTCTTCGGCGCTGTCGGGAGTGACTCTCCTTGGAGCACTGCTTATCAATGCGGGCGATATCGTGGGAGATACTCTTCAGAACACCTTCTTTTCCGCCGTGAACACTGCCGCTGAGACCGTCAACAAAAAAGCGCTGTACATTATCGCAAAGATTCCCACCGTGACCATTACTATCGCAATAATCATCTTCATAGGGTGGCTCATATCCTTTTTAGGCAATCTTCTGCGGCATATGCACTTCACCTTTGAAAAGCGGGGCGGCTCGATAACTATCAGCGACGGTTTTCTCACTCAGAGAAAATATCACATTCAGCGAGATCACATAAACTACGCCGATCTGCGGCAGAATCTGCTGATGAAGCTGTTCCGTGTAATGTCGGTGAATGTAAACTGCTCGGGCTACGGCAAGGGCAAAAATGAGATACCCGTTTTTATCCCCATATCAAAATCTGCCAAAGTGCGCAGCATTTTAAAGCGCATTTTCCCCGACATGGAGTGGGAAGCCGACACGATACCCATTAAATTCAGATATATCTGGAGATACGTGGGACCTCCCGCTATCATACTGAATCTGATAACCGTGGCGGCAGGCGTGCTTATCTGCCTTTTCAGGGAATGGTTCGACGTCATCTTCTTTACGATGATAATGGCGCAGGTGCCCATATTATGGCTGCTAATCGTGAAAACAGCCGCTTTCTGCACAAGCGGTGTATCATATAACCGCGAGGTGGTCTGTCTGAAATACTGCCGCGGTTATGAGTTCCATACGATTCTCGTCCCCGAGGATAGAATATCAAAAATAGTAATCTCAAGAAATATTTTTCAGCAGTTTAACGGTTCCTGCGATTTTATCGTCTACACCAACTCGGAGTATACCAAATCACATCGGGTAAGAGGGGTGGACTACCGCAGCGCATTATGGCTTTTCAACAAGTATTCCGAATCGGAGAGCACCCCATAATGGAGGAAATATTATGAAAAATGAAGAAGAAAAATATGTAAGCAACAATGAATATACCGCGGAATTCCGCAGAAAAACCGTAAAGGCGGCATTGACAGCCATCGGCGTCACAGCAGTGATCGCGGTGATACTGATTACTCTGGGACTGAAAACAAATTTCTTATATCATACGGATTTTTTCAAGGTCGAAGCGGAAAAGACCTTTCCGATCCATGCCGTGAAAAAAAACTTCAGCGGAAATGAATATGACTTTGAGCTTGAAGAATACATCAATGATAACGGAGATATCACAGTGATAGTGGATGTATGCTCCGGCGAGGCTGCTCTGAACAGGATATCACCTGATAATTTCAAGCTGATTTGCTACGAAAACGGCGGTGACCGGCGTGAGGAGATCATTTCAGCGCTGGATTCCAAGAAAACTGTAACTGACGACAGCTCTGAAAGAAAAAGCTGCAGATATGAACTGAAATTTGCAAGATATCCCGACGAGGAAGATTTCTCCGGAGATATATATTGTCTGCGGATTTTTACCGGTTCCTCGGACGGGACCATATCTATACTGTGCAATCATAACACTAAATTGTAAAATACAAGTATATTTATTATACAATATTAACAAATCTCGCTTTTTTTCAAAAAAACTATTGACTTTTGTCGGTATGTGTTGTATAATAATATAGTCGCAGGAAATAAGTAAGAAATCTTTCAGACACTGCAAAGATAAAAAGTAAATTATATATATTGTTTCTTTTTTGCGATTATATGGCGGCATAGCTCAGCTGGCTAGAGCAACCGGTTCATACCCGGTAGGTCGTAAGTTCAAGTCTCACTGCCGCTACCATGGCCCGTTGGTCAAGAGGTTAAGACGACGCCCTTTCACGGCGTAATCATGGGTTCAATTCCCGTACGGGTCACCATTTCATTTGCTCGCAAACAACGCAGGTACGTTGTTTGCGAGTTTTCTTTTTGTGTGAAAATTGGGCTTGTCCGCTACTTGTCCGCTATTTTAAATTTTCTGTCCGCAGCTGCACTTTAAGCTGTATGATCCTTCCTTTTATTAAGGAATCCAAATGCTTCGTCCATAGCCTCGGATACCCTTGCCTGTGCGGTCTGGAACTGATGGCAATATACATTTAAAGTCGTTCCCGAATTGCAATGCCCTAATGCTCCCGAAACGGTGGTTACGTCAAGCCCTGCAGAGATAAGAGAAGATGCCGCAAAGTGACGGAAACTGTGAATACCATAAAAGGGCAAATCATTATTCTTGCAAAACTCTTTAAGCCAGCCGTAAGGCGTCTGATTGTTCATTTCTTCACCATTCCACTTGGTAAACAGCCTGTCCGTTTCCACCCACTTATCCCCCAGACGGAGTGCTTCTGCGTCCTGCTCATCTTTAAGCTCACGAAGGATATCCATAATAAACGGTGAGATCTTCAAGGTGCGCTGTGAACGCTTGGTCTTGGTGGTGTCGGTGTAGGTGCCACGCTCGGCAGTGTAGTTGGAGGTGCGGCGGACGCTGATTATATTATTCTCGAAATCAATGTCCTTCCACTCCAGACCGAGCATCTCGCTGCGGCGGAATCCGCTGTATGCGATAAGGAAAAAGAACGCCTTATACTTGACAGGCTCCTCCATGATCCTTGTAAGAAGCAGCTCCATTTCTTCCTGAGAATAGATCTGCTTTTCCTTGACCTCTCCCTTAGGGATAACCACCTTGCTGCAAGGGTTATCGGAGATAAGCTCCATTCTCACAGCATAGCTGAATACGTCAGAGATAAAGCTGAGATTGTGACGAATTGTTTTCGGAGCAAGGGGTTTGCCGGTTTTTTCGTTTGCACCCTCTTTCGCAAGAGAGTTCACAAACGCCTGGAGCTGACGAACGGTTATCTTGTCAATGCGCAAATGCCCTATCGCAGGATAAACCCGATGTCTGAGTTGGAGCATACGTTCGTAAGTGGTGCTGCGCAGATTAGGCTTGGCATATTCCTCAAACCATTCCTCGGACAGTTCTTCAAACTTGACCGCAGATGCCTTATATCCATGCATACAAGCTTCCTCGAACATTACCGCCTGACGGTTAAGCTCTTTATCTATCTGCCGCTGGGTCATACCCGGTTCGGGCTTCCAGGTCATCGCCTGTTCCTTGTGATTTCCTTTTGTATCATAACCGACGGAAACTCTTATCTGATAAGAATCTCCTCTTTTTCTGATAGTAGCCATAAGATTTATTCTCCTTAAATAAACATAGATTTTATGACATACTCCTGTATATTTATATTGTAGCACTTTACTACCGTAAAGTCAAGTATGTGATCAGAAATATGTCGGCATATAATGCTCATATTTTTGTTCATGATGTGATTCCCAGATATTCCAAAAGCGCCGCTTTGCTAATAAGTATTTTACCACGCTTAAGGATAA
>JALEMR010000047.1 GCA_022768245.1 Oscillospiraceae bacterium
AAAAACTGAAAGGAGTTTGTAAACTACCATGACTTATTCACATGAAGTTGAAACAATGTGTCCCGTGGCTCAGGGCGTAGCTCACGGCGCAGCGCCCATCCCCGAAGAAGCTAAGTGGGTCAAGGCAAAGGAAATCAAGGATATTTCGGGCTTTACTCACGGTATCGGCTGGTGTGCTCCCCAGCAGGGTACCTGCAAGCTTTCCCTTAACATCAAGGAGGGCGTTATCCAGGAGGCTCTCGTTGAGACTATCGGATGTTCCGGTATGACTCACTCCGCAGCTATGGCTGCTGAGATACTCCCCGGCAGAACTATCCTCGAGGCTCTTAACACTGACCTCGTTTGCGACGCTATCAATACCGCTATGAGAGAGCTTTTCCTCCAGATCGTTTACGGAAGATCTCAGAGTGCTTTCTCCGAGGACGGTCTCGCTATAGGCGCAGGTCTTGAGGACCTCGGCAAGGGTCTCCGTTCTCAGGTAGGTACTATGTACGGTACTCTTAAGAAGGGTCCCCGCTACCTCGAAATGACCGACGGCTATGTTACAGGCATCGCTCTTAACGAGGACGATGAGATCATCGGCTACAAGTTTATCAACTTCGGCAAGATGATGGACTTCATCAAGAACGGCGACGACGCTAACACAGCTTTCGAAAAGGCACAGGGTCAGTATGGCCGTGTTGCTGACGCTGTTAAGGTCATCGACCCCAGAAAGCAGTAAGAGGAGGAATTTACAATGGCTTTATTTGAATCATATGAGAGAAGAGAAAAGCAGATCCTCGATGTTCTCAAAACATACGGTATCAACTCCATTGAAGAATGTGCTGACATCTGCAAGGCTAAGGGCTTCGATCCTTACAAGATCACTGAGGGTATCCAGCCTATCTGCTTCGAAAACGCTAAGTGGGCTTACACTGTAGGCTGCGCTATCGCTATAAAGAAGGGCTGCACAAGAGCTGCTGACGCTGCTGCCGCTATCGGCGAGGGTCTTCAGGCTTTCTGTATCCCCGGCTCCGTTGCCGATCAGCGTAAGGTTGGTCTCGGTCACGGCAACCTCGGCAAGATGCTCCTCGAGGACGAAACAGAGTGCTTCGCTTTCCTCGCAGGTCATGAGTCCTTCGCTGCCGCTGAGGGCGCTATCGGTATCGCTGAAAAGGCTAACAAGGTTCGTAAAAAGCCTCTCCGCGTTATCCTTAACGGTCTCGGCAAGGACGCTGCTCAGATTATCGCAAGGATCAACGGCTTTACATATGTTGAGACTGAGATGGACTACTACACAGGCGAAGTTAAGGAAGTATTCCGCAAGGCTTATTCCGACGGTCTTCGTTCTAAGGTAAACTGCTACGGCGCTAACGACGTAACAGAAGGCGTTGCTATCATGTGGAAGGAAGGCGTTGACGTTTCCATCACAGGTAACTCCACCAACCCCACTCGTTTCCAGCACCCCGTTGCAGGCACATACAAGAAGGAATGCGTTGAAAAGGGCAAGAAGTACTTCTCCGTTGCTTCCGGCGGCGGTACAGGACGTACTCTCCACCCCGATAACATGGCTGCTGGTCCTGCTTCTTACGGTATGACCGATACCATGGGCCGTATGCACTCCGACGCACAGTTCGCAGGCTCCTCCTCCGTTCCCGCTCATGTTGAGATGATGGGTCTTATCGGTATGGGCAACAATCCTATGGTTGGTGCTACTGTTGCTTGCGCTGTTGCGGTTGAAGAGGCTATGAAGGGCTAATCTACGTGGTTTGTCAAAAACGCAGATTTTTCCTGTTTGCTGAAACAGCATAAAAAATCGTAATTTGTCTCCGATTTGTCTCCCGAATTTTTCGGGGAGACAAACCGGAGATTTTTATATGCTTATCATCTTTTCAGTTTTCACATTTTGACTATACAGGAATCGCATGGACATAAGTATTAAGAAGAGAAGGCATGCTCAGATCAATATAGTCTATAATTTTCCTCTTATGTTCAATATATAAAATCTTCATAAATGGATTTTTACTGTTCTTTATTATCAGTTTATACACTAGTACCACATTCCTTGCAGGCTTTTGCATTGGATTCACCGTCCTTTGAACCGAAGTCGTTGAAGGGACAGTGACAGCAGGCTTTGCCGTCGAAGGATACAAGGCTGTCCCTGCTGTAACAGGTGGGAGGAGTGCCTTCTACGGGATCGGAGGTTTCCCAGTATGCTCTCGGAGTTGTGTAGTCGAGAATTATCCCTGTGATAGATTTTTCAATCTCGTCACCGGCTATCCCAGGGACAGTGAATACCGTTGAGCCGCCCGACGGAGATTTTACCGTATCGAAGAGCTGAAGCGATAACGGCTGATTTTTCAGATTCTGCCTTATAATGTCAATGGTGTTGCTTTTCAGGGCTACATATCCCTGATTGGTAGTTATTGCGTTTTCGGACATGATTACATTCTTCCTTTCATTGTTAATTGATTCGACCTTGCTGTTAAGCCGATTTTTAAGCTGTTCCGATGTCATAGGTTACACCGCCTTTACCGAAAATTTACGGAATGATATTCTGTTTGCATACTTCTTGAAAAGCTCAGGGTGTTCGGCTTTAAAGGATTTAGTGTCAAGCCGTTCCTGTGACATGCTTTTCCAGGAGATCACTCTGCTGCCGGAGGTGCCGATCTCATTGTTTCCCAGCATTTCCTTTAACAGATTCTCTGCCTTCTGCTTGCGTTCGGTAATTTCAGCAAGCTGTTCACATGCTTTGTCGTACTCTTTGATAATATCCTCGGCGTTATCCGGTAGAGCTATCTGCGACTTCGGAACACTGTCGGGAAATCTGTCGGCAAGGAACTGCGCAGACGCTTCCGAACCGTCAATAGGCGGCGGAGTGTCATTCCTGATATGCTCCCAGAAATCAGCTTCCAGACTGATAAGCATTTTGATAAGCTCATCATCACGTTCAATGAATTTCCACTTGAATGTGTTCCCACCGATAAGCACGGCGATATATGTTCCCTTATATCCCGTGACCGCCATATAATGCTGAATCTGCAGCATATACTCCGCAGGAATGGAATCCTCCCACTCGTTCGCCTTGTATGCACTGGCAGTCTTAGCTTCAAATATGCAGGTTCCCAGATCGGGGTGTTCGCATATCCCGTCAAGGTTTGCCAGCATGAAGGGATTATCCTCGCTCTGAAGGAGCTGCTTTACCGTCCTGACCTCAATACCTGTGCGCTTGGTAAATTCAGACCTTACCATAGGCTCAAGCTGTGTTCCCCAATAGGCAGCTTCGCCCGCTTCTTGATAAGGCAGACGATTGGTTTTCTCCATCCACAGCTCGACAGGAGATTTGTACTTGTTTATCCCGCATACCACCGATGAATCGGAACCGCCTATCCCCGACTTTCTGTATTCAAGCCACTCGGCATATGACAGATTATCGGTATTGACTACTACTTTTGCCATTTAAACGACCTCCATTTCAGTTAGGCGGATATGACCATTTCATACGCCTTATCGATTAGACTGTTCCCCTCAATGGTTCGGGCGAACATATTCTCACGATATCCCGATGTTTCACGAAGCGGCTTTGCATGAGTGGCAAAATCCGATACGGCGTTGATGAAACGATAGCCTGTTTTACTCACATATCTGAGGTCGGGAGCGTCGAAATATCTGTGCTTCATATCCTCACGTATCCGCGTAATGTTCCTCCTATGAATATCGGTCGGTTCATCGTCCATAGGGAGCAGCATATCAATAAACTCGATGACCTTCGCATCGGTCAGCTTGATACTGTTGAGCATGTGGACTTCGGTTTCAAGACTGCTCATGTACTTCTCCGCAAGGAACAATGTGTTATAAGCTTCGTCCATACGGCTTGCAAGCTCGCCCACATGAACCGTTGACCAGACCCGTTTTGCATTCTCCAGTGCAATGTTCAGCGTATTCTGACACACAACACGAACAGGCGTCATTGCCACCTTGATAGAGCCACTTCCGTCATGAGAATTGCTGAACACGAGATAAGGCTCGATCTGCTCGTCCTCAATGACGTACTTATCGGGCAGCTTGGCAAGGAGCCATATCTTTTTCCCGTCCTGCAGAGAGCCCGCTGTTTCGTAACGGACGCCTTCATTCAGCAGAGTATCGGTAAAGGCAAAGGCCTCCGAATTCTGTACCACCTTGTATCTGTCAGTGACTACTCCGAGGACCTTGCTGTCCGTGTCACGGATATTCGCCTTATAACCGTGGATAGGCTCATTGTCCGCAGTCATGATAGGCTTCTGAATGACCTTCCAGTCAAGCCCCGACTTTTCAAGAGCGGCCTTAGAATCAAGGGATTCCTCAACACAGATACCAAGACCATGCCACGGCGCTTCTCTCACATAAAACATACTTTCAACATTTGCCGGCATAATAACATCTCCTCTTCAATTTTGGTTTCTTGTTTCGATTTTCCGCAGATAAAAACACAGAGCCTCCCGATATGGGAAGCTCTGTGTTTATCATATTAAGATGTATCTGCGTAATGTTCGTCCGGATACTCTTCAAGCAATTCGGTATTGCCTTCCTGAAACTGCTCAATGGCCTTAACTACCGCGTAGGCAATTGTCAGTGACAGCAGCACTGCTTCGAAGATTCGTTTTTGGGACATAATGATTCACTCCTTTCATTTACATAGATAGAATATATAAATGAAAGGGTGAGGAATTCGATCGTCAGCTTTTATGATGCGAATTAAATGTACAATTAAGTCCATAAAAATCTGGATTTCTATGATTATTATAGACTTAACGATCTATTGATGAATTTATATGATAGATTGTCAAGTGCAACAAAATTACTGAAAAAATATTATGAACCTTAAAGGGAGTAAGGAAATCGAAATGTTTTCTCGGACGATTGTTGATCATATCAATAACGCACTTTAAATCCTAATAGGCAATGTGATAAGGTCGGAAAAGATCACTTTTCCAAAAGCGTTCAGTTCTCCAAGCTGCACCGTTTTATTCTGTCCGTGATAATCGCTGCCGCCGCTGATATACAGTCCGTTACTCTTCGCAGATTCCAACAGAAACTGCACTTGCTCTTCGGAATAGCATGAATAATAGCATTCAAGCCCTTTCAGTCCTGCGGCTTTCAGAAGTGCAAGCTGACGGCTGAATTCTTCCTCGTTTAAAAGCCTCTCACCTGTGCCTCCGAGAGGATGCGCCCAGACAGGAACTCCGCCTGCCGAAAGAACAGCGCTTATCACCTTTGCTCCGTCAAGTCGGTCGCTTTCCGTTTTGCAGGGATCAATGAATTTTCTGATAGCGTGATCTTTGTTGTCGGCATATCCCTTCGATACAAGAAGATTTCCGAGATGAGGCTTTCCGACGCTGTTCATATTATGCAGAGCGAACAACTCTTCCTCCGAAAAGACAATGCCGAAATTATCCCGCAGGAACTCAATGCGCCGTTCAAGCTTTGCACGTCTTTTTGCTCTCCCTTCTTCAAGGACAGCCTGAAATCCGGAAGAGTTTTCGTCATAGCCATAGCCCAGAATATGACATTTTCCTGCGGAAGTGATGCAGGAAAACTCAATGCCCTTTATAAAAGTCATGTCCTCGGGGACAAGCTCCTGCATTTCCAAAGCCCCGGTGATGGTGTCATGATCGGTCACGGAGAATATCCCGATGCCCGAAGTCCTGAGCTTTTCCAGCAGCATAGGGATAGTATCCGTGCCGTCGGAGGCTATGCTGTGTATGTGAATGTCTATCCTTCGATTTGTTTTGTTCATAACGATATTGCTCCTTATTTGATATAGTCAATATTCCCGTATAATATTCGCTTCGCAATTATTGATAAGCTCATTTAATGCGGTTTCTGTTTCGGAAATGAGCGATTCTATCTGCTTGTCGGAATATGTGCCAGATATATCTGTATATGACTTAGAAGAGTCAATAGTCATCCCGAAAATTTCCAGTTCCGAATGTCCCGAATCAAGGAAGACTGCTTTTTCATGAGCTTCAAGAACAAGCTTTTCGTCTGCGAGCCACTGTGCAATTCTCAGGAATTTTTCAAGAACTGTTTTATCTATCCTGCCTTCGGCTATCGGGTCACTGATAAAGTCAAATCCCATAGGTATGCGCTTTGTCCAGGTGCTGTCATCAATGTTGAAAAAATACACCTTATTATTGTGCACATTCAGCGGCCCCGCGTGGTATGAAAATCTGAACGGAGATATGCGCAGCTTTTCCGTTAAAATGTTCATTGGGATATTGTTTTCTATTGTAATGATTTCCTCATTACTTGGTATCTCATGAGACTTGAACACATCACGGTAATTTGGCAGGAAGGGTATCTGAGTGACACCGTAATCGGTCACAAGGAGAAAAACAAACCAGATATTGTCGTGCAGCGCATAGTTCAGCAGATCCGCTTCATATTCTACGAATGTATTGCTGTCCCATTTGTCGGTCAGAAGAAATACCGTTTTGGGCTCCTCGGACGGGAAACGTCTGCTCATTTTCCTGCATTGTGAGATTATCCTGTTAAGTACGGTCTTTAATCTGGTTTTGCCGCGGCATATGGCAAGAAAACGCGTGAAAAGCTTATTTGTTTTTACGCCGTAGGGATATGTGTTGATCATCGGATCGCCACTGCTCTGTGATGAAAGGTCTTCGGGAGATGCAGCTAACAGAGCGTCTATGCTCCCTAAAAGACCGCTGCTTTCGCAGGAATGATGAATGATCCTGTTGACTTCTATCCCGAGCAGCTCATCTATCCTCATAAGCCCATGGTAAAGTTTTCCCCAACTATTGACGAACTCTTTGGCGAACATATTGCGGATCTTGTTGATGGTCATAAAAATCTCTCCTGTTTCAGAGCATTATATTTCTTCTAATTCGTTATTAAATCCATAATTCTCATGTAAAAGCTTCCGAAGCCTTTCTACATCATTTGAACCCCAGAATTTGGCTATATAGCATTTTGTGCCGTCATCAAGCTTTATTTCAAGATGGTAAGGGTCATTATCCTTTACATCAAAGCTGTATAAGTCATTATTCTTTCTTAGAATATCTGCTGCACTAAAAAACACATATGAAAATTCTTCAATGGAACAGGTTGTGAGTTCACCGGCAGTATACTTTCCTTCTTTTATAAGAAAATCACAATAATCATCATTGGTATATGAAAAATATTTCGGAACAGAAAATGATGGTATTTCTTCATCAAACAGTATTACTTCACACAGCATGGTGTTTTTAAGTTTCTGCAGTTCCGTTCGGAGATCTTTTACCTGCTGCTTGTTCAATTTGTTTCCCACAATAACATCTTCAAGCATATCTCTGCACAGCAGCCCGATACTTTTGCTGCTGTGACTTCGATAAATATTTATTGTCCCGTCATTTCTTTTGTAGGAAAATCTGCGTATGCTTGACGACGAGCCGATCGAGCCCACCTTTTTTTCAAGCTTTTTGAGCTCTTTTTTCTCCGATTCGCCTGCGTTCTTTAGCATTTCCGGTATCATGACCGAATAGCAGTAACCTAAGGCTGTCCACAAGCTTTTTTCCGTTTTATCCAGAGGAAATGATCTACTCTGCGGACCGAGGCTTTCAATAATACTCAGGATAACGCCGCGGAATTCCGGTTCTGCCCATAAAGCCTGTGCATAACGCTTTTCCTTTTGCGAGATAGCCATGACATATTCGAGTGGATCTTCATTGTCATTATCCTTTATTGCCTGACCGAGCACTCTTATGTATTCGCTCAGCCATTCCTTTGCGGTAGGTTCGGTGCAGACCGACTCCATAGGCTCTATTACGCCGTCCAGCAGGTATTGATAATTCAGAGACAGAAATTCATTGCTTGCAGGTAGAATCTTTTTGGAGCGCTTATGGTTTTTGTTTAAAACAGCAGATTTTATCTCCGATGTCTTATAGGTCGTAAGATACACGCAGCATACAACAGAATCCGGGTTCTGTCCGAAAGCTCCGGCTGCATAAGCCACGGTCTGATTATCATTTTCATCACTGTTGATCTTGTTTTCGATAAGCAGTATGAAAGGTGTTTTCCGGTTTATATTAGAATCTATAACTATGTCAAAAGTAATATAGATGTCGGCTCTGCGTTGTTTTTCTATTATATGCTCACGTTTGATAGTGAAATTTTCAATATCGTATTTTCCGTAACGCAGCGCATGGAATACTTCGGGGTCATTCTTTTCGAGCTTCGCAAAATTTTGCGGCTCTTTGCCTGTCCATAGATCGTTATTATTATCATCTATGTACAGCTTTTCCCGGGCAAGACACAGGGTCTGGATAAATCTTTTCATCGGGGCATATCCCAGCTGATGAGAAGCATCAGGCTCCAGCAGCCATTTGATAAAGCTGCTGTGTGGATTTTCCTGTCTTGCCACACCTAATGTGTCAAATATCGTCGTCTGAGTATAGTACCGATGAAGCTGCAGATAGTCGGCGTTTTTGATAAGGTCCAGATAATTTTTGAATTCCATTGTAATGTCCTCCTCGTAAAGTATTTGACTATATTATACACTTATTGACATTTAAATGTCAATAATATGCAGATAAGCCGCAGAAAAATATGCTGTTTTCAAGGTCGTTCTTTTCCCTTTGATCATATTATATCACATATAGTGTGACACTTGTGGGACAGATATGATCATTTTAATATTGACTTGTTCCTTTTTTTGTGATATACTGATAAAAAATACATATCAAGGAGGGCAGGAAACGGCTTACTTAAATCGCTTCTGTAAATGCTGATATGAATAACAAGGAAAAGCTCATTCGTATCCTGCAGATATTAAAGGATACCGACATAGATCATCCCATTAACACCACAGGGATAATTGCAAAGCTTAAGGGCTTCGGAATTGAAGCGGAACGCAAATCCGTTATGCGTGATATTGAAACGCTAAGCTCAATGACGGAAGTTGACTTTGAGATCGAAAAAGCCGCTAACGGCCGCGATGGCTGGTATATGGGCAGAAGAGCCTTTGAGGACTATGAACTGAAGCTTTTTTCCGACTATATTGCATCGGGTAAGTATCTTGACGAAAAAAACAGCAATGAGATACTTCAAAAGATAATGTATCATGCAACTCCGACAGGCAGAGAGCTTATCCGCAATTCAGTCATCTCGGACAAAAGCCGGAAGATAAACGGCACACATTTTCTTGATTATTTCAGCCTGATAATTCAGGCTATAAAAGAGAAGAAAAAGCTGACATTCAAGTATTTTGAATTCAAAGGCAATGAACTTGTACATAAGCGTGACGGTCATGTCTACACGGTCAGTCCGTATTATACAGTCCTGTATGATAATGAGTATTTCCTCATAGCAAACACCGAAGGACATGAAAATGCAACTCATTATCGTATAGAATTAATGGATCAAGTGGATATTCTTGATGAAGAAAAATGTCGGCCGATAACCGAGATCAAAGCCTTAAGCATAAATGGAAAGGCTGTGCCTATTGAGGAATATCTCAGGTCCTCTGTAAATCTGTGGACGGGTGAACTGATAAATGTCAGACTGCACTGCATCGATTCATGTCGGCTGGAAATCGTCAAGCACTTCGGAAGATCATGGATATCCGAAAATTTTGACGGGACCTTTGATATATCCGTCGATGTGACAAATAATATGGGTTTTTACAAATTCCTTGCACAGATGGGGACCGATGTGAAGATCATCTCTCCCGATTCGGTAAGGGAGCGTTATAAAGAGTATCTGCGCTCGGTACTGGAGCAATACGAAGATTAAAGGAAACAGCGTATAAATGCAGATCTTAGACACTGTTTTCATGCTTCTTATTATTCTGAAATGAATCCGTTTACTGTTCGTTATTTTTGGAATTGGAGCAGAATTTAATCAGACCATCTATCCCACTTGATTTTCACTAAAAACCGTGCTATAATATAATCAGCAAAGCACGAAAGGAGCTGAAAACCGATGCAGACCTATGAAGCAGACATGATCGATCTGACAAGCAGCGGAGAAAACACTCCCGATCTTGACAGCTGCTGTAAAAAGATAATGTCATCAAAGCTGATAATTGCCAAGCTGCTGCAGGCTGTGGTTCCCGAATATACCGACAGTGAACCCGAGGATATCGTCAATATGATAAATAACGTGTCTGTGTCGGAGACTCCCGTCGATGCGGATATTGCTCCGGTCATACAGAGTGAATCGACCGAGGACAGCTCCATAATGGAGGGCAAAAGGATATACGACATCAAGTTCACCGCCCGCACTCCTCAAGATCGGCAGATCGCTTTGATAATCAATCTGGAGATACAGAACAACTTCAATGCAGGATATCCGCTTATAAAGCGTGCGGAATACTATTGTGCAAGGCTCATTTCGGGACAGCTCAATACAATATTCACGGGTTCTCATTATGAAAAGATAGAAAAGGTGTATTCAATATGGATATGCACTTCTCCCGATGAGAAACACAGAAACACTATTTCTCTCTACAAGATGAACAGATATGACCTTGCGGGTAAATACATAGATACCAAGCAGGACATTCTTGATTATGACCTAATGAATGTAATAATGGTATGCTTAGGAGATTCCCATACAAATGAGTGCAGAGGAATTATACGAATGCTGCATTCTCTGCTTGTAGCGGAGATCCCCGCATCCGAAAAGAAGAGAATAGTTCACGAAGAATACGGTATTCCCATAAACAGGGAATTTGACAAGGAGGTCGATGATATGTGCAACATCAGTTCGCTCTATATTAACAGAGGTATTGAAAAAGGTAAAATTAATATGATAATTGAAATGTATAAAAATAACATTCCTATCCAGATCATTGCAAATGTTGCTCACCTTTCCGTTGAAGAAACGGAGAAAATCATCAGTGACAACACATAAGCTCGCTATTATGTCAGGAGAATAATGATATGTGCAACATCAGTTTACTGTATTTTAACAGAGGCTTTGAAAAGGGATATAAAGAAGGTTTTCAAATAGGCTATGAAGAAGAAACTCGAAAAACAAGATTGCAAATTATGATAGAAATGTATAAGAACAACATTCCTATCCAGACCATTGCCGATGTTATTCATCTTTCCGTTGAAGAAACTGAAAAAATCATCAATGACAACACATAAGCTCGCTATTATGTCAGGAGAGTAATGATATGTGCAATATCAGTTTGCTGTATTTTAACAGAGGTTTTGAAAAGGGATATAAAGAAGGTTTTCAAATAGGCTATGAAGAGGGGTTCCAAATAGGCTATGAAGAGGGTTTTCAAATTGGATATGAAGAAGAAACTCGTAAAGCCAGATTACAAATTATGATAGAAATGTATAAGAACAACATTCCTATCCAGACCATTGCAAATGTTGCTCACCTTTCCGTTGGAGAAACAGAGAAAATCATCAATGACAATACATAAGATCAATTAAATACGAATATTTCATAGAACAAGCAAACAGCCGAGGATATGTGCATTCCTCGGCTGTTCTCATTTAGCTATCTTTTCAATTATGCAGGAATGCCCCTTGTTTTCATCATAGCTTATCCCTACAAGAAGGATATCACCACTAAATGCGTTGAGCTTGTCGGTATAATGTTTTTCTTTTATTTGTTCAAGTGCGTTTGAAGCGGTTTGGTTGTATTTCAGCTCAATGACCATTGCAGGAGCATCAACGCTCTTGCGTGGGATAAATGTCAGATCTGCAAAGCCTTTTCCGCTTGGCAGCTCTCTGAATATCTCATAGCTGTTCCTTGCCGAATAGTAGGCAAGGGAGAGCGTTACCGACAAGGACATTTCATTGTTGTACGCAATAACAGAAGTGTTTTTCCTGTGAACTTCTTCAAGTATTTCCGCAACCTTGTCACTGTCGCAGGCAAGGGTAGCGGAAAGAAGCTCGTCAGACTGGCGGAGCGAGTTCATGACCTCTTCCCAGCCGCCGTCCTCTATGCAGTTGATGAATTCCTGCCGGACCTCTTTGTTTGGTATCCAGGCAGTCTTGGTATCAAAATCATATGTGAGGTATCCGAGATGGATAAGGAGAGTCAGCACATCATCGGCGGAATGGAGGGATACCATATCATTCTGGAATTTGCCTGTATTTACGGGGACATGCTCTCCTGCGATCATTCTGATGACCGACTGCCGCAGTCCGTCCATATCTATTTTGATATACATCTGCAGGGCTTCAAAGGTTTCGGTTTTTGTCCAGTAGCTGTCAAATATACGGTTGGTAATGGCTCTGACTACAGATTGAGGATTGTAAATATCATAGCCGCCCACTTTATATCCATCATACCACTGTGCCATTTTTTCAAGGGGCAT
>JALEMR010000048.1 GCA_022768245.1 Oscillospiraceae bacterium
TGCCGCCCGTCAGCGGCGGCAAAGCAGACATTAATCAGGTAGTTCGGCACAAATCTTTGATTTGTGCCGCTGAAAATCCTGTTTTACAGGATTTTCAGCCAATAACTGCCCTTCGGGCAGTTATTGAGTACGCACTATATAGGAGATGATACCATGCCCCAGTCCGAAAAGGAGCTTACCTACAAAGCCTTTTTAAACAGAGAATATGCCTTCCGACATTCGCCCTTTGAAAAGGAATTTGAATTCTACGACTGCGTGAAAATCGGCGATACCGAGGGAGTAAAGCGCCTTATGACCCCTCTGGGAAGCAGCGGCACGGGTATATTGTCCGAGGACCCGTTAAAAAATCTCCGATATCATTTTATCGTTACTGTTGCCATGATAACCCGCTTCTGCGTTGAGGGCGGCATGGAAATGGAAAGTGCATACACTCTCAGCGACCTATACATATTGAAGGCGGATAAATGCACCTCGCCCGAGGAAATACACGCTCTGCACAGAGAGGCTGTCCTTGATTTTACCGTGCAGATGAACAGGATAGCTCACGGGACAATATATTCCAAGCCCGTAATAATGACAATGGATTACATATATGATAACCTTCACTCGAAGATATCCGAAAAGGATATCGCCGACCATGTGTCGCTGAGCGCTTCCTATCTGTCGCGGCTTTTCCGCAGAGAGGTAGGCGTGACCGTCAGCACATATATAGCCGTTAAGCGTGTGGAAACGGCGCAGAATATGCTGAGATATTCCGATTATTCTCCGCTGGATATCGGGAATTATCTTGCGTTCAATTCTCACAGCCATTTTATCAGCACATTTAAAAAATATACGGGAATGACTCCCAATGAGTTCCGCAGGAAATACTACCGCTCAAACTGGGGTGAGCAAACGCACAAAAAATCAAAATAGAGATATTAAAGTCAAAATATTGATATACAATTCTCTTTTCGGGGAGTATACTATGTAAAAAGATATCACCGAACGGAGGAATTATTATGTATATAAGAAAAATCATAGCAGCATTTATAGCGGCAGCTTCATGCGGGACAGTGCTCTGCTCCTGCGGAGAGCAGGCGGAGGATATCCCCGCTGTGAGCGAAGATATCTCGGAGGTCACCTTCGCAAACGGAAGCTCATCATTGTTCGAGCCTGCGGACGGCTGGTGCAACGGCAGCATGTTCAACGTCACATGGCGTAAGGAAAACTGCACCTTCGAAAACGGAAGGATGCAGCTTATCATCGACACCGACTCAAAGGGCGGGACTGTCCCCTATTCGGGCGCGGAGTATCGCTCAAAGGACTTTTACGGCTTCGGCAGATATGAGGTCAGCATGAAGGCTATCAAAAACGACGGAGTAGTCACCTCATTCTTTACATATACCGGTCCCTCGGACAACAATCCATGGGACGAGATAGACATTGAGATACTCGGCAAAGACACCACAAAAGTACAGTTCAACTACTTCACAAACGGCAAGGGAGATCACGAATATCTGTACGATCTGGGCTTTGATTCCTCGGAGGATTTCCACGATTATGCCTTTGAGTGGCACAAGGACAGCATATCATGGTTCGTGGACGGCGAAGAGGTCTATTCCGTTAATGAAAACATCCCCGTGACCGAAAGCAAGATAATGATGAACGCATGGTGCGGCACAGGCGTGGACGGCTGGCTGAATGCCTTCGACGACAGCAGCCTTCCTCTAACTGCCGAATATGAGAGGATATCGTTTATCCCATTTGATGAATAAGCTTTGAGAGCCCATAAATCATGTCAGCACCGCACAAAGCTTGTGCGGTGCTGACTATAATTTTATTTTTTATAATCTCTCGGACTGCACCCGTAAGCTGCTTTGAATACCTTGGAAAAATAGCTGTGGTCGTCAAAGCCGCAAAGTCCGCAGATAGTGTTGATGGAGTCCGAAGTATTCTGTATCATATATGCAGCATTGCGCAGACGATAATTTTTCAGGTATTCAAAAGGAGATTGCCCCGTTATATTCTTAAAGCATCTGAGCACCTCACTTTTGCTGATGAATGCGGCTGATGCCATATCTTCAAGGGTTATCTTTTCGGCATAATGGTCATGGATAAACAGCATTATATCACGCAGCCTTGTTTCCTGCACGATGCTTGATGACGAAGGTGCTGTTCTGTTATTTTCGGATAGCTGCAGAAGTATCCGAAAAAGCTCCGAAAGTTCATTTCGGACAATAAGCTCATGATACGGGACTTTAATATTTTCCGCATTCCATATATTTGTAAGCAGTCCATAAATCTTTGAATAGCTGCTGTCCTTTGCAGTAAATACCAGTTCACGCAAACCGTTGTTATCTGTTATGGGGAGAAGATATTTCCGATTGAAAACGCTGTTCTCCTTTCCGCCGATCACCGAACCGTGTACAACCACTGAGCGAAATGCGCTTTTGGGTTGCAAGTCGGCTTTAAACATTGCGTGAAGAGTATTGCTGTTTATAAAATATATATCGTCTTTGTTCAATGTGTATTTGTTTTTTCCGCATTCAATAAGTACACTGCCCTCAACCACAAAACCGAATTCAAGCTCTTCGTGCCAATGACAGCTTACAAAATTATCTGTAACATCGGCATGATAAACAGCTATGGGAAATTCAGCATTTCCGTGCAGTCCCGTTTCATCTGATTTAAAGGGAGGATTTAAGCTATGATCCACTTTATTCAGTACACTGTAATCAACAACAGACATTTTTATCCCTGCCTTGACGATATTTTCATAGTTTTAGATAATATTTTTATATCTATTATAATTATT
>JALEMR010000050.1 GCA_022768245.1 Oscillospiraceae bacterium
ATCACAATTTGCCTACTTTGTCAATAGGTATAATATGTTATATTTGTAAAAGTTTATCAAGTTATTGTTAAAAATATTGTCTATTATAGTGCGTACTCAATAACTGCCCGAAGGGCAGTTATTGGCTTAAAATCCTGTAAATCAGGATTTTAAGCGGCACAAATCAAAGATTTGTGCCGTACTACCTGATTAATGTCTGCATTTGCCGCCACTGACGGGCGGCAAGGTGCAAGGATTTTTGGCTAAAACGCCAAAAATCCTTGCACCCAACAACAGAAAAAATGCTCCGAAGCAAAGCTTCTACGCACTTTTTCCGTTGTTGAGCAGACATTATTATAACAAAAAGCTGCGGACTGATACAGCCCGCAGTCTAATTCTATTCAGTATCCGAAAGGGTTTAGGTTTCATCAGACATTATCTTCCCGAACACCGACGCTTCAAAGCGTTCGATCGGCATAGGATAAGAATAATAAAATCCCTGTGCCACATCACAGCCTATATCTTTCAAGACCCTTGCCTGTTCGGCAGTCTCTACTCCCTCTGCCACGACAGTCATGTTAATATCATGAGCCATCGCCACAATGTGCCTGAGTATAGCAATGCTCCTGTCAGAGCGATTTATGTTTTCCACAAGCTTTTTATCAAGCTTAAGCTCATCATATTCAAGCTCATTGAGCATATAAAGGGAGGAATATCCACTTCCGAAATCGTCCATTGACAGTATAAAGCCGTAGTCGTGGAGTCTGTGCAGTATCTCCGTGACCGAAGTATAATCGTTGAATGCAATAGACTCGGTGGTCTCAAGCTCGATAAGATTTGGCCAGACATCATATTCCTGCATCATTGCAAACACGCTGTCAACATAATGAGGGTCAGAGATATGCAGTCTTGACTGATTGACCGCAACAGTCACAGGATTTACTCCCGAATCCATCCATTTGCGCATATATTTACAGATAGTTTCAAGCACATACATATCTATGTCTATTACAAATCCTGTTTTTTCGGCGTAGGGAATAAAATCATCGGGGGGTATCCTTCCGAGTGTAGGGTGCATCCATCTTACGAGAGCCTCGGCAGAAACGCATTTTCCCGTTTTCATATCATACTTAGGCTGTATCTCAACGATAAGCTCGTTATTTTTCACAGCATTGCACAGATCCTGCTCAATAATGCTGTTCCTGACTACAGACTTGTATATCTCCTCGGAGTAAAAAACGATCTCTGTACTGCATGATGACGCCAGCGAAGCCCTGTGCATAGCCGCCGTTGATTTTTTGATGACCTCGGAAACGCTGTCCGCGGAGCCCGAAGGATCATATATACCGCAGGCAAAGGTAACCTTCATATGGCACTTATCCAAAGCCATTTTTTCCGAGATCTCATCAAAATATAGGTACAGCCGTCTGAATATCTCCTCGGGCGATCCTTTTAGCTGGATAAGATATTTATTGTTGGACGCAGGGGTGAAAAATTCCCCTTCATCAAGTCTGTCGGAGATATAATCCTCAATAACGTCCAGCAGATAATGCCAGATGCCGTCCCCATATGTCTGAAACAGATATGAGAAACGTCTGACAGAAAAAGCGGCTATCGTATGTCTGAGCCCGTTATCATTCTTCTCGCTTTCGGTAATATTTTCCATAAAGCGATAATATGATATCACGCTGTCAATAGTTGCATTTTTCAGAAGTTCATCAAGCTTATTGGGATTTGAAATAAGATTCTTAACATCTATTTTATCCATTAGGTATCCTCCTTGTGCCGCGAATTTGACGGCAGAATAAAAACATGGGGGAAAACGGGGTTGACTTTGTTAAGAAAGTAACGAATAACAGACCTATAACTAATATACTATGCTCTATTGCAAAATCTGCGATTTTGCAATGCTCGGCAATTTTATTGCCGAGCGGCGGCAAAGCCGCCAAAGCCGCCGTACATACTGCCCTCTGTTGCAAACAACTTTGTTGTTTGCAACAGAGGGCAGTATAAAACGATTTCTGTAATTAATTATAGCACTTCTTTCATTAATTGTCAATATAATATGATTTTTTTATATGAAAAGCGACATTTTTCTTTGATTATCGACCCTCAAACAGTGCACAAAGCTGTCAATATTTTTCGTGAATTGAACAGAGACCGCTTTGTTGTTTTTGTGAGTTGTCATAAAATTTTTGTTGACATTTGCAGAGAAATATGTTAAAATAAAACAAGAATATCAAGCATTTGCTTAAAGGAGGTATTTTCCATGAATAAAAGATCCGTCTATAAAATATCCTACGGTCTGTTCGTGCTCACCGCATCGGAGGGCGACAAGGACAACGGCTGTATCATCAACACATTGATGCAGCTGACAAGCAGTCCCATGCAGATAGCTGTTACCGTAAACAAGGCTAATCTTACCCATGATATGATAAAAAACACGGGGAAATTCAACGTTTCAGTCATTGACCAGACCGCCGATTTTTCGCTGTTCAAACATTTCGGCTTTCAGAGCGGACGGGATTCGCAGAAGTTCGGCACTCCCGATTCCTACAAGTTTGCTCCCCATTATAGCGACAACGGGCTTATCTACATCAAATCGGGCACCAATGCGTTCATGTCGGGCAGGGTCGTGAATGAGATAGACCTGGGCACTCACACCATGTTCATCGCAGAGATGACCGACGGTGAGGTACTCTCGGACAACCCCTCCATGACCTACGAATACTATCAGGCAAACGTCAAGCCCAAGCCCGAAGCTCCCAAAAAGACAGGCTGGGTCTGCAAGATATGCGGATATATCTACGAGGGCGAGGAGCTCCCCGAGGATTTTGTATGTCCCATATGCAAGCACGGCGCGGTGGATTTTGAAAAGCTCCGGTAAGAACCTGTCTTCACAAGATATGTGTGCGGATTTTCGAGCATAATTTTGACGAAGACAAGGCAAAAATGCGCAGGCGGGCTGTCGCCCGGCAAGCATTTTTAACGCAGTCTGCGGCAAAATTTGCCGAAAAGACGTGCGCATACGCTTGTGAAGACAGGTTCTTAAATGGTGTACCGATACCCTCCATAATCCCGAAACGCTCCTTTTACAAATATGGTTTATTATATAACATCTTTGTAAAATACGCTATCGCCGCCATGTTAAATCCATGAAAAACGTACTCTGAACGAAGCTGTCCGATGAGCCCGCTCTCCCCGCAAAAAAATACACATCGGCATTTCACCGATGTGTATCTGTCCGCTGTTTCTCCGCTTTTTTCGGAATGGCGGCTCTCATTATTTAAAATCTTACCACAAATGCCCCTCGGAGGGACAGTGCATATCCTTTTTGGCAGCCCGCAGCTCCACGAAGCAGCCGCATTTTCCGCAGGTGCCCTCGCCCAATTGTTCACATCTGCCGCAGATATCCAGACGGCGGCGGTATTCCTTATCATCGGCGCGCTTTTCCTCAGGCAGGGCGGCTATCAGCTCGGATATTTCCTTATAAATGCCTTCCCTGTCCAGCTCGGAGAAAAAGCATCTTTTGCAGAAGGGTCTGCTCATTTTACGGTCACGCATACCACCGAGCAGGGCGGCAGCTCTGCGGTGAGCATTCCGTTTTCAAGCTTTACGGGGTGAGCGGAGGGAACCAGCCTGTCGGGCTCGTCAAAATCATTGCAGGTATGCACTTCGCCCGTAAGTATTCTCGCAGACGCAGACGAACCTTCAAAGCCTCTGATATCGCAGGCTATTTCCGCGCTCTCCTCAAGGGAGCAGTTTGCAAGAGTGATAGTCATAACGCCGTCCTTAACGGAAGCGGAGCTCGAAAGCAGCGGCACCTTATCGCCCGCCTGCTCGTTTGTGGAGAAGCAGTAGACAAGCTCGCCGTCCTGGTGATCCTTGAACAGGTCGAAAACATGATATGTGGGCGTTTTCACCATTATTTCTCCCTCGGTGAGTATCAGGGACTGCAGTACATTCACCGCCTGCGCAAGGTTTGCCATGATGACCCGTCCGCTGTGTCTGTTGAAAATGTTCAGATTGCAGGCAGCAACGATAGCGTCCCGCATGGTGTTCTGCTGATAGAGGAAGCCGGGGTTCGTACCCTTCTCCACATCATACCAGCAGCCCCACTCGTCCACGATAAGACCGATATTATTGTCGGGGTCGTATCTGTCCATTATATCGGTGTGACGGGTTATGAGCTCGTTCATGTAAAGAGTCTTTGAGATAGTGCTGTAATAAAGCTCGGTGTCAAATTCAGTGGCGCTGCCCTTGTGAGACCAGTCTCCCGTGGGCACGGTGTAATAGTGAAGAGATATGCCCTTGGTATGATATTGGTTCAGGTTTTTCATGATGACCTCGGTCCAGTTGTAATCCTCTGCGCTCGGACCGCAGGCTATCCTGAAAAGCTCGTTGCCCGAATAGTTTTTGCAGAAGCTCTGATAGCGGCGGTATTCGTCTGCATAGTATTCGGGGCGCATGCTTCCGCCGCAGCCCCAGTTTTCGTTGCCTATCCCCAAGTATTTGAGCTTCCAGGGCTTTTCCCTGCCGTTTTTCTTACGCAGCTCTGACATGGGCGAGCCGCCCTCCAGGGTGATATACTCCACCCATTCGGAAAGCTCCTCAACGGTGCCGCTGCCCAGATTTCCTGCCAGGTAAGGCTCACAGCCCACCAGCTCGCAGAGACGGAAGAACTCGTGTGTTCCGAAGGAATTATCCTCGGAAACGCCGCCCCAGTTGGTGTTTATCATCTTCTTGCGCTGTGCTTTGTCGCCGATACCGTCCTTCCAGTGGTATTCGTCCGCAAAGCAGCCCCCCGGCCAGCGCAGCACGGGCATTCTGATATTACGGAAGGCTTCAATGACATCATTGCGAATTCCATCGGTATTGGGGACAGCCGAGTCCTCCCCCACATATATGCCGTTGTAGATACATCTGCCCAGGTGCTCGGAGAAATGTCCGTATATCTCTGGGTTGATATGGGATATCCTGTCGAGGGCGTTGATAAGCATTGATATTTTTTTCATTGGCGATCATTTCCTTTCTGCCGATTGATTTGTATTCATTATATCACATCACAGCAATTTTTTCAAGCTGTTTTTCAGCAGGACATAGAATTTTCGGATCTCATGCCCCGATAAAAAAATATCGAAAAAAGTATTGACAACGCTCCGATCATATGATATAATAAAAAGTTAAAATAAACGAAAGGAGAGATAACGATTGTTATTGACCATTACATACGAAGGACATGATACGCAGGACCTCGGCTATCTGCTGCATAAAAATCCCGAACGGGCGCAGCAGTTTGAGCTGTCCTACGGCAAAGCATACGTCTTTTATCCCGAGGTCAGCGACGAACGCACCACAGCAGCCCTTCTTCTCGATATAGACCCCCTCGATCTGGCAAGGGGAAAAGTTGGCAGTAAAGACGGCGGTCTGTTCGATTATGTCAATGACAGACCATACGCGTCCACATCGTTTATGAGCACGGCTATCGTGCGTATCTTCGGCACGGCGATGAGCGGCCGCTGCGACAAGCGCCGGGAGCTGGCAGACACGCCGCTGAAGCTCACTGCCCGTCTCTCCTCGCTGAAGGACAACGGAGATACAGAGCTTGCAAAGGAGCTGTTCGAGCCCCTGGGCTATACCGTCAGCACGGAACGCGCGGGGCTCGATGACAGCTTTCCCGAATGGGGCATATCGCCGTATATCGACCTGACGATAAGCGGTACGGTCAAGCTGTCGGAGCTGCTTGCTCATATCTATGTGCTGATACCCGTTTTTGACAGGCAGAAGCATTACTATATCTCCGAGGACGAGATACATAAGCTGCTGGACCACGGCGAGGGCTGGCTTGCCGATCATCCGTATAAGGAGAAGATCACCCGCCGCTATTTTTCCGCGCGGAAAAGCTATGCCCGAAAAGCGCTTGATATCCTGCTGTCCGATGATATCACAGATGAGGATAACACCGAAAATGCAGAAGCCAAAGAGGAAAAGGAAGCGCATACTCCCCTTAATACACAGCGTATGGAAGCGGTAAAAAATGCCGTGCTTGCAAGCGGCGCATCAAGCGTCATCGACCTTGGCTGCGGCGAATGCAGACTGACCTCGCTTCTGCTGAACGAGCCGCAGATAAAACAGGTCACCGCCTGCGACGTATCTGTGAGCGTCCTTGAAAAAGCGGCGCAGAGACTGCACCTTGACAGAATGCAGCCCCACCGCAGAAACAAGCTGACTCTTATGCAGGCGTCCCTTACCTATCGGGACAAGCGTTTCGAGGGGTATGACTGTGCCTGCGCAGTGGAGGTCATTGAGCATATCGAGCCTATGCGTATACCTGCTTTTGAGCGTGCTATATTTGAGTTCGCCGCTCCGAGGACGGTCATCATCACAACGCCGAACATAGAGTACAACGCAAACTATGAGCATATGAAGGAAAATTCGCTCCGCCACGGCGATCATCGCTTCGAATGGACAAGAGCCGAGTTCAGACAGTGGGCAGAGCATATCTGCGGGAAGTTCGGATATTCCTGCGAAATAAGCGGTATCGGCGATACGGATGAAAAATTCGGTACACCGACACAAATGGGGGTGTTTACGAAAAATGGATAAGTACAGGATAGAGATACCCGAATTCTGCCTTGTTGCGCTTGTTGGCGGAACATCATCGGGCAAGACAAGCTTTGCTCATAAGCATTTCAAGTCCACCGAGGTGCTGTCCTCCGACTTTTTCAGAGGAATGGTCTGCGACGACGAGAACAGTCAGAGCGTTTCGGGAGACGCCTTTGACCTGCTGTACTATGCGGCAAACAAAAGGCTCAACAATATGAAGCTCACAGTCATTGATGCGACCAACATTCAGCAGAATGCCAGAAAGCAGGTGCTTTCCCTTGCAAAGGAGCAGAATGTCCATGCGGCGGCGATCGTACTGAATCTTCCCGAGGAGATCATGCAGGAACGGAACAAGGCCCGTCCCGAGCGGAATTTCCCCGAGCGTGTGATACGTCAGCACTGCCGTGACGTGAAGCGATGCATCAAGGGCTTGAAGCATGAGGGCTTCCGCTTCGTGTATGTGATAAATTCGTCAGAGCAGCTCGAAAACACCGAGATAGTCCGTACCAAGCTGTGGAACGATAAAAGGGACGAGCACGGACCCTTTGATATAATCGGCGATATCCACGGCTGCTGCGATGAGCTGGAGCTGCTGCTGGGCAAGCTGGGATATGTGAGAACGGACGGAGTATATTCTCACCCCGAGGGCAGAAAAGCGGCATTTTTAGGCGATCTCTGCGACAGAGGGAACCGCAGCGCCGATGTGCTGCGGCTGGTAATGGATATGGTGAAGGCGGGAAATGCGATAGCAGTTCCCGGCAACCATGATGTTAAGCTGCTGAAACATCTCAGAGGAAAGAGCATTGCCATGACCCACGGCATTGACAAGACCATCGCAGAGATAGAAGCGAGGGGCGAAGCCTTTAAGAACGAGACCGCAGGATTTATTGACAGTCTTATCAGCCACTATGTCCTCGATGACGGAAAGCTCGTGATCGCCCATGCAGGCATAAAGCAGGAGTATATCGGACGAGGCTCGGCAAGGGTGAGAGAATTCTGCCTTTACGGCGAGACTACGGGCGAGACCGATTCCTACGGACTTCCCGTCCGCCTTGACTGGGCTGCGGACTACAGAGGACGGGCAACTATCGTTTACGGACATACTGCCTGCAAAGAGGTCAAGTCTCAGAACAATACCTTCTGCATAGATACGGGCTGCGTATACGGCGGGCGGCTGACAGCCTATCGCTACCCCGAAAGGGAGATAGTTGACGTTCCTGCCCTCAAGCAGTATTTTGAGCCCGTCAAGCCCCTTGAAGAGGCTGTTGACACCGATATGGGCGATATGCTCACGGTGGGCGATTTCAATAAAAAGCTGCATATCGAAACGGAGCTTATGCCCTCGATAGATATTCACGAAAACAATGCGGCGGCAGCACTGGAGATAATGTCGCGTTTTGCGGCAGACCCCCACTGGCTGATATATCTTCCGCCAACCATGTCTCCCTGCGGGACAAGCGAGCTGGAAGACTATCTGGAGCATCCTCTGCAGGCGTTTGAGTATTACCGTGAAAACGGCATCAGAAATGTCATCTGCGAGAAAAAGCATATGGGCTCACGGGCTGTCATTGTGCTGTGCAGGGAGCCCGAAACGGCTTTGAAGCGGTTTGGCATCACCGACGGCACGAGAGGCATCATCTATACAAGAACGGGCAGATGTTTCTTTGACGATGAGACCACAGAAGCCGCACTGCTTGACAGGCTTGACGCTGTTCTGACGAAAACAGGCTTCTGGAGCGATTTTGATACCGACTGGGTATGTCTTGATACCGAGCTTATGCCCTGGTCGGAAAAGGCGCAGGGGCTTATACGCTCACAGTATGCGCCCACGGGGAATGCGGGAGCAGGCAGTCTTTCGGCAGCGGTAAAGGCGCTTGAAAGAGCATGCGAACGCCGGAACAAAGCATTTGAGGTGGATAAGCTCACCTCGGGACAGAACGTTGACCCGAATATGCTTCTGGAACGTTTCAGGACAAAGCAGGACGGCATTGAACACTACATCAAAGCATACCGTGAGTACTGCTGGACCGTGAAAAGCATTGACGATTACCGCATTGCGCCGTTCCATATCCTTGCTGTCGAAGGGCGGGTCTTCTCGGAGGAAAAGCACATTTGGCATATGGAGAATATCCGCAGATACATAACGGGCATTGACCCCGTATTCATGGAAACGCCATATCTCTGTGTTGACACCGAGGACGAAAATAGCGTGCAGGCGGGTGTTGATTGGTGGACAGAGCTGACCTCAAAGGGCGGCGAGGGAATGGTTGTAAAGCCCGAGACCTACACCGCAAAGCAGGGCATCAAGCTGCTGCAGCCTGCGGTCAAGTGCAGAGGACGGGAGTATCTGCGTATCATCTACGGTGCGGAGTATCTGCAGCCCGTTCACCTGAAAAGGCTGAAGGTACGTTCACTGAACCGCAAGCGGGCGCTGGCTCTGAAAGAGTTTTCGCTGGGCATGGAGTCGCTGACGCGTTTTGTCAAGGGAGAGCCGCTTTACAGAGTACATGAATGTTCCTTCGGTGTGCTTGCCCTTGAGAGCGAGCCTGTTGACCCGAGACTATAGAACCTGTCTTCACAAGCGTATACGCACGTCTTTTCGGCAAATTTTGCCGCAGACTGCGTTAAAAATGCTTGCCGGGCGCCAGCCCGCCTGCGCATTTTTTCCTTGTCTGCAACAAAATTATGCTCGAAAATCCGCACACATTTCTTGTGATGACAGGTTCTAATACTAAACAAATAAATCTCATAAAAACAGCCGAGCTGCTATAATTTGCAGCTCGGCTGTCTGTGTATGTGTATGAATATTCAGCTGATCACTCAATAACAAGAGTGTAATTCTTTCCGTCCTCGACTTCAAGAGTGAATTTTCCGTTCTTGTCAAGAGTTCCTTCGGATACCTTGACCTTTGTGCTCTTTTTGCCCTCGTAGATAACGAAGGACTTACCCGCATACTCACTGCCGAGGTCAACGGTGATCGTGCCCTGCTTCCTTGTCTTGTTAACAGTGATGTAGTTCATGCCGCTGTCATAGGAATAAATATATGAATTCTGCCATGTCAGCGCAAGATTTATCGGATATTCGGCAGTAATCTTCACGCCGCCCTCGGGCATTATGAAGGAGCCTGTGCCGCTTATTCTTGCTATCTCATTGCCGCTGTTGTCGTACACATGAGCGATATAGCCTGTCTCCACACTGATAGTGACCCTTTCGCCCGCCTCAGCCGATGACTTGTCAGCCTTGATAAGTCCGCTGCTGCCCGTATCTACGGGATATTTTGTCGCTGCGGAGGTATCGCGGTATGCTATTGCATAGGTCGAGAACTGGTCTGTACCGAAAGAACCCCTTCTTGTTGACGAGTTATATTCACAGTAAAGAACAGATGCTTTTCCGCTGTGAACACGAATTATGGTATACTCTCTTGTCACATTGCTGTCGGTGTTGATGAGCTTTTCGGGCATCTCAAAGGTTATCCTGATATCACCGTTTGTCTGAGTGACCTGCGTAGGCTCGTCGGTGCCTATCTGCTTGAAGAGCTGTACATCGATGTACATGCCTATCTCCATGCCGTCCGCAAGTACGCTCTCGGCGAGAAACTTTTCATCGGCAGGAACAAGGGGCGTATAATCAATCACTACCAGATAGACTGCCAGAGGTTCGCCGTTTTGGATGCGTTCAAGCTCCTCGGGGGAGAGGGGTATCAGCTCCATTATCTCCTCGGTAGTGAGGTCCAGGTCTGCCCGGGCGAAATTATCGTCGGGGTCGGTAGTGTTTGTGATATCGATCCCGCTTACGTCCGAAGTATTTGCGAAATAATCCGAGTTCGTACCTATGTAAGTAAAGGTAAGCAGATCAGCATTATCAATAATGACAGCTTCTTCGGTGCACGCCACATTAACGACGGTATTATCGGAAACCGTTCCCGTGCAGAGCCTTCTGCCGTCATAGCTAATAATAAATGTTCCCGAGCCGCTTGTAAGAGCCGTGCTGTCTGCCTTGAAGCCGGACATTCCGTCAAACTTCACCAGTGCGGAAACGCTGAATGTTAGGTTATTGGAATCAGCATTTTCTGCCGAAAAATCAAGCTTGGTGTCATAGCCGACGGAAGGCGCATAGCTGAATGCTTTCAGCGAGGGATAGTACGCTGTTTTGGTTGTCTTGTCGTTGGACTTCTTGATCCATGCGGATGTGTCAAAGCCCATTATTTCAAGAGCATTGCCGCAGGTCATTTCGAGAGTGGTAAGACCCTTTACGCTGTCGGAATCTTCGTTATGAATTCCGCCAAGCGTGATGATATCCTTGTTGTAATAGCAGTTTTCGATGCCATTGTCATATTTATGAACATAATCATTACCGTAGTCGTCAGTATCGTCTATTCCGCATATACTGCCGACATAACTATCTTCACCGTTCACAAAACCAATGCTGAAGCAGTCTTTGATCAGACTGAACCAGTTATATCCGCTCACTCCGCCAATATTATAGCTACCTGTCGATGTGCCTGAATTATAACAGTTCTTAACAATGCTGATCTGGCTTTCTCCGCATATGCCGCTGACCGATCCAAAACCGCTTACTGCGCCCGTGTTATAGCAGCCTTCGATCATTCCCGATGCAGAATATCCGCACACACCGCCTGCACCATAACCGGGGGAGCTGACTTTTCCTGTATTATAGCAGTTTTTGATCTTGCTGTATGAAATGATTTTTTCTTCATTATCATCAAAATTGCCCCAGTTATTGCCGCATATTCCGCCGACATAGGAAGTATAATTACTATTCCAAATTACATTTTCAGCATCAACAAAAACATCGCCGGTGTTATAGCTTTTTTCTATTGTGCTGTTGTAGTTGATACCGCACACGCCGCCGACATTCCATCTCCAGCTTGAAACCTCACCGCTGTTGCTGCAGCCAATGATCGTACTATCATCGATCTCGCCGCATATGCCGCCGACAATGGGACTTGGAGAATATACCTTACCGGAGTTTGTGCAATTGCTGATCCTGATATTGGAGGTACCGCATATGCCGCCCACTCCGCAATCGCTGCTGTCGGAATATGTACATGTTACGTCACCTTCGTTAGAGCAGTTATCGATCACAAAATCAGGTAAATTGGTTGATTGATTGCTGTATCCGCATATGCCGCCGACGTTTCCTAAAGTGCCGGTGACATCGCCTTTGTTGCTGCTCTGCTTTATATTGGCCTGGTTTTCGCCGCATACGCCGCCTATCTTAGAATTGCCGCGTACTATGTTTAAATTGTAACAATTCTGAATGTTGCCGGTATTTAAACCGCATATGCCGCCTACGCCATTATTATATTGAGCATTGCTTCCGTTATTTATTTCTGCGTAATTGTAACAGTTGATTACATAGCTGTCAGTTTTATCTGTGGAGTAATCCTGATTATATCCGCAAACACCGCCTATATCAGAACCAAGACCTTCCGCAGTTGGAGCTGTTCCGTTTACCTTTCCGCTTTCTAAATTTTTACAGTCTGTAACAATACCAACGTTTCTGCCGCAGATACCGCCCACATTGGAAAATCCCGATACTGCAGCTGCGTTAGTGCAGTTTTCGATCCTGCCGCCATTGTTAAAGCCGCATATGCTTCCTACCTTCTCGGAACCGGTTATGCTGCCGCTCTCGATAACAACATTTTTAATGCAGCTTCCTGAGCCTATGCAGCCAAAAAGACCTACATTGCTTCCGGAGCTTATGTTCAGATTCTTTACTTTATGTCCATTGCCGTCAAAGCTGCCTTTAAATGCGTATAAGCTTGTGCCTATGGGTTCCCACTCATAGCCGCTCAGGTCGATATCTGATGTAAGCTTATAATACTTGCTCAGATAAGCACCGCTGCCTATATTTTGGTTAATATTTACAGCCATACGTGCCAGTTCTGCCGCGCTTGATATCTGAAATGGAGCGTCTGATGAACCGTCTCCGCCTGCAAAGTCATTAGCTGCATGACTTGTCCAGAGCTCCGCCGCCGATACCCTGACCGCAGGCAATGCAATTATCAGTGCCGAGATAAGCACCAGCACTGCTATTCCTGCGGACAAAAGCCGTTTTTTCGTTTTTAACATAATAGTCCTCCTTGCATAAAACATACCTTTGCTGAAATTTTCTGTGACATTCAGTCTGTATTATCCACATTATGCCATACATTATATTATAAATCATTTTTTGCGGCTTGTCAAGCGTTTTCGATACAAAAAGCAGATAAAAATTATCTTCCTCAAAAAATAGGTGACAAAAATGTGACGAAACGACATAAAAATCAAATTCTTGTCATTTCGTCACATTTTATCGGTGTTCCTCAAAGCTGCCTTCATTAAGTCCCGTACGGGACAGGAGTATTTTCTCGCTGCCTGTGAACCCGATATCATCTACATCAAAGAGGATACAGCCGCAGTGACCCTTGAAGGTAGGAAAGGATATAATTTTCAGATATGTATCTATCTCGGGGCTGTAATCAACAATTTCAAGGAGCTCGCCGTAAATTGCCGAACGTTTGTAGTTTGTCAGCCATTTTGTATCCATATTTGAAAACAAACTGCTGAAAGTGCTGCCGATAAGCTTTTCGAGAGGATACTTTTCCAGTCTTGCCAGCGCTTCGTTGCCGTATCGGAATATCCAGTCAACAGCCTTGTTTTTCTCACTGAACACTAACTCAATATCAGTAAATGCGAAGGGCATATTCTCGAAGCAGATATAATGCCTGCGATACTCCTCGAAAGACATAGGTATGGAATAACCGCTGATTATCTTCTGCTTTTTTTCCTGCATAACGGAGATTATCTCCCTTTTCCTGCGGGCTGTATATTTCAGGATATCGCCGTTTATCAGCTCAACGCCCTCCTTTGTGATCTCCTGTATGGCGATTACCGAAACCAGGCAGCCTCGGCGTATCTCCATAAAACCCTCGCCCAGTTCCTTTACAAATTCGCTGTAGGGTCTCCTTGTGACATACACCCTGCCGCCGTAAACATGCACCTCGGCGTCATTTCTTTTCATAAGGACATAAAGTATCCTGTCTATCTCCACAATGTGATCCTTTCTATTTGAATGTACCGTAATGTATTTGTTGTCCTCCAAGATAAACACCTCATTTTCTGCCAAATTTCCGTAATTTACTTACTATTTAATGTCTGCTCAACAACCGAAAAAGCGCGTAGAAGCTTTGCTTTGGAGCACTATTCCGGTTGTTGGGTGTAAGGATTTTTGGCGTTTCAGCCCAAAATCCTTGCACCTTGCCGCCCGTCAGCGGCGGCAAAAGCAGACGTCGATCAGGGAGTACGGCACAAATCTTTGATTTGTGGCGCTGAAAATCCTGTATTACAGGATTTTCAGCCAATAACTGCCCTTCGGGCAGTTATTGAGTACGCACTATTTATATTATATGAAAATATTATGGGTTAGTCAAGTAAGTCCTGCGTTTTTCACGCAGATACCCTACAGCACTTAAGGCAATACTGAAAAAGTTAATGTCTTAAATCATTTCTTTCCAAGTGCTTATGATTACTTTTTGAAATTATTGGAGGAATAAAAGTGTTTGATATTGATTTATCTGGATATACAGGTTTAAAAATCACTCCGGAAGGAAAAAAAGCAGGAGAGCTTTTTCGCTCCAAATTGGAAGAGTATAAAGAACACTTCGGAGAGCTTGAATGCCCTTTTTTTGCTGTTTATTATAATTTTTACTTAAGAGTGTAATGATGATTGATGTTGAACAAAAAGAGTGGGAGTTCTTAGTTAAGAACCTGTCTTCACAAGCGTATACGCACGTCTTTTCGGCAAATTTTGCCGCAGACTGCGTTAAAAATACTTGCCGGGCGCCAGCCCGCCTGCGCATTTTTGCCTTGTCTCCGTCAAAATTATGCTCGAAAATCCGCACACATATCTTGTGAAGACAGGTTCTGAAATATTTTTTGATGATTAAGTAAATCACACTCATCTGAATCATGTGATAGTTGTTTCATCAAGCCTTTTCATTATTCCTTTAATAAAT
>JALEMR010000056.1 GCA_022768245.1 Oscillospiraceae bacterium
TGCGGATTTTCGAGCATAATTTTGTCTAAGACAAGGCAAAAATCCGCAGGCGGGCTGTCGCCCGGCAAGGATTTTTAACGCAGTCTTAGGCAAAATTTGCCGAAAAGACGTGCGCATATGCTTGTGAAGACAGGTTCTTATAGTAAACGACATTAGAAATTGAACTTGAAGTCAAGCAAAATCTTGCATATATGGATTTTGCGCAGACTGAAAGCATCAATTTCTAATGTCGTTTACTATAAGATATCCGTCTCCGCCGTTTTCGGTCAGGTCGGGGATATCTCACGCAGCGTCCGCATTTTCGGGAATGACCTCCACCACGTCCATCACAGCATTATCCACCGCAAGCACATTGCCGAGATACATCACGGTGACATTATCTCCCACGTCAAATTCTCCGCCGTGATTTATTGTATAGTCCGCGTTTCCGTCCGAAACGATATACTTCCCGTCAGGGAGCCTTTCCCCGATAACAGCATGCATTACCCTCAGCGAGTACATATCTATGTTCATTTCCAATGTCTGCCAGATATCCTTGTCAACGGTGAACCAATTCTTAAAATTCGTATCGGAAATTTCATAATAATAGTTCTCGCCGTCACGGAGCAGACGCAGCAGCGAATACTGACCGTCCGCATTTTCGGTGGGATAGAGACGAAGCGAATTATCGCTGTACTCTGCCGCAATGGGAGCCTGTACAGGGTCTCCCCATATGTACGGAGAGATATTAATATATCCGTCTTCGAGCGGGATATTATACACATAACCGTCCTTGTTCACGGCAGCATAGGAATTGTGTACGGGGATGGTACTGCCCGATTCATCCGCTCTTACGGATATGCTCACAGGAACAAGCTCACCGTCACGGTATTCAAAGACGATACCCGCTCTGTACAGCTTCGAATACTCGCTCTCATTCCTGACGAATCCGAATACCGAGCTTCCGACGACCTGTCCGTCGGCAAGCTCGTACATCATGCCTCCGTAACGCCTTACGCCTTTGTCGGGATAGTACGGATAGATATAATTTTCGTCCATATCGGGCATATCTGCGGAAATATACAGGTCAAGGGCTGTGAAGTCCTCGTTTTTCAGCAGCTCCGCCGAGCTTTCGGAGATAAGCCGTTCCGCTTCGAGCCTGTTTATCGGTATTTCCTCCATGATGCTGCCGTCTATCACTGCGGTCACGTCATCAACGACTCCTGTACCCGAAAAGTAGGTGTTGACAAAAATATCGTCGGTTCCGTCGCCTGTGATATCCGACAGATACAGCCCTGTCTTGTAAGGGTCAAAGCCCCCAAGGTATGGTATTACCGTTTCCTCGGCAGTATCTCCCCTATCTCTGCGGACATGCAGAACATCGTGCTCATTCTCCGTGAAAAAGAAATATATATCCGTCAGCGGAGAACGCACTTCATAGCCGTCCGCTGACCTTGTTATCTCAAAGCTGTTCAGAGCAGGATTGTAATTGTCGTTTACATATTTGTCATAGGGCACAAGACTGTAAATGCTCCATATCCCCTCGCCGCGTATCTCGGCTATCCACAGCTCCCCGTCCGCCCTGATCAGCAGACAGGAGCTGTCAAGCTTCATATACCGCACATCATCATATCCGCTCATATCGAACCCGGGCAGCATTTCCGTCAGACTGTCCCATTCCTCGGCGGAGTAGGGCAGGTCTGTCCACTTTGAAAGCTCATATGCTCTGCTCATATCATTTTCACGGGGAGTTATCGTGAGGGTATCGCCCTCAAAATCATAGAAATATCCTGAATCATCACCGAATGTGGAGCTGTACGCCGCCATGGCGATATTCCTTCCGCTGATATATCTGCCGTCTGCGATATCGGAGCGGCTCTCTGCATTTGTCAGCAGACACACCGCCGCGATGACAAGCAGGATAACAGCCCCGACAGCGGCGGCGGTCTTCGGCTTTTTCAGCGATAATACGCCCTTGATGCGCGATTTTATGCTGTTCTCCCCGAAGGCAAGCATGCCGTAAAGCTTATTCTGCTTCACCGACATATTGAGCAGCGCATTTGCATAGCCCCTCCGCACATCGCCGTCAAAGCTCCGCACTGCGCGCTCGTCGCAGGAAAGCTCCATATCCTTCACCATAAGACGGTATGATATCCACACCATAGGGTCAAACCAGTGGATACACAGCGCCGCCATTGCTATCAGCCTGATGATGTGGTCTCCCCGCTTTATGTGGGTGTTCTCATGGGCGATAATGTACCGCATATCCTGCTCGGACACGCCCTCGGGGACGTATATCCCCGGTCGTATGATTCCGTACACAAAGGGCGACTCAATATTCCCGCAGACGAAAATATTATCTCTGATGCATTTGCTGTCTGCCACGGTTTTTCTCACCTTAAGATAAGAACATACCGTGTATATCAGCATTATTATCACGCCGAAAAGCCACACCCATGCGCAGACGCCAAGGACTGTCTGCATTGGATCTGCACTGCTGTTGGGCACGGCAGCGGGAATGGTGCTGTTTATCGAATCATTGACCGCAGTCACCGAGACCGTGACCTGCGGCTCATAGGAATACTCAATGTCCCGCGGGATATACTCCATCTGTCCCGAGGATATTTGGGGCTTTTCGGGTACAAGCACATTGAAAATGCTCACCGCCGACGAAAATGAGAACGGACACAGAAGACGTATCCCCAGTATCGCCCAGAGCGCATAGGAATACTTCTTCGGCAGCTTTTTCACAGCAAGCCGCAGCAGCATTATCACCGCGGAAATATATGCGCCCGTTATGCTCATGTTGAGCACAGTCCTGAAAATATCGGTCATATATCATTCCTCCGTGTGGTCGTCGATTAGCCGTTTCAGCTCCTCCGCCTCCTCGCGGGTAAGCTTTTCCTTCCCGAGGAACGCCGCCAAAAACATTGGCAGCGAACCGCCGCAGCTTTTATCCACGAAGCTTTCCGTCTTTTCGCCCACAACGTCCCGGCGGGAGCGCAGCGCGGTTATCACCGCATTTTCGCTGCGGATAAAGCCCTTTACGGTCAGCTTCTTCACCACCGTATACACCGTGGATTTCTTCCAGCCCAGTCTTTCTCCCGCCAGTGTGACAAGCTCTCCCGACCGCAGAGGCTCCCTCTCCCAGATCATCTCCATTAAGCTTTGCTCGCTGTCCGATATGCACATGTTCAGCTCTCCCTTTTTGCGGTCTATTTTTATAGACCTGTATTTATTATAATAAGTCTATCACAATAGACCTGATTTGTCAAGAGCTTTTCTATCGGCAGGATATACAAATCGGAAGAAGCTGTTTTGTAAAAAAATCAAGGGCACCCTGCCGTGCAGAGTGCCCTTGTCAATTAATGTCTGCACCTTGCCGCCCGTTAGCGGCGGCAAGGCAGACATTAATCAGGTAGTACGGCACAAATCTTTGATTTGTGCCGCTGACAACAGGCAGTGAGTCTCGGTCAAACGGCGCAATGCCGCCTTCAAAGCCCTCCACATACGCCTTGATGACCGAGCCCGTAAAGCTGTATGCAGGTGCAGCAAGCACATCGCTGCCGTAGAAGCTCCGCAGAGTATTTGCCATAGCGGTATTGCCTTAATATTTTCTATTCGTAAACAGATACGTTTTTTCATATCCCGTTCAAACCTGACTTTTCTCCCTGCCAAGGACATCCAAGAGTGTGGAAATAAGCTCGTTTACATTGATAGGCTTTGCGATATGCCCGTTCATGCCTGCCTTATATGCGTTTTTCTTATCTTCCTCAAAGGCGTTTGCGGTCATGGCGATAATAGGGATATGTATGCGCTCCGAGAGATTGCATTCCTTTTCCTGCAAAGATATCCCCATTTTACTCTTTATTCCCGATGTATTTGTCTGAAGCTCCCTTTCCAGATCGTCGCTTATATCCAGAAGACATTCAATTATCAGCGGATTAAATGCACCGCATTCTCCGCCGCATATCATTTCGACAGCCTTTTCGTGGGAATATGCCTTTTTATAGCACCTATCGCTGGTGAGAGCGTCGTAAACGTCCGCAATGGAAACTATCTGTGCCGAGATAGGTATCTCGTCGCCCTTAAGTCCGTCGGGATAGCTGCCTCCACATCAATTTGATATACCGGGCTCTATTGCAAAGCCGCAGGAGCCGTCGTACATACTGACCTCGCAAAGTCTTTGACTTTGCTGTCGCCTTTGGCGGTGTTGCCTTAATGAAAATATACAGTATTATCTGCATATTATCCATATAACTGTATGCAGGGACGGATATTATGACATCATTTTCATGGATATCCGGATGCCCCGCATGAACAGCTGCGACGCTGCAAGAGCAATACGCGCCATGGACCGCAGCAGCTGCAAGCAGACACCGATCGTTGCCATGACCGCAAACGCATTTGCGGAGGACGTCCGGGCTGCAGTGATCGTCAGATGTACAAAAATATGCGCAGACTTCTGCAATGTGTAGAGTCTGCGCATTTTTTCACAATATTACAGTCTGAATGTACCGATAAGCTTCTTAAGCATGCCTGCCTGTCCCGAGAGCTCCTCGGAGGCAGCAGCGCTTTCCTCGGCTGTAGCGGAGTTGGTCTGGACAACATTCGATATCCTGGTGATATCCTCGTTTATCTTTATCACCATATCTGCCTGACCTGCGCCCGATTCGGCAATAGCTTCAACGATCTTCTTTAACTGTTCCGTGTATTCTGCCAATGTGTTCACAGCGTCGGCAGTCTGAGCAGTAATATCCGAACCGATGTTTACTGCCTCAGCGGAGCTGTCGATAAGTCGGGCAGTATCGCCGACAGCCTCTGCAGATCTTGCCGCAAGATTTCTCACCTCGTCGGCAACAACTGCAAAGCCCTTGCCCGCTTCTCCCGCACGGGCAGCTTCGACAGCCGCATTAAGCGCAAGGATATTCGTCTGAAATGCGATATCCTCGATCGCCTTGATGATATTGCCTATCTTGTCGGAGGAGCTGCTTATATTAGTCATAGCCTCGGTAAGGCTGTTCATTTTATTATTCACGTCGGTAAGATAAGATGATGTGCTGTTCATCAGCTTGTGGGCTTCGGTACAGTTATCCAGATTTGCTTTTACCTTCACCTCGATGTTCTCAAGACTTTTTGCAAGCTCTTCAATGGAGACTGTCTGTTCAACGGTACCCTTTGACAATGTCTGGGCTCCCGCAGCGACCTGACCCGAGCCGGAATTTACCTGATCTGCCGCCGAATAGATATTGTTCAGCACGTTCGACAGCTTGTTTTTGATAGCGTCAAGATCGTCGGACAGCGCCTTGAAATCGCCTATGTAGCAGGTCTTGTTCAGAGTGGTGTCCACAGCAAAATTTTCATCTGCCATTTCACCGAGGATACGTCCGATATCGTTCGTAACATTTTTCAGAGAAAGACAGAGCATATTCACAGCGTTTGCTATGCTGCCTATCTCGTCCTTTCTGAAAACAAATTTTTCGACAGTATTCGCCGAGTCAAGCTGCAGATTGCTGAGATCGACAACTGCATTTTCAACGGTCTTAAGGGGAGCTATCATCGCTCTTACCACGAAATATACAACAGCGGTAAGAAGCACAAGGCATACCCAAAAGATGACTATCAGCACAGCTCTGAGCCGTCTTACGGAAGCAAGCACCTCCGAGGACTTATCGGATAAAATAAATACCCAGCCCTGTTCGCTCAGACTGTTATATGCGGCAATATTTTCAAGACCGTTTTCATCTCTGTAATTTATCGAACCGCATATATCTTCCGCCTGACCCTTTACCTGTCCGATAATATCCGTTACAAAGCCTTCCTCTGCAATTGTGGTGATCTTTTCGATATCGGGGTGGAAAATGTATTCTCCCGTATTGACGTTGACCAGATAATACTGCGCTTCCGACAAGCCGTCAAGAGGAAGCTCGTTCAGCTTTTCGACAAGACCGCTTGTGAAGATGGCTACTCCTCCGAAACCGATAGGATTTCCGTCATCTCCTCTGACAGCCTTATACATTGAAATTACTTGATTGCCGCTGGCGGGAGAGATTATTATGCCCGTGTTATATACGCCCTCTGCTGCAAGCATAGCATCATGAAGCGGCTTGCGCTTCGCTTCATCAGGACGAGTGACTAAACCCACCGCACCGGAATTTGTATGAGTAAGTGTTGTTGTGTCCCAGCTGCTGGCATAAATGCCCTCAAGGTTGGCGACATCCTTTCCGAAATATTCCGTATATTCCTGTGCAGCGGCAAAATACTCCTCGTTTGACGGGTCACGGAGAAGGTCACAGATCTGTTCCGCCTTAAGATACGCTGTGAGAGTGTCCTCTGTGGAGCGGATGTAATTGCTGATTATCTCCGAACGGTCGATAGCTGCTGTCTGCATATTATTGACCGCATTATCATGGGCAGAGGACGAGACCGAGCTGTTTATCACCAGAAAGAGAATGGTAAACACAGCAAATTGTACAGCTAAAACGGAAAGAGATATTTTTATCCCCAATCCGCAGTAATTTCGGTTCTTATTCATTTTTACCTCCCGAATTCTGAAAAAAATCGTATTTCTATTGCAATTATAGTTTCTGTATGATATAATTGCATAGTATACAGCTTATATATAAATATGTGTATTTCGGTTGTTCAAACCCCTTTGCCGAAAACACAGAAAGGCAGTCGATACAGCATGGAAATAAATCAGATAAAACAATTCAGAGTAATAGCACGGACAGAAAGCATATCCAAAGCGGCAGAGCTGCTGTTTGTTGCACAGCCGTCATTGAGCCAGACGCTCAAACGTCTTGAGACCGAGCTTGGAACACCGCTTTTCGAAAGGCGCGGAAGAAGGATAGTTCTTAACGGCGCAGGAAAGATCTTTCTGAAATACTGCGATGAAATCGTTTCCGCACTGGACAGCGCCGAAAAGGAGATCGGCGAATTTATAGGCAGCGAAAAAAGCGATATATACATTATTGTTGAATCTACGTCGCTTATGGTACTTGAGGTCGCAGAAAAAATGAGAAAACAATATCCATGGTCTCTCCCCCATTTTTATCATGGCTTCTGCGATGACTGGGATCTGAAGATATGTTCGGATATCTGTCCCGACTGCGGAAGTTCGTCAAAGGTCGTAATTGAGGAGCCTATCGGTATATTAATGCCCGAAGGTCATCCTCTTGCCTTAAAGGATACAATATGCAAAAAGGACATTGAAGCCTGTGATCTTCTGAGTCTGAGCACATCGGACGAGTTAACAAAGCATGTGGCTCATTTCTGCTCGAAAGCCGATTTCAAGCCAAACATCACGATGTATGTTGACTCCCCGCCGGTAATGACTGAGCTGCTGAAAAGAAATTTCGGCATTGCTTTTGCACCGGAGTACACCTGGTACAGCTATTATGAAAACGCACTGATATTCAAGCCCATTGAGGATATGCCGATGCGGCAGTTCGTACATCTTGTGATGAACGACAAAAAGCATATCACCAAGAGTGTAATGCGCTGCTATGATGCCATTTCGAAATTCTATATGGAGTACGCTCAGAAATTCGGCGTATAGTTTTTCACAAGTATATTATATCATATTGCAGAGCCTATTCATAATACATATTTTATATATATTTATAATCTTTAAATTATACATTAAAATAAAAAAATCAATAGTTTTCAATAATATTGCTCCGCATATCCGCTGTTCCATGTGCCAAAACAGCAAAGAACCTTGAAACTCCAAGGCTCTTTTCTTTTAAGCAACACCTCACAAAGCTTGTGCACAAGATGTGCCGTCAGATTTTTCGTCAGATCGTATAGAAATTGCGCAGGCGTGCTTTGTGAGGTGTTGCCTATACTATAATTTCCGGAATACGATCACCCGCTGTTCAGTTATATGCTGTCCAGCGCCTGCTTTACATCGGCGATGATATCCTCAACATTTTCAAGACCAACCGAAAGACGGATAAGTCCGCCGTCGATGCCTGCCGCCGCAAGCTGCTCGTCGGTCAGCTGACGATGTGTCGCCGAAGCGGGGTGAAGGACGCAGGTCCTGATATCGGCAACGTGCACCTCGTTGGAGGCAAGCTTTAAGCTGTCCATGAACTTAACTGCGTTATCACGTCCGCCCTTGATGGATATGGAGATAACGCCGCTTGCGCCCTCGGGGAGATACTTGTCCGCAAGCGCCTTGTACTTATTGCCGGGCAGCGAGGGATATGTGACCGACTGCACCTTGTCGCTGCTTTGGATAAATTCTGCCACAGCCATGGCATTTTTGCAGTACTGTCTCATTCTTACGGGGAGGGTCTCCAGTCCGAGATTCAAGAGGAAGGAGCTGTTAGCCGCGGGATAGCAGCCGAAATCGCGCATGAGCTGCATTCTCGCCTTGACGATATAGGGCGCAAAGGCGTACTGCTTTGTGTATACGATGCCGTGATAGCTTTCGTCGGGCTCGGTCATGCAGGGGAATTTGCCGCTTGTCCAGTCGAATTTTCCGCTGTCAACGATAACTCCGCCCACCTGTACTGCATGTCCGTCCATGTACTTCGATGTGGAATGGATAACGATATCCGCGCCCCACTCCATAGGACGACAGAGAACAGGCGTTGCAAAGGTATTGTCCACGATAAGGGGCACGCTGTGGGCATGGGCAGCCTTAGCCCACCTTTCGATGTCCAGCACTGTCAGCGCAGGATTTGCGATAGTCTCGCCGAAAACAGCCTTTGTATTGGGCTTGAATGCGGCGTTAAGCTCTTCATCTGTGGCGTCAACGCTCACCCAGATGCACTCAATACCCATTCTTTTGAGGGTCACTGCGAAAAGATTGATAGTTCCGCCGTAAATGGACGAGGAAGCGATAAAGCTGTCCCCTGCCTCGCAGATGTTGAGTATAGACAGCAGAGAAGCCGCCTGTCCGCTGGAGGTGCACATTGCAGCCACTCCGCCCTCAAGAGCGGCTATTTTCTTTTCAACAGCGTCGGTGGTGGGATTTTCAAAGCGGGAGTAGATAAGGCTCTTGGTAGGGTCGTCGAATACGGCTGCCACGTCATCGGTGGAGTCATAGACATATGTTGTGCTCTGAACGATAGGCACTACGCGGGGCTCGCCGTTTTTGGGAGTATAGCCTGCATGGAGACACTTGGTCTCTATCTTTGCATTCGGATCCAATTCTTTCATTATCATCTGTCCTTTCGGTTTATTTAGTGCGTACTCAATAACTGCCCGAAGGGCAGTTATTGGCTGCAAATCCTGTAAAACAGGATTTTCAGCGGCACAAATCAAAGATTTGTGCCGTACTGCCTGATCAATGTCTGCATTTGCCGCCACTGACGGGCGGCAAGGTGCAGACATTATTTAGCTTTTTTCCATTATAACATAAAAATCCCCGGATTTCAATAGGAAATCGGGGATTTTATCATTGATAAGAAATTACTTGCTGATAAGAGCGAGAGTATCTCTTGCGATGAGAAGCTCCTCGTTAGTGGGAACTACCCATACCTCTATCTTGGAATCGGGAGTGGAAAGCTTGGTAAGAGTGCCCTTGGTGGACTTGTTCAGATCGCAGTCGATCTTGATGCCAAAGTATTCCATATCCTTGCATACGCCCTCGCGGACCTCCCAGGAATTCTCGCCGATGCCGCCTGTGAAGAGGATAGCGTCTGTGCCGTTCATAGCTGCGGTAAATGCGCCGATGTACTTCTTTATCTGATAGCAGAGCATTTCGGAAGCAAGCTTAGCTCTCTTGTCGCCCTTTTCGGCAGCTGCGGTAATGTCGCGGTTATCGCTGGAGATACCGGAAACGCCGATGAAGCCCGACTTCTTGTTCATATAGTCGCTCATTTCAGCAGCGGTGAAGCCGTGCTTTTCCATTACAAAGGTAACTGCGGAGGGATCTACTGCGCCGCAGCGTGTGCCCATGAGCACGCCGTCAAGGGGAGTAAAGCCCATTGTAGTATCAACGGACTTTCCTGCGTCAACTGCGGTAATGGATGAGCCGTTGCCCAGGTGACAGGAGATTATCTTAAGGTCCTTGATATCCCTGCCCATTGCCTTTGCGAGAGCGGCGGAAACGAATCTGTGAGAAGTGCCGTGGAAGCCGTATTTTCTCACGTGGAGATTCTCGTAATCCTCATAGGGAAGACCGAACATGAAAGCCTTTTCGGGCATGGTCTGGTGGAATGCGGTGTCGAATACAACAGCCTGGGGCACCTCGGCAGGAAGCACCTTCTTGCATGCGCGGAGAGCAAGAGCATGAGCGTGGTTATGTACGGGAGCAAGCTCCTTAAGCTCTTCTATCTTTTCGATAACTTCATCTGTAACGAGAGTGGTCTCGGAGAAGATCTCGGCGCCCTGTACTATTCTGTGGCCTACGGCGTTTATCTCGGACATGGACTTGATAACTGCAGCATCGCCTGTGGTGAGGACCTCTACCAGCTTTTCGAAAGCCTCGGTATGAGTGGGGAAGGAGCAGTCAGCCTCGTACTTTCTGCCGTCGGAGGTCTTGTGAGCGATATGTCCGTCGATGCCTATCCTGTCGCAGTTTCCCTTTGCGATAACGGACTCGTCGTCCATGTTGAGCAGCTGATACTTAAGAGATGAGCTGCCTGCGTTTACAACCAGAATGATCATGTTTTTTTAATCCTTTCAAATATAGTATAAATATGGATACAAATAAATTGGCACAAATTACAGAAATTTATCCCATTAACTAATATTTTATTACTTTTTTGCCGAAAAATCAATAGGTTTATCATATATTCAGATAATTAATTCAAATCATTCACAAAAAATTTACAAACATATCTGTCGTTTTTTCGTCAAAACCCCTTTACAAAATGTAGGTTATGCGGTATAATTTACTATATGTTAATGTGATAATATGGCGTTAAATTGTTCGTTTATTTAACGCCTTTTGTATGAAATATACTATATTATGTGACAGGGGGCGGCAAAATGAACCCGGACTTTCCGAGAATAATCACTCTTCTGAGGAAAGAACGCAATATCAGTCAGAAACAAGCTGCTTCCGATCTGGGAGTGTCGCAGGCGCTGCTGTCCCACTATGAAAAGGGCATACGAGAGTGCGGACTTGATTTTCTGGTGAGAGCCGCCGACTATTATAATGTATCCTGTGATTATCTGCTGGGTCGTTCCCCCGAGCCGGGCGGACGGGTGGTATCCCTTGATGAAGAGACCGAAAGGTCTGATATATCCGCAGAGGACAAGATAATCCGCGGTGCCGCGGGAGCAGTGCTGGGACTGGCGGAAAAAACGGGAAGCAAGGAGCTTTTCGGAGCGGTTTATAATTATCTTACACTGTCGGTATATAAGATGTTCAGGGCGGTGTTTTCCGCGAATCCCGCCAATGATAAGCGGATGTTCTCCATACCGGAGCGCGCGGCGGACGATCTTGCCGACGCGGCGATGTCGGTAAGCTGTGCGGCGGCGAAATGTGCTACCGCATCGGCGGAAAGCTCGGTGATAACCACAAATTCGGTATCGGCAGATTTTCCCGAGGAGGCTTCAATGCTTCTCATCGCCGTAAAGGCGGCGGAGGAAAATATAGGCTCGGCGGTAAATCCGCGGGGCAAAAAAGAGGAAAAGTAATGCAGTGGGAGAAAAGCGTCCGTTCGGGGCGCTTTTTCCGTCCAAAAAAAATATCAAAAAAATTTTGAAAACCCCCTAAAGTTTTTAAACAATGTGCCGATATATATATCAGAAAGCAAAAAGCAAGATGTAATTTGCTTTCGGCTAAATGTCCCGTCTGAATTGCGCAATAGGACGGGCGGAAAATTTACGAGGACTGAACGGATTCGGTCCCCACATAATACATGGAGGTATTTATTATGGCAGGTATGGTTGTACAGCACAATATTTCGGCGATGAACGCCAACAGATACTACGGTATCAACAACAGCGGACTTTCTAAGTCTCTCGAAAAGCTTTCTTCCGGTTATCAGATCAACCGCGCAGGCGATAACGCTGCAGGTCTCGCAGTTTCCGAGAAGATGAGATCTCAGATCGGCGGTCTTACTCAGGGCGTTAAGAACGCAGAGGACGGCATCTCGATGATCCAGACTTACGAAGGCGCGCTCACAGAGACAGACTCCATTCTCCAGAGAATGAAGACTCTCGCTGACCAGGCTGCAAACGGCACTTATCAGGACGACGTTGACCGTGAAGCTATCCAGCTCGAATTCAACCAGCTCAACGACGAACTCGATCAGATCGCTGATACAGACTTCAACGGCGTTGTAATGCTCAACGGCGGTCAGATGGCTGACGGCACAAAGGCTATCGACGGCAAGTTCGATTATGCAAACGGCACAAAGGCTGCTACAAAGCTCGGCAAGGGCGATGTCAACCTTCTTGACGGTCAGAACTGGGATGACACTGATGTTGCAAAGAATGCATGGGCAAAGCTGAATTCTCAGTGGACAAGAACAGCAGGCAAGCCCGAGACCAATGGTCCCGACTCCGTTGATATCACCTTCAAGTTCAACCAGGCTGATGGTACATGGAGCGCAATCGGTGCTACCGAGGGTGCTGATATTTCTAAGGTTAAGGCAAATTCAACTACAGACGGCGGTTTCTCAGTTGATATTGACAACGTTACAAATGTTGCAAACGTAGTTGTTAACCAGGATAAGCTCGGCAACGGCGATACTATCACACTTACATTCAACAACCCCGCTAACGGCGTATCCGCTCCTACAAACGCAGGCGCAACAGTTATCGACGACACAAACTTTACAGAAGGCACAGCTGCCGGTGCAACTAAGCTTAATGCTGCAGACCTTACCGTAACTCTTGATACTTTCATCAAAGGTAAGGATTCTGAAATGACTGAGGATATGGACAAGCTGTTTGATTTACTGGACGGCGCTACCGTTGAGGTTTCCTATACCGATAAGGCAACAGTATCCAAGGATATGAAGATCACTCTTACCGACGGTACAGTTATCTCCGGCGGTGCTACAACTACAATCACTGTTGGCAACACTAAGTTTAAGTTTGACGGTAAGACAGCAGGTGCGATAAAGGTTCAGACAGCCGCTAATACATTAGTTACTCTTGCTGCTCAACAGCAGGGTGCTGCTAATGCCGATAACTCAAAGGGCAGCATTCAGTACAAGCTCGGCTTTGAGCACAACACATATGATAAGGCTGCTGTTCCTTCCGTTGAGGTAGCTAAGACCGGTAAGGTTTCTATCGCTAACTCCAACAACGCAGCTACAGCTCCTCTTACATATACCGATGAGCTCACACTCCAGGCAGGCGCAAGAACTAAGGACAGCGTAAAGTTCTCCTTCGAGTATTCTTCCAGCGGCCTCGGTGATCTTAAGGCTAACCTGAACTGCTCTTCAAGAGCTGACGGTCTCGGAACTTCCGGCCTCAATCTCCTCACTCAGGAAGACGCTAACGCTGCTATCGACAAGATCGACAACGCTATCAACAAGGTTTCCATGGTTCGTGCAACATTCGGTGCTACACAGAACAGACTGGAACACAAGATCGCTAACATGAACGTTACCAAGGAGAACATCACATCCGCAGAGTCCAGAATCCGCGATACAGATGTTGCCGAGGAAATGTCCAACTTCACAAAGAACCAGATCCTCAGCCAGGCTTCGCAGTCTATGCTCGCTCAGGCAAACTCTCTGCCTCAGAACGTTCTTCAGCTGCTCGGCTAATAGCTTGATCGCATGATCTTTGTGATCGGTAGACTTACTGATTGATTATAAGCCCCCCGCAGGGTACGCTCCGCGGGGGGCTTGCTTTTTTATCAATTCATCAAAAATGCTAAAGTTTTGCGAAAAAATGACGATATATATATTGAATAATGAAAATCTCAGACGCAAACGGAGGATATCTCAATGGTTTTATCAATAGGAATGATCGTCAAAAATGAAGAAAAATATCTGGAACGCTGTCTTGCCGCTTTAATGCCTATCCTTGAAAATCTCGACAGCGAGCTTATCATCGCCGATACGGGTTCCACCGATAATACTGTTGAGATCGCAAAGAAATTCACCGACAAGGTTTACCATTTTGAGTGGATAAACGACTTCTCCGCGGCGCGTAATTTCACCTTGGAAATGTCCGACGGCGACTGGTTCATGTACATCGACGCCGACGAGATACTCGAAAACTGCGATGACATTATCCATTTCTTTAAATCGGGCGAATATCTGAAATACAGTATGGCTACGTATATCCAGCGTTCCTTTACCGATATGGCGGATATGGGGTATTACAACGATTTCCGCGTCGTCAGACTTGCTAAGAGATACGATGACCTCGCTTTTGTCAGTCCTATCCACGAGGCGTTCTCCCCTACCCGCGAGCCGATAAAGCACCTTGACATCGCCGCCGATCACTACGGCTATATGTTCAGAAACAAAAATACTGTCACCGAACAGGCGCTCGAAAAGAGCAAGCGTAATCTGGAGCTCCTGCTTAAGGGTCTGAACAGCCTCGGCGAGGGAGAAGTCCCCGAGTACGGCGTTTACAGCGAGATAGCCGACTGCTACGAGATCATCAACAACGATGAAAAGGCGTTCGAATACGTAAAAAGAGGTCTGGACGAGCTTGACCATACACACCCCGCTATCTGCGCATATTATAGCCATGGCGCTGCTCTGCTGCTCTCCATGAAGAGATATTACGAGACTATCGCTCTCTGCACCGAGTATTTCGGCAAGGATAATCCCTCACGCAGGTCCGAAATGGCATGCGATATCAACATCTATGCCATGAGAGCCGACGCGCATTTCAGACTGGAACACTACTCCGAAGCTATCTCCGATCTGACAGCCTTTTTCGGGCTTTTCAGGAAATATCTCAGCAACAGGCTCAATACCCCCGATCTGCTGTACGGTGCGGTAAAGGTCAATAAATCGCGAAACCTTAAGGCGCTGTTTGAGATATTCTTCAAATGCTGCAGCATAGAGCACCGATACAATACCGCAGCCGAATATGTAAAGGCATTTCCCATAGATGATTTCCGCTCCGACCATGACTATATGTTAAAGCATATCTGCTTCAGAGTGGAGCTCATGGAGAATACAAGCTTCAAGGAACTGCCTGAACTCTATGAGCAGCTGGACGACAGCAACAGGAATCAGCTTATCAGGATAATCCGCTGGCGCATATTCAAGCTAAAAGGCCGTGAGGATATCTTAAACGGTCTCATTGAGCTCTCCAAAACCCACAAGAGTGAGGTGTTGACAGATACCGTCAATATCTACCGCAGCTATTTCCTCGAAAACAGCGCAGACCCTGCTCTGCTCAATGAATACATAACAAAATACGGCGTTTCCACCAACACGGATATCCTCTGCATTATGCTCGATCTGGACATGGATATCACACCCTTTATAACAGCGCCCCGTTTTGATGTCCGCAGATGCGTTCATTCTGCATTTACGTATTATTATCCCGAGTATATGACGGTCTTCTCCGATTATGACGCCGATAATATCTCCTCCGACGGTCTGGCAAAAGCAGCCGAGGTGTATGGCCGCGCTATGGTTGAGTCACAGAAACAAAAAAAGGATATATCAAAGCTGTTCCGCATTTACGGCTCTATCGGTAAGAAATGGCTCAGCGAGCATGGCAGCGCGGAAAATGCTGCGCCTGACATCAGGGCGGCTGTCATCGTTTCGGGTATTATATCCGCCCGCGACAGCAAGGACTACAAGCTCTGCATCAACGAGATGCGCAGGCTGATAAAGACCTTCCCCGAATTTTCACCCATAGTCAAGGAGTATCAGGGGATCATCAAAAAGGAAGTCTCCCCTGCAAACAGCGGAAATTCTAAGCTTGCCGAATTGGCTACTGTTGTTAAGGCGAATATCCGCAATATGATAAGGAACGGAAAGCTTTCCGCTGCCGAAAGCACCCTCTCGGAGCTGGAAAAGCTCTGTCCCTCCGACCCTGATATCGGCAGGCTCAGGACAGCTATCGCAAACGCAGCCGAAGGCTCCGGAAATATTCACTGAATACATAGTGCGTACCCAATAACTGCCCGAAGGGCAGTTATTGGCTGAAACGCCAAAAATCCTTGCACCCAACAACAGAAAAAATCGCCCGAAAACCACACGTTTCCGGGCGATATGCTTTTATTATGTTGTAACGTCTTCACACCTGAAGGCTGAGCATTGCCGCAAGGATAGCATTTGAATATGTAGATACTCCGCCCTTGCTGTTATAAATGCCCGACAGCTGCGAGCCTGCCGCTTCGCTGACAAACTTCGCCTTTTCGGATATCTTCGCGCTGTAGGAATAATTTCCCGAAAGCACCGACTTGATATCGCTGACAGCAGCCGAATCAAGCTTCTTGCTGTCCACCGAAAGGGTGTTGTCGCTGTTGATAGACACGCCTATCCTTCTCAGCGCACCCGAAAATGCGGAGGTGGTCTGGGTCATCGACACACCCTTTGAAAGCGCTGCGATATTCTCCGAGTTCTGAAATGCCTTTATGGTCTTGTTATAGTCCGAGACCATTGTATTTACGCCCTCGGCGATCTTCTCACGGTCATAGCCGCCCTCGGAATTCTTCTCAAACATGCTCCCCGAAGCCAGCGCCGCAGTAGACTTCTGCAGAGCAGCCGCATTCTTCGACAGAGTTGCTTCGTCGGCGTTGACAAGACTGCTGCTCGTTTTATTGCTGTTTTCGTAAATATCCTTTATGGAACCGATAGAGGAGGTCTGCTTTATTTCGGAGTTTTTCAGCATATTGGTGAGGGTTCCTCCCGCCTTGCTGCCCGAGCCGACAAATGAATAGCCGCTGTTCTTGAGGTACGCATTGATAAAGTACGCAGAGCTTGTTCCCGAAATATACGACATAAACATCTTCCTTTCGATAATTATTTTTTCATAGCTGCTTCGGTCTTAGCCGTTGCAAGCATAAGCTTTATCCTGTTTTCCTGATTGACCTTGGTGGCGCCAGGGTCGTAGTCGATGGCTACGATATTCGCGTCGGGACGCACTGCACGGAGCTTTCTTATCATGCCCTTGCCCACGATATGATTGGGCAGACAGCCAAAGGGCTGCGCACAGACGATATTCTTCGTGCCCGAGTTGAGAAGCTCCACCATTTCCGCCGTGAGAAGCCAGCCCTCGCCCATTTTGTTCGCTTCGGACACATATGGCATGGCGTTTTTCTTGGTCTCTTCAAAGTGCGACGGCGGACGGAATCTTGTCTGTTCTGCTGCCTTTATCATCTTGTTCTGCATCATTATCAGGAACTTTTTGATAGCTCCCGAAGCCACAGCCTTCATATGCCGCACATGATACAGCCGATAATCCACCATGTGATGGTCGCACATAAACAGGATAAAGTCCAGCAGTCCCGGAACAACGACCTCGCAGCCCTCGTCCTGAAGAAATTCCTCCAGCTTGTTGTTGCCGAGTGGCGCGTATTTTATGTAGATCTCGCCAACGATGCCCACGCGGATACGCTCTTCATTGCGATATGGTATCGCCTCGAAGCTGCGGAGTATCTCCTCCGAGCGCTTTGAAAAGCCGCTTATCGGGACGTTGATGCTGACCAGCTTCTCCACCCATTCTCCGATGAGCCTGTCCGTATCGCCCTTGTTGACCTCATAAGGGCGCACCTGATTTGCTGCAAGCATGATAAGATCGGCGTAGCAGATAGCCGTGCCCATTTCCAGCAGCAGCGGCAGAGTAAGCTTGAAGCCCGGATTTTTCTCCATACCCGAGGTATTCAGCGACACCACGGGGACAAATTCCAGCCCGTTCTTGATAAGAGCCTTTCTCAGCAGATTTATGTAGTTGGAAGCACGGCAGCCGCCGCCTGTCTGAGTTATCATCAGAGCGGTCTTATGGACGTCGTACTTTCCAGATTTCAGCGCGTTTATCATCTGTCCGATGACAAGCAGCGCGGGATAGCAGGTATCGTTATGAACGTCGCGGAGACCTTCATCTACGATAGGACGGCCCGTGGTCTTTAAAAGCTCGACCTTATAGCCGTTATTGTTCAGTATACGTTCAAGCAAAGTAAAATGAATGGGGAGCATCTGCGGGATGAGTATGGTATATTCCCGCCGCATCTCCTCCGTGAACAAAAGCCTTCCGCTTTCGTCATAAATAAGCTGTGCCATATAAAAAAGTGATTCCTCGTTCCAAGCTATAATTTCTCTATTTTACTTATTATACCACATTTGCCGCGGTTTGTCAATAGCCGCAGCGGCATATTTTCACAGCTTTTCCACCGTTTCAAGCAGCTCATTTCTGCTCACTGCTCCGACGATACGGTCAAGCTCTTCCCCGTTTCTGAAGAATATCATGGTGGGGACATACTGCACGCCGTATTCTATGGCAAGGTCGGGGTCACTGTTTATGCTTATCTTGACCACCGACAGCCTGTCCGCGTATTCCTCCCCTATCTCGTCGAGAATGGGCGCCATTCTTCGGCAGGGGCCGCAGGTCTCCGAAAAGAAATCCGCGATGACAGGCTTCCCCGCTTTCAGCACCTTTTCCTCAAATTCATTTCTTCCGATATTTTCCGACATATTTTTCATTCCTTTCGGTGATTTTTCGAATTTATTATGCGTACACATTGCAGGATTATTCTATGATTTAAGTATACCAAATCAGTATAGTTTTGTCAATACCTTTTCATAAAAAATCTCCCGCAAACGATGTTCACGGGAGACTCAGAGAAGTGTGCTATTGGGGATTCGAACCCCAGACCCTTTGATTAAAAGTCAAATGCTCTGCCGACTGAGCTAATAGCACATAAATCATGCTTAAAAGATAATCTTCATCTTAACATGACTTTATTATTATATCACTTACTGTAGATTTTGTCAACAGATACCGAGAATATTTGTAGAATTGCACAAAAATCTCGCGGATAACTTTCGATTATCTGTCAAACTCAAAGGAAATATCCTTCGAGTGAAGAATGAACTCGGGGAAGGCTTCTCCCTTCCTGCACAAAGCGCAGAGCTCGTACTCGCCGTTTGTCAGATACATCTCGTTTGCTATCCACAGCGAATCCTCCAGACCGTCGTCAAGGCGCTCCACATCTGCGTCGTTTATATGCATCGCCGTCACGTCGGAGCCGCTGCCCGCGTTGTCGATTATCATCGTGATATCTCTGCCCTTACGCAGTATCTTTTTTATCCTGCCCCCCGCAAAGCCGTATTCCTCCCAAAGCTCGTCGGGGATAGGCTCCGTTCTTGCGGGGTATTCCTCCTCGAAGCGGAAGTCCGTTTCCTGCATGAAGCGTCGGCATTCCTCCGCATAGGACGTTATCAGCTCCGCAGTTTTATTATCCGCACGATTCAGCGCAAATATTCGTATATCGGGTATCTCCGCCAGTATTTCCCCCGGCAGCGCAAGCTTTACCGCCGCTATCCTTTCGGACAGCCGCTTTGCTGCGATAAAATCCGCCTCGTCGGGGTTATTTTCCGCAATGCGCCGATTAAATTCCTCCCGCAGCAGCTCCTCGGGCTCGGTGCGGTCCTCGGCGAAAACGTCGTAGGACGTGTTCTTTATCTGCTCGCACTCAAAGCGTATCTCCTCGGCGAAGATGGCAAGCTGCTTTTCGTAATACTCCGCAGAGCGGGCTTCCTCCTCGGTGCAGCTCTGCAGGTTCAGATACAGCCCCGTACATTTCGATCTCAGATACCATTCCTTTGTGTAATAATACATAGCCTTCCTCTTATCCGAAATATGCCGCCCTTACCGAGCGGCATACATTCTTTTATTTACTCCGTCACTTCATATACTTCCGTATAACAGTTGATATCGTCGTCCTCTTCGGGAGCGTCTCCCAGATTGTTATAGCCTGTCAGTCCATACTTCTTGATTATATACGGATAATTCTTATAGCTGTAATTCAGGTCCACGTCCTCGGGGATACCGTCCATTCTGCCTGTTTCGCTGTACTGCCACATTCCGTAGGCATAGGAGAAATTGCTGCTGAGCCGCTCCTGGTCTCCCCAGCATGCCACCCAGTTATCGTATATCTTCACGCGGTCGTAGATAAGGCTGTCGCCGAAGAAGGACGCATAGCTGTATATCATCGCATAATAGCCCGCATTCTCCACCTTTTCCATGAATGCGCAGACGATATCCGTGACCTCCTCCTTGGTCATGCTCTTATAGAAGGATTCCTCGATATCCAGCACCAGCGGATATGTCGGATTGTACGGACGCACCGTCTTTAAGAAGAAATCCGCTTCGATGAGCGCTTCCTCAACAGTCTTCGCGTACATGTAGTGGTAGAAGCCGTAGGGGATATTATACGCTTCGCAGCCCGCAACGTTCTGCGCCAGACGGATATCCTCGGTCTCTATGCCGTAGGAGGCTCTTATCATGACAAAATCCACGTCAGGATTTTGGCTCACCGTTTCCCAGTCGATATCGCCGTTCCACTTCGAAACGTCGATACCCGAGAAGCGCTCCTTGAATACCGTCACCGTAAAGGACGCCATACAGCCGTTTTCGGTCTTTACATATATCTCGCAGGTGCCCTCTCCCACTCCGAGGACAGTGCCCTTCGAGGATACCTTGGCTACGCTTGTATCGCTGGAATGGAATTTGAAGGTCGTGACCGCTCCCTTGGGATAGACCTTTATGGACGGAGACAGCTTGCTGCCTATCTCCACCGAGTCCGAACCGTGCTCATATTCCACCCTTGTCGGAAGAAGATTTCCGTTTTCATCGTATATGTATGTCTCGTCGTCGGTCTGGGAAACATTGCCTACCATTACCGTGATGGTATCATAGCTTACCCCGTTGGAGGCAGTCACTTCGGTGACGCCCTCCGATACGCCCAGGATAGTTCCCTTCACCGAGACCTTTGCCACCGTCGTATCCGCCGAGGTGAATTTCATATTCTCGTCGGGAAATGCTGATATTGCGGGACGCACCTTATCGCCCACATTCAGGCTGACGGTCTCGTCCTCGAATTCCACATAAGCAGGCGGGACGGGCTCGTCCGAGACGATGACGTATATCGAAGCCTCACAGCCGTTGCTGGTGGTGATGGTCACGGTGCACATTCCCGGCGAGACTGCCGTTATATTGCCCGAGCTGTCCACCACAGCCACCGACGTATCGTCCGAATAATAGCTGACCGTATAGGTCGTGCCTCTTGGAGTGACCCTTGCCGTGGGGCGATAGGTCTCACCTGTCAGGATATTGCACTGGCTCTCGGTATAAAACACCGTTTCGGGGAAATTATCCTCGCCCTCCTTGGCTACCGTTACCGATAGCTTACAGCTTGTGCCGTCGGAGGCTGTGCAGGTTATCGTAGTCTTTCCCGGGCTCACCGCAACGATCAGCCCCTTATTGGACACCTTTGCCACCGAGCTTTTGCTGCTGTGATATGTATAGGTCAGACTGCTGTCCGAAGCGTTGGGGACTATGCGGTACTGTCCGTCGTGAGCCAGCGTCAGCTTCGAAACGGGTATCTCAAAGGACGCGCCCGATGCCGCCGTCAGAGCAGTGACCTCCGCCGTTTCCTCCGTATATCCCGACGAATCCGCAGAAGCGGCAGTTCCCGCCGATACGCAGACAAAAAGCGACAGCACAGCCGCAGCCGCACAGCGGATCAAGCCTTTATGATTCATTTGCTACCATTCCTTTCGGTTTGTTATCTTTTCTTTGTTCTATCTTTTTTTCAGTCATTTAATGCAAATACTTTTATATAATAGTAACATTTTTCGGCATTTCTGTCAAGCCACAAAACTGTTACAAATCCCTTAATGCTGAAATTTCACCATTTTATCCAAACATCGGCGCAAAAAATATGCAAATCGGAAAAACACTTGTTTCGTTTAACGGTTATTCCCCGCTGCGGCTCGTCAGGAATTTCACCGAACGCTCGATGCTGTCCTTTGAGTTTCCCCAGTCGGCGTCCTTCCCCGTATTGCGGTAATCGTACATCGAACAGTAATGGGAAACGTCCTCATACAGCGTGTTGAGATACCTTTCCGTTATAGCACGGATATCCTCGGTGAACGCCGCAAGCTCGTTCTTTTTCAGATACTCGGGCGCAAGGCTCAACAGCAGGTCGTAATGGGGCAGACAGATATACTCCTGCTCGGATAACAGCTTTCTGAAATCCTCATGGCCGTACATCTCGAAAAAGGTCTTCATCAGCCGCTCCATGCCCCAGTCTATCTTCTCGCAGACAAAGCAGCTTTCGTTTATCTTCGACAGCTTCTGTCTGCGGGCGGTCTTCGGCTCGAAGAGCTTCTTCCGCGAGAAAAGCTCACGGTCTGCGGTCTCCAGGTGGGTCTGTAGCATAAGCGCCAGCGACAGGCGGTTCTTCTGCTTCATCATCTGCGTAAGATGCGTGTGGCAGAAGCCGGCTCGGTTGGTCTCGATACGGACATCGGGCTCCATCATGGCGGCGCCCATTATATACTCCACCGTGCGGGATTCCAGCATGTCCCTCATGCGGCAGACGGGACAGCCCTCACGGGGGTCCATTATTTCACTGATAGGTATAGTCAGCAGACTTTCTCTCATATACATTTCCTTTCGTGGTATATTGCGGGATATATGCGGTCACTTTTATTCTACCATATTCTCCGTCGGATTACAAGCACTCCGGACAACTATTTTTCCGTCCTGCGGATATTTTTCATCAGTCATCGGTTTTTGTCATAATTTAAAATATACAAAAAAATTCTGTATTATTTATACAGTTTTAACCTTTTAAAATCGCCGAAAACTGTTGACATAGCTGATATATTTTGGTATAATTATATTGATTAATACTAAGCTTCGAAATAGTATTTTAACTTTTGCCTGCACTTTTACTTATCGCAGTCAGCAGAAAGGAATGAGCTTTCAATGGAAATCTTAAACGATTACGGGAAATTCAGGGAACACTGCGCCGCTTTCAAGGACGAATTCATGGAAAAGTATCTCCCCGAGGGAGAGCTGTTCTGTCATCCTTTGACAAAGGGGCTCATATACGCCCCCGCCTCCGACGACGAGGCAAAAAGCAACGATGCCACTATCTGCCGCTTATCGGATATGATGCTTATGTCCGAGGACGGCGAGACCGACTGGATGCCTTTCAATATCGCAAAGGCAAGAGAGATCGCTGCCGCCAACGAACACATCTTCCTGTCCGATCTGCTGTTCAGAACGTCTTTTATCGCCCACGACTGGATGATCGACGGCAAGCACGATCAGATGATCGTCAGCGAACAGTACATGAAGGAGCACAACAAGCCTTATGCTCCCGTCACTCCTCTCACAAATCAGAAAATGAAGATAAAAAAGATAATCAACGAGGACTTCTGGAAGCAGGGCACCCTTGAGGCTCCCGTTTCTATCTCCTTTGAGGATCTGTCCGCGTCTCTTGACGATTTTTCTGCGGAAAAGCTGGAGAAATTCCCCGTTATTTCCGAGATATCCGAGCATACCATAACCGTCGGAGAAGCTTCCGCCAAGGTATCCGCAGACAGCGCAAAGGCTGCGGTGCTGAGGAATTCTCTCTCCGTCGTTTCCGAGCTCAAGGCGAAAATGGATCTGGTGTCTCCCCTGCTGAAGGCTATCGGCATGGGAATGACTGCGGCAGGCTATTCCATCAAGTTCTTAGTTGCAGTGCTGAATAAAAACGGCGTTGAGATAAACGGCGCTCAGTTCAGAAATAATTTCTTCGACGCCGAGGTGAAAAAGCTTCCCGCCGAACATTCCGTTGACGACGAGCTTAAAGCGGCAAAGACTGCTACTATTGCGGCGTTTGCTGCAAACGGAAAGCTGTCCGCAGATAACAACACCAACACCGATGCCGAGTACAACGAAAAGCTCCGCGCTATCGAGACCTCTTCCCTCACCAAGGACGAGCTGCTCTCCCGCGCTGTGGCTCTGCTCTCCGAAAAGCCCGCCGACAGAGCGGTATTCAAGCTGCTTTACTCCAATTTCAGCGCGAACGCCGACGATATCTCCGAGGCGGAGGAATTCTGGTTCGGCAATAAGGCAAACTACTCCGACGATGAGCTGAACATTCATCTGACAAAGCTCTACATCCCCGCTGACACTGTCGGCGAAAAGGGCGAGTATGTATGCGGCTTCCCCAAGGCTAAGCTCATCTATGAGGAGCTTGAAGCTGCGGCTGATAAGTATCACTTCGCAGACTGCCCCGCTGCTGTAAATCTGAAAAATTACATCGACGACGAGGACAAGAAATCCCGCACCTTCAACGGAACGGTGTTCGACTCCGCCGAGGATATGGCTAAGGCTGTCAGAAACGAAGCCGAGCTGGCTAAGCTCTGCACCGACCTTTCCGCTCTTAACAGGGACGAGCTGAAAAAGCTCAGAAAATACATATTCGACTCCACTGCCGACGACAAGACCAAGGCTAAATACATCGTCAAGGTGAAGCTGGCGGAAAACTCCGCAGAGGACAGCGAGCTCAAACAGCTCACCCTCTCGCTGCCGCTGATGAAGCCGGACGAGGTCACCGCTCTTATCGAAAAGCTGAAGGCAGCCGAGTACGACGATACCGTTAAAAAACCCTACATCGCTTCTGCCGAGGACAGGCTCATCTCCGCTCAGGCAGACGAGCTTTCCGAAAAATTCAAGGAGCTTGACAAGAAGTCTGCTGCCGAGATCGACGCTCTCGTTAAGGAGACCGACTCCGACAGATACTGCACTATGCTGAAAAAGCATTTCCTGCGCAGGGCGGACGACGCAAAGAACGTTCTCGCAAGAAAGGATCTGGACGCTCTCTGCGCCGGAATGGAAGCCTTCGACAAGACAAAGCTTGCCGAGCTTCGCAAAAAGGTGGAGGAAAAGAACTATCCCTCCGCAGTTTCTGCACGCTATCTCAATAAAATATCCGCTCTTACTGCGGAATACGACCGCAGGGAGGTCCGCGAGGTATTCGGAAAGGTGTCCTCCGCTTCCAAGGAGGAGCTGGACAAGCTCCGCGAGATCATCAACTCGGGCAAGTACGCTACCGAGCTTACCGACCCCTACATCGACCGCATCGCAGAGCGCGAGACCGCTCTCCGTTACGAGGAATTCGAAAACAGATGCAAGACCATTCCTACTATGGACAAGGAGGCTCTTGCTGCGATAAAGGCGGAATTTACTGGCGGAAAATATCCTGCCGAGATCACCGACAAGTATTCGCCCGATATCATTATCCGTGAAAACGATCTCGAAAAGCAGGAGATCGCCGACCTTTGCAAGGATATCCCCACAATGAAGCGCCCCGAGCTGAAAAAGCTCTCCGAGACGCTGTCCGATACAAAGTACAACTCCGAATTCACCGCGCCCTACTTCGACAAGATCAAGGAAAGAGAAGCCGCTGCGGAAAAAGAGGAGATCGAAGAGCTCTGCAAGAATATTCCCACAATGAAGGACGAGGAGCTGAAAAAGCTGTCCGAGGAGCTGTCCGATACAAAGTTCAATGCAGAGTACACAGCACCTTATTTCGACAAGATCAAGGCGAGAAAGGTCGAGCTTGAAAAGTCCGAGATCGCCGAGCTTTGCAAGGATATCGCTTCCATGAAGCGTGAGGAGCTGAAAGCCCTCTCCGAAAAGCTCGCCGACCCCAAGTACAACAAGGAATATACCACAGAATATATCGCAAAGATCAAGGAGAGAAATCTTCAGCTTGATAATCTTGAAGTTGACGAGGCATGCAAGGATATCGCAAAAATGGACAGAACCGCTCTTAAGTCGCTCTCCGAAAAGATATCCGACGAGAAGTACAGCAAGGAATATACCGCCAAGTATTTCGACAAGATCAAGGCAAGAGAGACCGAGCTTGACAAGTCCGAGCTTACCGAGCTTACCAAGAACGTCGATAAGCTGAAAAAGAACGAGCTTGAAAAGCTTACCGCCGATATCAACGAAAAGTACTCCAAGGAGGTCTCCGCGCCCTTTATCGAGAAGATACGTGCAAAGGAGATATCTCTGATGAAGGCGGAGCTGGAAAATCTCTGCAAGAATATCCCCTCCACTCCCCGCCCCGAGCTCTCCAAGCTTAAGGAGGCTCTTAAGAGCGACGACTTCGACAAGGAGCTGTCCGCTAAGTACATCGCTCAGATCGAGGAGCGCGAAAATGCTCTTATCAAGACCGAGCTCCAGAATCTCTGCAAGAATATCGAGACCGCTCCCAAGGATAAGCTCCTTGAGGTAAAGCTCAGGATCACCGATACTCCCGAGTACAAGGAACAGGGCAAGCAGTACATCGACAAGATAGATACCCGCCTTAAGAAGCTCGACAAGGAAGAATTCGACAAGATGATGTCCTCCATAAACAGCATGGACTTCGACGCTCTGGAAAAATTCAGCGAGGAACTGGAAAAGCGCAAGCCTACTCTTGAACCCGCGAAGTATTCCGATACCGTCAAGCTCATCGACGCGCGCTTCGACAAGCTGGAAAACGACGAGCTTTCCAAGCTCTGCGGAAATATCCCCGAGCTTAAGATCGAACAGATCACCTCTATCCTCAACACTATCGAGGACAAGGGCTTCAAGAACAGCAACGCTCAGCCCTATATCAAGAAGCTCAACGACGCAGCTAATCAGCTGTATATCAAGGATCTGTCGGGTCTTACCGAAAATCTCGGCGGACTCAACAAGGCGGCTCTTCTCGATATCTGCAAGAAGATCGCCGGTTACGGCAACGGCTGCCCCGACGACCTCAAAAAGCGCTACGACGGCATCGTCCGCAAGAAGATACGCGAGCTGGACGACAAGCGCGTTGAACAGGTATGCCGCAATCTCGGCAGCATGACCAAGAACGAGACCTTGAAGATAATCGCTCAGATACGCGAAATGGATATCGACGACGACGCTAAGAAGCGCCACATCTCCACCTGCGAGAACCATATCCTCAGCAATAAAAAGTCGGAGAGAGACGCTTATACTCTTAAGCTTTCCGCAGATATGATCGAGGCTTCTATCAACCAGAGCCACGTTATCACCGGTGATTCTCCCACATTTGACAGCACTGCTCTCAAAATGCAGAACAGCTTCGCTAAAATGGGACAGTTCGACCTTCCTGTGCTGCTCCACACCGTAACTCAGGGCAATCCCGACGAGGGTTTCATATTTACTCTGGAATACGTGTTCTGCCGCAACAAGAACGGTCTTATCTCCAAAAAGGCTGTGGACGACATCGACCGCTTCGTCGGCAAGAAGGGTCTCCTGGGCGGCGGTTCCCTTAAGCTTGAAGAGAAAAACGGCTCCTCTACCGAGCTTCCTATCGGTATCAAGGGCGCTCCCATCGAAGGCACCGCTGTGGTCCTCAACAAGCTGCTGACCTACATCCAGAACAGCCGTGCCGAGGAACGCAGAAAGGATCTGGAAGCCAACGCCGCAAGAAATGATACCTTTATGGATCTCACCGCCGACGCTCCCATACCTCCCGCTGTGCCTAAGCCCGCAGAAGCTCCCAAGCCCGCAGCCGAAGCTCCCGCTCCCAAGCCTGCGGAAGCTCCTAAGCCCGCTGCACCCGCTAAGCCCGCAGAAGCTCCTAAACCCGTCGATGTGAGCGTTGATATCAAGCCTATCAAGCACATCGAAACAACGGCTCCCATTGCTTCAAATGCGGATATCAAGGACATCAAGCCTATCAAGCCCATCACCGGCGAAGAAGTCAAGCCTGTTGAGGTTCCCAAGGCAGCAGAGGCTCCCAAGCCTGTTGAAGTACCTAAGGCAGAGGCTCCCAAGCCTGTTGAAGTACCTAAGGCAGAGGCTCCCAAGCCTGCGGAGGCTCCCAAGCCCGCGGAGGCTCCCAAGCCCGCAGAGGCTCCCAAGCCCGCTCCTCAGCCTGCTCCCGCTCCGTCATCGGCTAAGCCGATAAAGATGAAGTTCTGCGACCAGTGCGGAGCTAAGATAATGAGCGAATCCGCTAAGTTCTGCAGCGAATGCGGAAACAAGATAGCAAGATAAACCTTTAAAAGTAAAATTAATAAACTCAAAAAAACTGTGCAGAAGCTGAAATGAAAGCTTCTGCACAGCTTTATTTTTTCTTTATGGCGATATTCTCCGCTCCCGCAGCCTCCGAAAGCTCCGTCAGAAGCTCCCTTGTGACGGAAACTCCCGTTATCCTTCTGCTGGAGGTCTTCTTTTTCAGGTCTTCAAAATAGAAGACTGCTCCGCTTGTTCCCGAATGCTTTATGCATATCTCCGTCAGCTTATCCACAAGCTCTCTGTCCGTGCTTTTGCAGCGGATAAAAAGCGTATAGCTTCTGTCCGTTTTCAGTCCGTTTTCAAAGCTTTCTGCGGGGATGATCCCCTCTGCTATGAGCTTCACGCCGTTATCACCGTTTCGGGAGATATGTCCGCTTACGACGATGATATCGCCTTCATGAAGATATCTTTCCGATACCGAATACACCTGCGGAAAGACTATCAGCTCCATTTCCGAAAGCTTGTCCGATATGACTGCAAACGCCATTTTTGCGCCCTTTGCCGTCACATGTCCCCTGACCGAGGATACGGTGCATATCGCCGTTACGGGATAGTTTTCCGTCTTTCCCGCAAATGCGGACAGGGGGGATAGCTTCAATGCCTTTACAAAAACATCATACTTATCCAGCGGGTCTCCCGAGATGTACATTCCCAGGATATCCTTTTCCATAGCAAGCAGCTCCTCGGCGGGAAACTCCTCCATAGGCGGTATGGCGATCGTTTCCTCACGGGCGCTTCCGCTGCCGAAAAAGTCCAGCTGTCCCTCCACATTCATTCTTGCAGAACCTGCGGTCAGCTCAAAGATTCGGTCGAAATTCAGCAGCAGCTGCCGCCTGTTATACCCGAAGCAGTCCATGGCTCCGCATTTTATCAGACTTTCACAAGCGCGGCGGTTCATATCCGCACCCTTCATGCGCATGCAGAAGTCCTCGGGTGAACGGAATATCCCGCCCTTTTCCCGCTCCGCCGCAATGGCGCGGACAAGTCCCTCTCCCACATTTTTCGCCGCAGTCAGGGAGAATCTTATGCCCTCCTCAACGGGAGTGAAGCCTGCGCCGCTTTCATTCAGGTCGGGACGGAGTATCTTTATCCCGTTTGATATGCAGTCGGCGATATAGTCTCCCAGATGTCCGCCTTCGTTGGCAGTCATCAGCGCAGCCATGTATTCCTTATAATAATGCCGCTTCAGATATGCTGTCTGATACGCCACATAGGAATACGCCGCCGCATGGGATTTATTGAACGCATAGGACGCAAACCCCGCCATTTCATCAAAGATACTGTTGGCAATTTCCGCGGAAATGCTGTTTTTCAGACAGCCGTCCACGAAATATTCCCTCTCCTTTTCCATGACATCGTGCTTTTTCTTTGCCATTGCACGGCGGACAAGGTCCGCCCGCCCGTAGGAATACCCCGCCAGCGTGCGGCATATCTCCATGACCTGCTCCTGATAGACGATACAGCCGTAGGTCACTTCCAGGATAGGCTTCAATAACGGGTGCTTGTACACTATCTTTTCGGGGTTTCGGCGATTCTCGATGTATCGCGGTATGCTGTCCATGGGTCCCGGACGATACAGCGACAGCGCCGCGATAAGATCCTCTATGCCCTCGGGACGGAGCCGCATGAGCATGCTCTTCATGCCCGCGCTTTCAAACTGGAACACTCCCTGCGTATTCCCTGCCGACAGCATTTCAAAGGTCTCCCTGTCGTCTGTGGGGACTTTGTTTATATCAAAATCGGGCTCTTTCCTGCGGACATAATTGCAGGTGTCGCGGATTATGGTCAGATTCCGCAGCCCAAGGAAATCCATTTTCAGCAGTCCAAGCTGCTCCAGTGCGGTCATGGTGTACTGCGCCGCGACTACGCCGTCCTTCTTTACAAGGGGAACATATTCCATAACGGGCGCGTCCGAAATAAGCACTCCCGCCGCATGAGTGGAGGTGTTCCTCGGCATGCCCTCTATGCTCCGCGATGTGTCGATAAGCTCATGGACTGTTCTGTCGGAGGTATACAGCTCCCGCAGCTCCGCAGACTGCTCCATTGCCTTGTCCAGCGTGATATGCAGCTCCTGCGGAATGAGCTTTGCCACCTCGTCGCCTGTTTTATAGGGCAGTCCCATTACACGCGCGACGTCACGGACTGCCGCTCTCGCAGCCATTGTGCCGAAGGTGACTATCTGCGAGACCCTGTCCTCGCCGTAGCGGTCTATGACGTAATCAATGACCCGCTGACGTCCCTCGTAGCAGAAGTCGATATCAAAGTCGGGCATGGAGACTCTCTCGGGATTTAAAAATCTCTCGAAGAGCAGATTGTATTTCAGCGGGTCGATATCCGTTATCCCGATGCAATACGCCGCGATGCTCCCCGCTCCCGAGCCTCGTCCCGGACCTACGGGGATACCGCTGCGCTTTGCATAGCTTACAAAATCCCAGACTATCAGGTAATAATCGGTATAGCCCATTTTGATGATGACGGAAAGCTCGTATTCAAGGCGCTCGGTCACCTCCGACGAAGGATCGTCCCCGTAGCGCTTCTTCATGCCCTCAACGCAGAGAGCGCGGAAATACTCCTTGTTATCGGGGAATTTTGCCCGAAGCTCGGGAGTGAGATCGTATCGGGGCAGCTTTATCTTTCCGAATTCAAACTCCACATTGCAGCGGTCGGCTATTTCTCCCGTCACGCGCACTGCTTCCTCATGTCCTCTGAAAAGAGACAGCATTTCCTCTTCGGATCTCATGTAGAACTCATCGTTTGGAAAATCCAGCGGATTCTTTTCGCTCAGCGTGGAGTTGGTCTGAATCGCCAGCAGCACACGCTGAATCTTTGCGTCCTCTCTGCGGACATAGTGAACGTCATTTGTCGCGGCAAGAGGTATCCCCGTTTCGGCGGAAAGCTTATAAAGCTGCGCAAGCAGCCGCAGATCCTCGGGAGTTTTGTGGTTCTGTATCTCGATGAAATAGTTATCCTCTCCGAAAATGCTGCGGTACAGCAGAGCCGTTTCCTTTGCGCCGTCATAATCGCCTTCGGATATCTTCCGCGCCACCTCTCCCGCCATGCAGCCCGAAAGAGCGATAAGTCCGCCGCTGTACTTTCGGAGCAGCTCAAGGTCAACTCTCGGCTTTGAATAAAATCCCTCGGTAAAGCCGAGAGATACCATTTTTATCAGATTTTTATAGCCCTCGTTATCCTTGCAGAGCAGTATCAGATGATAAGGCCTGCTGTCAAGCTGATGAACGCAGTCAAAGCGGGTACGCCGCGCAACGTAGACCTCGCAGCCGATTATGGGCTTTATCCCCTTTTCAATGCAGAGCTTGTAGAAGTCCACTGCGGCAAACATCACGCCGTGGTCGGTGACTGCCACTGCCTTCTGTCCCAGTTCAAGGGCATGGTCTGCGATATCCTTCAATCGGCATGCGCCGTCAAGCAGGCTGTATTCGGTGTGAAGATGAAGATGTACGAAATCCGACATAGCTTATTCTCCCCGTTCCTCACGCAGACGGTTTGCAATTTCCGATATCTTTTTCAGACGATGATTTACTCCCGAACGTCCCAGCGGCTTATCCAGCATTTCCCCTAAGTCTTTGAGCGATACCTCGGGGTTGTCCAGTCTGATCTCGGCGGCGTTCTGCAGGTCGGGAGAAAGATAATCCAGTCCCACCGTCCGCTCGATGTACTCGATATCCTCTATCTGCCGCTCGGAGGCTTTCAGCGTGCGCTCGATATTGGCGTTGTCGCAGTTAGTGATACGGTTGGTCTTGTTGCGGATATCCTTAAGTATCTTGATGTTCATAAGCTCAATGGAGGACTTGGGCGCTCCCATGAGGGTGAGGATATCCTCGATAGCCTCGCTGTCCTTAAGATAGATTATCCTGTCGGTCTTGCGCTCGGCTATCTTTGCGTGTATCCCCACGTTTTCCAGCAGCTCCAGCATCTCATAGGCAAGCGCGGGAAAGGGTACCACAAATTCAAGATGATATTCCTTTAACGGCTCGATCATGCTTCCGCAGGACAGGAACGCTCCACCCAGAAAGGCATGAACATTGCTTTCGGTGATGATATCGTCCTGAATGCTGTGTATCACCGTGCGGCTGTAGATGTGATATTTATAGATAAGCTCTTCTCTGTCCTCGGTCTTCCCTATGGATATCTGATGAAGAGTAACGCCGTCCTTTTTGCGGCTGTCGGACATCTCCGTGACGCACTTTCTGCCGATGACATGGTCCGCCAGCGAACGGAACATCTCCGCAGTAATATCGTTCTCCGTCTGGAACACGATATTATCGGGGGCGAAATGTCTGCAAAACAGTATCATTCCGTAAAAGCAGGCATATTTCTGCTCGCGGCTCGTGACCGAAGCGGCGATCTCATTTTTTACCGTTGATGAAAATGACATGGCTTATTTTCCTTTATTGATATCTCTGTGACAAAGTCTGGTCTTAAATCCCTTTTCCGTTAAATACTCGTAGGTGCGCTCCGCGAAGGTGACGCTCCTGTGCTTTCCCCCCGTGCAGCCGAAGCCTATAACAAGCTGGGTCTTGCCCTCGTGTATGTACAGCGGAATGAGAAAATCGAACAGCTCCCGAAGCTTCCTTTCAAGCTCCACTGACTGGTCGTACTGCATGACGTAATCCCGCACGCACGCCTCCTGTCCCGTGTGATATTTCAGCTCGGGGATATAGTAGGGATTGGGCAGACAGCGCACGTCAAGGACGATATCTGCTTCACGGAGAGAACCGTACTTGAAGCCGAAGGACATCACCTTGACTATCATATTGTCCCCGGGATTTTCAAGGAACAGCGATGTTACGCTTTCCCGAAGCTGCGCCATGGAAAAATCGGTGGTGTCCAGATAATAATCCGCCTTGTCGCGGACGGTCTCCAGCACCTTTCGCTCCATGGAGATAGCCGCTTCAAGACTGCCGTGAGCCTGCTCGTCGAGGGGGTGCTTTCTTCTGGTCTCCTTGTATCGGCTGATGAGGGTCTCGTCGCTTGCGTCGAGGAAAAGCACGCTTACATCAAGATTGCTCTGATTTTTCAGATAATCGAAGCTGCTGTCGAAATCGAGGAACAGGTCTCCGCCGCGGATATCCGTGACGATAGCCACCCGCTTCATCTGTCCGTTGGAATGCTCGCAGAGGTCCGCAAACTTAGGGATAAGCTGGGGCGGGATATTGTCGATGCAGTAAAAGCCCATATCCTCCAGAACATTGACAGCGCCCGATTTTCCTGCGCCGCTGAGTCCCGTTACTATCAGAAATTTCATGATAAGTCACCCCTTTATTTTAATATGACAGGCTCGCATTCAAGCCTGTATCCCGTCTTTTCGTATACTATTTCCTTTACCCTTTCGATAAGGGCGAATATATCCGCCGATGTGGCGTTTCCCGTGTTGATGACAAATCCGCTGTGCTTTGTGCTGACCTGCGCTCCGCCTACGGATAAGCCTTTCAGTCCGCACTGCTCGATAAGCAGCGAAGCATAGCTTCCCTCGGGGCGCTTGAATGTGCTGCCTGCACTGGGATATTCCAGGGGCTGCTTGGAGATACGCTTTTCCATAAGCTCGTTCATCCTGGACTTTATCTCCCCGGGGTCGCCCTCGGACAGCTCAAACACCGCGGAAGTAATAATATATCGGTCATTCATGAATATGCTCTTCCGATAGGACAGCTGCGCTTCTTCGGCGGTAAATCGTCTGACCTCTCCGCTTTCCCTGTTGACCGCCACGGCATATTTCAGGATATCCTTTATCTCGCCGCCGTAAGCGCCTGCGTTCATATACACTCCGCCGCCCACCGTGCCGGGAATGCCGTAGGCAAATTCCAGCCCCGTCAGACTGTTTTCCAACGCTCTTTTGCACACCGAGACAAGAGAAGCTCCCGCTCCTGCTGTGATGATATTCCCGTTCACAGCTATCTCCGCCATATCCTCGCCGATAAGCAGTACAGTACCCTTATATCCGCCGTCGTCGGCAATGACGTTGGAGCCCTTTCCCAGCACGAAAAAGGACTCTCCCTCTTTATTAAGCTCCGCCGCAAGCTTACCGCAGTCCGCTGCGCTTTTCGGTCTGATGATACAGCTGCACTCACCGCCCACCCTGAAAGTGGTGTATTTTTTCAGCGGCTCGCTGTACGATATCTTACAGCCCATTTCCTCTGCCAGTCTGCATACCCTTTCGTTCATGTCACACCTCCGGTTCTCACTGCCATGATCATAATCACAAAACAGAGGATAGATAAATATTCTCTATCCTCTGCAAATCTTCATCGATCAATATACATCCCACTTTTTAACGGTTTCCTTCTTCTCGAAATTCATGCCGAGATTTTCGAGAAGCTCCTCCGCCGCATTGTAGCCCATTTTCTTCTGACGGTTGTTCATCGCCGCAACTTCAAGAATCACAGCAAGGTTACGTCCCGGCTTTACGGGAATCACCGAATAGGGTACCTTTACTCCAAGTATCGACGTGTATTCGTTATCCACGCCCATTCTGTCGTATACCTTCTCGGAATCCCAGGGCTCCAGCTCCACCACCATGTCGATCTTCTCGGTGAGCTTTACGGCTCCCATACCGAACAGTCTGCGGGCATTGATGATACCTATTCCGCGCAGCTCCATAAAGTGTCTGATATTTTCGGGGGAAGAGCCTACCAGACTTATGCTGGATACCTTTTTGATCTCAACGGCATCGTCCGCTACGAGACGGTGTCCTCTCTTTACAAGCTCGATAGCGGTCTCGCTCTTTCCGACGCCGCTCTCGCCCAGGATAAGGACTCCCTCGCCGTATATTTCGATAAGCACGCCGTGGCGCTGTATCCTCGGCGCGAGGTTAAGATTCAGAAACGCTATAAGCGCCGCCATGAATGCCGATGTACTGTCCTTGCTGCGCAGGAGCGGCACCTCGTAATTCTGGGCAAGGTCAAGCATTTCCGGGAAATAGGGAAGCTCTCGGGAAATGATTATCGCAGGAACATGCTGGGCGAACAGCATTTCCATACGTTCCTTTCTGACCTCCTCTTCGAGGGTGGCAAGAAAAGCAAACTCTGCCTTTCCTACTATCTGTATTCTCTCGGGATTAAAATATTCGTAAAATCCCGAAAGCTGCAGTCCCGGACGGTTTACCTCCGTTTCCTCGATGAAAAGCTTCGCTGCGTCCAGCGGAAGATGTATCGCTTCCAGCGAAAACTCGTCGATGATATTTTTCAGCGGCACTCTAAATCTACGTTCTGCCAATTTAAAACATTCCTTTCAGGTCTTTGTATCTGACAGCTGCGGGCATTATTCCGCGTCGCTTGCTGTCATAAGACTGTTCCATGTTGTATTTACGTCCTCAACGCACATGCAGTATATCCCCGAAATAGTTTCCGCAGGTATCTCCAGCCTGCCCGCAAGCTCGGTCATCTTCTTCCAGTCGGCGTTTTCATACGCAATGACCAGATCGAAGAGCATACCCGATCTGCCCTCGTGACGGAGAAGAGCGCCCTTTATCTCGTCGCTTAAGGGAAGTGCGTTCAGCGCTTCTTCAAGGGGCATCTGCATAAGCTGTCCCAGTGTGGAGAACATTCCCATAAGATAAGCCTCCGACTTGGAGATGGGCATATCACTGCAGCTTTCCAGCAGCTCCGAAGCAAACTTTGCGCGGAGGAAGGAAAGTCTGATAAGCTCGTCGGGCATTGAGCCGTCGTCCTGCTTGAAGCTCAGGAGGTATATCCACTGCTTGAGCTGTCCCAGTCCCAGGATGACCAGCGCCTGCTTGACGGACTTCGCACGGTTGCGAAGAGCAAAGTATGCGGAATTCACAAGCTTCAGCAGCGAATATGTAAGGGATACGTCGCGGGAGAGTATCTGTTCTATCTCGTCGATATCGGGTTCGTCCTTGGTAACGGCTATCATCAGCAGGAAGAAGTTGCCCTGAAGATATTTCATATTGGTGAGTGTGGCAGGTATCTTCTCCGCCACATAGGAGCCCTGAAAATAGGTGCAGCCGCAGTTTTTCGCCTTTTCATAGGCTTCGGCGCACTCCACGTTGTAGGCTATCATCTTCTTGCCGAAGGAGTTTCCTATCCTTACCACGTTTTCCAGCGAGGGATTATCATAGCTGCGGAAATTCACCTTGATATAGTCCACGATATCCAGCACGCCGAAATATCGGGGAGCGAATTCGAAGTCCACAACCGCTATCTTATAGCCCGCCTGCTTATACTTGGTAAACAGGGAATGGGCAAGCGGATTGGTGATGAGCGAATCCTCTATCTGAATGACAAGCTTTCCCGTATCGAACATTTTCGGGATATTCTTCACAAGCAGATTTCTCGTAAAGGTAAGAAATGCAGTTTTTCCGTTCAAAAATTTATCGGTATCCATTGACGAGAGAAAATTCTCAATGGCGTTTGCAGCAGATGAATCGTCAGACTGGCTGACAGAAAGCTGATCGTCCGCATATAAGATCTCATAAGCCTTGGCGGCTTGGTTTTCATCAACGATTGTTTGTCTGACAATATATGGTTCCATAATCTTCCTCCGATCATACCAACAGGCACACTTATAGTATTTGTATTATTATAACATATATTAAGCAATAATTCAACTGTTTTTTAGAAATTTTTTCAGCCATTAGCGATTAGATATTAGCAATTAGCTATTTGCGATTAGCTATTTGCTAATCACTATTAGCTAAACACTATTCGCTAATCGCTATTTGCTAATCGCTATTTGCTAATCGCTGTCAGCTGCTCACCATCATCATCTCGGCAAGATCCATTACGAACCTGTCTGCTGTATCTCTCATGGAGATTATATCCTCTTCGGAGTATCTGTCGTATACTCCAACTGTCATCATGCCTGCGTCACGGGCGGAAATAATTCCTTTTAAAATATCCTCGAAGACCGCGCAGGAGTCCGGCGATACCCCCAGCTTTGAAGCCGCAAGCAGATACACGTCGGGATAGTCCTTGCTTCTGCCCGCCTCGTCGGTGGTGACTATCACATCAAAATATGAGTATACGTTATTGTGCCGCAGCACAGGCTCGTACAGCTCACGGGGCGACGCCGTCGCTATGGCGAGTCTCTTCCCCTTGGCGCGCAGGTACGTGAGAAGCTCCGCTGCGTTGTCCTTTAAAAAGATATTGTTGCGGTACTCGTACACTGCCATTTTATTGAATTCCGATCTCAGTTCCTCGACGGAGGCTTCCACTCCCTTGGACTTTATATATTCCGCACATTCCTCATAGGTCATGGACGCCATCCGCTTTATCTCCCTGTCGGACAGGTATTTTCCGTGCTGCTGCATATATTTGCGGTCTATCTTTTCCCACACTCTGTTGGAATCTATCAGAGTGCCGTCAAGATCGAATATCGCAGCGTCAAAATCATCGACTGTCAGCATATCATTGACCGTTCCTTTCCGTCAGCTTTTGTTTCTGACATAGACTACGCGGACATTGCCGTTTTCGCTGGGCACGGAGTATATCTCAAAGGCTCCCAGCGATTTTATAAAGGGTGTGAGCTTCATAAAGCCGAAGCTGCGCACGTCAAAACTGGGGAAACGCTTTGTCAGGATATTTCCCGCCTGACTTAAGGAAGCCCAGCCGTCGTCATCGGATATTTCCGACAGAATGGTGGCAAACGCCTTCCTGACGGTATCCGCCGAAAGCTGACCTTCATTCTCGGGAGCCTTATCACGGCTTCCCTCGCCCGACAGCACCTCCAGATAGAGAAATCTGTTACAGGCGGCTATGAACGGATTGGGCGTTTTCTTCTCGCCCATGCCGATGACGTATTTTCCCGATTCGCGGAGCCTTGCGGCAAGGCGTGTAAAATCGCTGTCGGAGGAGACGATGCAGAAGCCGTCCACATTGCCGCCGTAAAGGATATCCATTGCGTCGATTATCATGGCGGAATCGGTGGCGTTCTTTCCGGTGGTATAGCTGTACTGCTGGATAGGCGTGATGGAATAATTCAGAAGAACTGCCTTCCACGGTGACATCTCCGACTTGGTCCAGTCGCCGTAGATGCGCTTATAGGTGATTATCCCGTCGTTGGAAAGCTCGTCTAAGATAGACTTGATGTACTTTGCGGATACGTTGTCTGCGTCTATAAGGACGGCGAATCTTTTGTCCTCGTTCATAAAAAAATCCTTTCAGCCCTCCAATCGACAGTATTTTCGGGGAGGAGCATTTATAATAGATCATGTGATGAACATTTTCTCATCAACAACAAATTGTGGCTGTATATTATTATATCACTTTTTGACACGAATGTCAAATCATTCCGCAGGAAAGGCGGCGGTACTATTACTGTTTACATAGACGTGCTTATCATAACCTCGGTATATATAGATTTTTTCCTGATAAAGGCCACCGCGGCAGTGCTCCGAAGACCTCCTCCAACCGCAGGGAGAGCCGTCCTCGGCGCCTTGGCGGGGAGCCTGACATCGCTGATACTGCTGCTTCCCTCGCTGAATAATGTGCTGCTGTTTTTGCTCAAGACCGCGTCCGCCGCTGTGATAGTTTACATATCCATGGGCTGCGAGAGCATATGGAAATTCATACGTGATATCATAGTCTTTACTGCGGTCAGCCTTTGCTTTGCGGGGGTGTGCTTTTTTCTGTCGGAAACACTGGCGGAGGAGCTGATCTTCTGCCGCAACAGTACGGTGTATTTTAATATTTCCCCGATAGTCCTCATATTATCCACAGCGGCTGCCTACGGCGGGATATGCCTTTTCAGACGATTTTCCGACGCCGCTCCCACCGGCGGGAAATACACTGTCACCGTATACACGGACAAGGACAGCTTTTCGTCCTTCCCCGCAGTCGCCGATACGGGCAACAGCCTTACCGACGTTATCACAGGGATACCTGTGATAGTCTGCGGAAGAGAACAGCTGCCCGACATCGCAGCAATGCTCCCCGAGGACGGCGTATCACTTCCGAAGGGCTGGCGGCTCATACCATGCAATACCGCGGGCAGCTCGGGACTTATCCCCATTTTCCGCCCCCAGTCGGTATATATCCGCTGCGGCGAGACGGGCCGCACCTGCACTGCGGACGTGTATATCGGCATTTCCTCACAGCCAATGAAATACGGCGTATTCAGTCCGTCTGTTCTCAGAAGTATGTAGAACCGAAAGGAGTAATTATGATAAAGTTAAAAGCGCTTATCAAACGATATATCGGATCGCTGCTGAAGGCGTTGGGGCTGTACGGCTCCGAAGTATACTATATCAACGGACCCGATACCCTTCCGCCGCCGCTGTCCCTCGCCGAGGAGGAGGAGACCTTCCGTCTGCTGCAGACCGACCCCGACAAGGCTAAGGATATACTTATCGTACATAATCTGCGGCTGGTGGTATATATCGCCAAGAAGTTCGAATCTACGGGGATAGGCGTGGAGGATCTCATCTCCATAGGCACTATCGGGCTTATCAAGGCGGTCAACACCTTCTGCCCCCAGAAGAATATCAAGCTTGCCACCTATGCTTCGAGGTGCATTGAAAATGAGATACTGATGTTCCTGCGGAAGACCTCGCAGACGAAAAACGAGATATCCATCGACGAGCCGCTGAATATCGACTGGGACGGCAACGAGCTTCTGCTGTCGGATATCCTCGGCACGGAAAACGACGCGGTATCCTCGGGGATAGAGGCCTCCGCCGAACGGCAGATGCTCCGCAGAGCCGTAGGCGAGCTGCCCGAACGGGAACGGGAGATAATGGAGATGCGCTTCGGTCTGCGAAACGGCAGAGAGCTTACTCAGAAGGAGACAGCCGACATCATCGGGATATCGCAGTCCTACATATCGAGGCTTGAAAAGAAGATAATCCGCAAGCTCCGCGAAGAACTGCAGGAGATACTGTAATTATGGCATTTGCGGAAAGTGCAAAAAAACTCTTGACATTTTCCAAAAAAGAGTATATAATAAAAAAGCAGGCAGACGTAATATAATGGTTATTATATCAGCTTCCCAAGCTGAGGATGCGGGTTCGATTCCCGTCGTCTGCTCTTTTTTATTGCTCCGGACATCGGAGAATATATCCCCGTGAATATCTCGCGGGGATAATTTATTGTACGGGAGAATTTCCATGTATCGGCTGAAAAAATACGAACACACAATATATGCAAGCTATATCGGCTACATAACGCAGGCTGTGGTGAACAATTTTGCTCCCCTGCTTTTCCTCACCTTTGCAAAGGACTACGGGCTCACCCTCGATAAGATAACCTTTATCACCACCATTAATTTTGCTGTGCAGCTTATCGTCGATCTGCTGTCCTCGAAGTTCGCAGACAGGATAGGACTGCGCGTCTGCATAGTTTCCGCTCATATTTTCTCCGCGGCGGGACTGGCGGGAATGGCAGTTCTCCCCGTGATACTCCCCGACCCTTATGCGGGACTTATCATATCGGTGGTGCTGTACGCAATTGGCGGCGGACTTATCGAAGTGCTGATAAGCCCTATCGTCGAAGCCTGTCCCACCGAGAAAAAGGAAGCTGCCATGAGCCTGCTCCACTCCTTTTACTGCTGGGGACACATGGGAGTAGTGCTCATGTCCACAGCGTTTTTCAGGCTCTTCGGAGTCGATAACTGGCACATTTTAGCGGTGATATGGGCGCTTGTTCCGCTTTTCAATGTGGTGTATTTTATGCTTGTGCCGCTGTACGAGATATCCTCGGGAGAGGAAAGAGTGCCTGTGCGGAGCATGCTCCGTCAGCCGCTGTTTTTACTGATACTGGTGATAATGATATGCGCGGGCGCCTCCGAACAGGCGGTCAGTCAGTGGACCTCGGCATTTGCGGAATCTGCGCTGAACGTCTCAAAGACTGTGGGCGACCTGGCGGGGCCCTGCTGCTTTGCGCTTTTCATGGGGCTGTCAAGAGCGCTCTACGGGAAATACAGCGACAGGCTCCCCCTGAACAGGTTCATGCTTTTCAGCGCGGTGCTGTGCATCTGCTGCTATTTGATGATATCGCTTTCTCCGAGCCCACTTTGGGGACTCATCGGCTGTGCAGTATGCGGCTTTTCGGTGGGGATATTCTGGCCGGGCACCTTCAGCGCCGCCGCAAAGAAATTCCCCCGCGGAGGAACGTCAATGTACGCTCTTATGGCGCTGGCGGGAGATATTGGCTGCTCTGCGGGGCCTACCGCAGCGGGACTTACGGCAAACGCCGCAGGAGGCGACCTGAAAGCGGGTATCGGCGCGGCTGTTGTTTTTCCTGCGGTCATTCTTATCGGGATAGTTTTGCTGGGACGCGGAACGCAGAAAGGGAATGCTGACGATCAGAAAAAAAATACTTGACAACATCCGAAAAATATGCTATAATTTTATAGTATCAGCCGGTATGATGGAATTGGCAGACGTGACGGACTCAAAATCCGTTGGTAGCGATACCGTGTCGGTTCGACCCCGACTACCGGCACCATAAACTCTCAAAGCAAGTAAAAACGAGCTTTGAGAGTTTTTTATTACTTGCATAACAAATATGCTCCTTTCGGAAAAATCAGATTTAATATAACTTTACCTCCTTGAGCGGATTTTTTCTCGCCAAAGCCGATTTGATATTTTTTTGTAAATTTTCTGAAATAATATTGCAATTTATCAAAATATATAGTATAATAGATATTATGAAATTCTATGCTTTTTTCGGGAAGGTATTTTATGAACGAATATAATAAAAAGAAAAACGACCGCTTCGGCTCGCAGTCATGGGACAGCTCCCGTCAGCGCCGCAGCACCGACAGGAAAAATTCCTTCGATAAGGAAGAGGATAATTCACGCGGCAGGAGCTTTGACCGCCGCTTCGACGACGAGGACGCTCCCGAGGACAACGGGCTTATTATCGGAAGAAATCCCGTTATCGAGGCTCTTAAGGCAGACAAGCCCATAGATACGCTGTTCGTTAATGCGGACGCGGGCGGCTCTATCGGCATGATATCCCGCATGGCTCGGGACAAGGGCATCGTCATCAAGCAGGTCAGCGACCAAAAGCTCACCTCCATGTCACGGGGCGCTTCCCATCAGGGCTGCATCGCCGTGGGTGCCTGCGCGGAATATGTTTCCGTGGAGGATATCCTGAACATTTCAAAACAGAAGGGCACAGAGCCTTTCATCATAATCTGCGATGAGATAGAGGACCCTCACAATCTGGGTGCGATAATCCGTACCGCTGAAGCAGCGGGCGCGGATGGCATTATCATCCCCAAAAGACGGAGCGCTTCGCTGAACTTCACCGTCAACAAGACCTCCGCAGGCGCCGCAAGCTGGGTCCCCGTGGCAAGAGTGCCCAATCTGGGAGCGGCTATCGACGTGCTTAAGGAAAACGGCGTATGGATATACGGCACCGACGCTTCGGGCGAAAGCTATACCGAGGTCTCCATGACGGGCGCTGTGGGGCTGGTCATCGGCTCCGAGGGCTTCGGCATGGGACGGCTCATCAGGGAAAAATGCGACTATCTCTTAAGTCTGCCCATGAACGGCAGGATAACCTCTCTTAACGCTTCCGTGGCGGCGGGTATCTTCATGTACGAGGCTGTCCGTCAGAGAAATGCGAAAAAATGAAACAATACTTTAGGTGAATAATAAGGAGGACGAACATTGTCGGACGATAAATTTTCACTTGACGAATTATTGAATGAATACCACGAGGAAACATCCTCGGAATTTGACCTTGATTCGATACTGAACGGCTACCCCGAGATAGAACAGGAGCCCTATGAGCCCGAAATGGAAAAGCGCCGCATGGAGCTTATCAAAAAGGAGATAATCAGCGGCGACTATGAACATAAATATCTCGGCGACGACTACAAGGACGTTATCGACGAGGAAAAACGCCGCAAGGAGGACAAGGCACGCAAAATAGCCGAGTTTTCAAGGGCAATGGAAAAGCGTGCCGCCGAGGAGGAAGCTGCTGAAGCTGCCGCTCCCGAGAAGAAAAGCTCTCTTTCGGATATGTTCCGTGAAGCGGTCAATTCCTCGGAGGGCGCTCTTCACGAGGGGACGGGCTCTGCTCCCGTTAAGACGGCGGAACGCTCCGCTCCCGTTACCGAGGATAAGCCCGCTGAGACGGCAGCTCCTAAGAAGTCTGCCGATGATAAACCGAAACGCCGCAAAAACAGGATAGCCGAGGAGGAACAGGACGAGTTCCAGCGCAAATACGACGAGCTCAAACGACGGGGACTGGGCGTGACAAGCAAGTCGGAAAGACGTGCGTCCGCCGCTTCCGAGGCATTCGACGAGGTCGTTTCCGAAATGGAGAAGTCCGCAGGTCCCGGACGCACCTTCTCCGAAAAGGCGGAGGAGGACAGCCCCTACGGCGAGAATGACGATTTCTCCGAAATACGCCGCAGGAAAAAGACTCCTGCCGTAATAACCGACAAGTCGGGGCTGGTTTCCTATACCCAGTTCAACGAGGAAGCGGACGAGGAGATACGCTCCGCAGACGACCCCCTCGACAGTATCACGGGCAATTCCATGGACAAGATACTCAACGAGTACGAAAAAAGCAAGACCTTTACCGCCGCTACCCTTAAGGTCGGCGACAGGACCAATACCATATCCGACATCTTCGACAAGCTTTTAAAGCCCGAAGAACCCGAGGAGACCGAAAACGGCAAAAAGCCCTCCACCAACACCACCGAGCTTATGGAGAGCATGAAAAAAGCCAAAAAGGAACGTCTCAGCAAGACCTCCCATGTCCCTCCCATTGAGCGGACCATGATATCCGATCTGGACCTGAAACAGCTGGACGATAAGATAATCCGCGACGATACCTCGCCTATCTCTCCCCTTGACGAAAACGAGGAGGCGGAGCTCTTAAATGATCTGCAGGAACGCCGCAGCAAGCGGATAAAGGATTTCGTTTTCCTCGGCGACGAGGAGGAGTCCGACGATAACGACGATAACGAGGAATCCTCTATCGACGATTTCGAAAATATGGACGACGCCCTCTCTATCGCAGAGGATATCGCTCAGTCAAAAGGCTCTATGATAGTCCGTCTGCTCATACTTATCGCATGCTTTGTGATATCGCTGTACATAACCGTCTCAAACGAGCTCAGCGCTCCCGTATTTGAATTCGTCAGCATGGTGGACGAGCCGGGAACGTATCTTTTCGTCAACACGATAATCGGAATGGTCGCCGCATTTGCTTCATATAACGCTATCACGGTGGGACTTGCAAGGCTTTTCACTCTCCGTGCAAACTGCGACAGCTTAGCGGCTCTTACGTCGATAATCACTATCGCTCTGTCAATGGCGGGGCTGCTCGATACCAACTTAGTCCGCGACGGCATACTCCACGAGTACGTTCCTCTGGGGATAGCCGCGCTGATATTCAACACTCTGGGCAAGCTGCTGCTGCTGAGCCGCACCCAGCGCAACTTCAAATACATCTCGGGTGATTACGACCACTGCGCTATGTTCACCGTAAAGGACGAGGAACAGGCGGAAGCCTTCACAAGAGGCGCTCTTACCGACTTCCCTACCCTGGCTTCCATGCGCAGGACCGAAATGATATCCGACTTTATGAAGAATTCCTACTCGCCCGATATGTCCGACCGCTTCTGCAAGATGTTCGCTCCTATCATCATCATTGCTTCGCTGATTATCGGAGTTATCGGCGCGGCGGCAGGCCGGTCCGATTATGCAAACCGCTCCGTATATATCGGCTTGTCCGCATTTGTGGGCTGTCTCTGCTTATGCTCCTGCTATTCGTCTATGCTGATAGTCAATCTGCCCATGCAGAAGGCTTCCAAGAAATACAGCCAGATGCAGGGCGCTGTTATCGGCTTTGACGCTGTGGACGAGTTCTCCGATACCAACAGCATCATGGCGGACGCTCTGCAGCTTTTCCCGCAGGGCAGCGTATATCTTTCCAACATCAAGATATTCTCCGACACGAGGATAGATGAGGCTATCGTTGAGGCGGCAAGCCTTGCCTGCCGTTCCGACAGCATTATGAAGAATATGTTCTTCGACATAATCGGCGGAAAGACGGAGATGCTCAATCCCGTGGAAAGCTACATCTACGAGGATTCAATGGGTCTCTGCGGCTGGATAAACAACAAGCGTGTGCTTCTCGGAAACCGCAAGCTTATGGAAAATCACAGCATCGACGGCATGCCCTCTCCGCAGAAGGAAAGGCAGTACACAAACGGCGGCGCAAGCATTCCCGTTTATCTTTCCATTTCGGGCGAGCTTTCCGCGATGTTCATAATCAATCTGACGCCCGTTCCCGAAGTGGCGCAGACCTTACGGGAGCTTGACAGAAAGCATATCAAGGTCATACTCCGCTCGGTGGATTCCTCCGTTTCGGTGGAGCGCATGGCGCAGATGTTCGACATCTCCCCCGATACGCTGAAGATACTCCCTTTCAGAGAGCATTCCAGCTATGAGCAGGTGACCTCCTACACGCCCAAGCAGAGCGCAACGCTCGCATGCTCGGGAAGATTCGCCACCTTTGCTTCCCTTATCTTAAGCACAAAGAGGATCCGCTCCACCGTGTCCATAGGCATTGCGATACAGGCTATATCCATTCTGCTGGGAATACTTTTATCGGCTCTGCTGGTGATATTCAAGGCATATACTGACCTTTCCACGCTGATGATACTGGTATATAACCTGGTGTTCACGGTTATATACATGCTGGTCAATCTGTTTAAGAAGGTATAGGCAACACCGCACAAAGCTTTATGCGGTGTCGCCTATAAAAATTATTGATGAAAATCAATAGCCCGGGAACCAAAAATTCCCGGGCTTTACTATTTCTTTCGGCTATTAAAATATCAGTCCAGCACACCCGAATGCTTAAGATAATCCTTGATAAGCGCGGTGGTTTGGTCCAAGCCTATGGAGCTGTCTATGGTCAGGTTATAGTTCTGCGCTCTGCCCCACTGGGACTGAGTTACAAAATTATAGTAGCTTGAACGCTTCTTATCCCACTTCTTCACTGCCGCAGCAGGGTCCTTTACCTGCTCGCCGTATTCCTCGGTGATTCGCTTTGCACGCTCCTGTATGGGCGCATGGATAAAGAAATGGAAACAGTTGTCATATTCGCGGAGGATATAATCCGCACATCTTCCGACGATAACACAGGACTCCTTGTCTGCAAGACTGCGTATCAGATTTGCCTGCGCCACATAAGCCTCGTCATAGACATTTGGGATATAGGTGCCCATGTACAGGCTGTAAAGCAGGCTGGAAGGCTTCTGATCCTCGATATCGTTGATAAAGGCTTCGGAAAGTCCCGTTTGTTTTGCGGTGAGTGTGATGAGCTCACGGTCATAAAAGGCGATGCCAAGCTCTTCGGCAAGCTTTTTGCCGATGATCCTGCCGCCCGAACCGTGTTCTCTGGCGATGGTTACTATGTATTTTTTCATAAAAAACTCTCCCTTCCGAAGTAAGATAACTTCTATTTATATTCATTATATCAGAACGGAAGGGCAAAGTCAATAGCTTTTTGTGATATTTTTAAATTATCACTTATTGATTCGCTGATTATTTGTATAAAGTCACAACAAATCAAATATTTCGTCGGGAGAGTCGATTATTGCGGACGCGCCGTTTTTTTCAAGGAATTCTCTGCCCTTGAAGCCCCATGATACCGATATGCAGGGCATTCCCGCATTGGCGGCGGTCATGATATCCACCTCGGAATCTCCCACGTACACGGAATCCTCCGCCTTTTCGCCAATTTCCGACAGCGCGGCGAAAACCGAATCGGGAGAAGGCTTTCTTGACACTCCCTCACGCTCGCCTATCGCCGCAGAGACTATGCCTTCAAAAAAGTCCGCGGCAAGCTCCTTTACGGCAAAATCCGCCTTGTTGGACACTATCGCAGTTTTCAGCCCCATGGACTGCATCTTCTCCAGCATGGGCATTATCCCCTCATAGGGACGGGTCTCTACACGGCAGTGCTTTGCGTAATGCTCCTTAAAGGCGGAGAATGCCTCCTCCAGCTTCGGATCGGTCTCGCCGCCCGGCACGGAGCGTATCATCAGCTTTCTGATACCGTTTCCCACAAAGCCCCGCACCTCGTCCTTTGTCCGCGGCGGATAGCCGCATGCTTCAAGCGCATAGTTCACGCTGTTTTTCAGGTCATCCAGCGTATCCAGAAGAGTTCCGTCAAGGTCAAATATAACTGCCTTGTATTTCATTGCTTTCAATCTCCAATCACAAAATCCCTGTCGGACTCCGACAGTTCAAGCTTTTTTATTTCCATGTTTGTTATGTTCACATATCTTCCGCTGTCTATCATCTCCACCATTTTGTCGATATCGGTGCGTTCGCCCTGCACCTCGCAGAGCACTGTGCCGTCGGGACAGTTTTTCACCCAGCCCGTCAGCCCCAGCGAATTTGCGCTGTGATATGCTCTGTACCGAAAGCCCACGCCCTGCACATCGCCGTAAAATCTTATCCTGAGACGTTCCATATCATCACTGCTTTCTCGCTATCGCGTATTCGTCGTCCGAGGAATAATAGGGACAGTTGTCAAAGCTGCCCGATATGAACCGTCCCATTTCGTCCTCGTCAAGGTCCATATCGCAGTAATACTGCTCATATTCATCATCGTACACATAATACGCACAGCTTTCGCAGTTGGTTTTTCCTGACATGATGTATCACCTCTTTGTGAATAAGTACCTAGTACATAGTACATAGTACTTAGTACTTAGTACTTAGTATTTAACACTCAGTCCTGAGTCCTTAGTTATTAGTCCTTAAGGCAACACCGCACAAAGCTTGTGCGCAAGATGACGGAAAATCTGCAAGCAGATTGTGTGCAAAGCCGTCAGGTGGGCTTTGTGCGGTATTGCCTTAATATTCTACAATCTGCGGACTATGAACTAGGTACTAAGTACTGGGTACTAACATCTCTTCTTTTTCCTGCTTTTCCGCACAATGCCCACTATCCTGAAAAATGACGATACTACGAATATCCCCATTGCTATCGCTCCCGCAACGCCTATGGTCCGAAGTGCCAGGTCTGCGCCCGTTTTGCTGTTGTGCATGATGAACGCATACATCGTACTGTACAGCATCCCTCCCGGCACAAGGGGGATTATCGACACGATAAGATACATATTCGCAGGAGCATGAAGCCCTCTTGCCAGTATCTCCGAAAAAAGCGCAGCCGCCGCAGCTGCCGCAAAGGTCGCTGTCATCTCTCCGAAATTCATATATTCCATGAAGGAGAATATAATCTGACTGATAAAGCCTCCCACCGACGCCGGCAGCAGATGCTTCGGACGGATATTGAACTGCACCGCAAACGCCGCACAGGCTGCCGTTGAAAACAAACAGCTCCTCAAAAGTGCTTCCTGTATTTCCATATGCGACACCTCCCGTCAGCGGAACAGCGCGATAACGCTTCCTGCGCCCACTGCCATTGCAACCGCAGCAGTGAACGCTTCCGCTATCGTATATATCCCCGCCATAAGATCTCCCGATATGAAGTCTCTCATACCGTTTGTGATCGATACTCCCGGCACCATCGTCATCAGGGCGCTTATCACCACCGTGTCATAGCTGTCGATAAGCTTCAGCTTATACATTCCTATGGCAAAAAGCGCCGCAGCCGCTGAACAGGTCACATTTATCAGAAATGCACTGAGATCCGCCTTCGTCATAATATAGGTGAGGAAAAAAATTATCCCCGCGGCTGCCGCTCCCAGAAGCGCAGATTTCAGGTCTCCGCCGAAAAAGAACACAAAGGAAAATCCCACCAGCAAAAAGCTTGCAAACTGCATTCCCGTTCCGTAAACGGGACGGTTCTCTATCTTGGATATTTCCTTCTTTATCTTCGCAAAATCGGGCTTTTCGCGGCATATCCTCCGACAGAGCCTGTTATACTCCCCGACGCGGTCAAGGTTTGTCAGGCGGGTATTTATCCGCACGCTCTGAGTGAGCGGACTTCTGTCCTTTTTATACACCGTCACCACGATATTCGACGGGATAGCATACACCTCTGCGCTTGTATAGCCGTATGCCGCGCATATCCTGCTGACGCTTTCCTCCACGCGGTAGACCTCCGCGCCGTACCGGGTCAGCTTTTTTCCTATATAGCAAACTATTTCCAGAAGTTCTGTTTCGTTCATTTACAGCGTTATCCCTCCATCAACGGAAAGCACCTGTCCCGTAACAAATCCCACCGCCCGTGAGGCAAAATATGAGACCGCCTCCGCCACGTCCTCAGGAGTGCCCAGCCGCATTACGGGCGTTTCATCACGGAGCGCGGAAAGCGTGTCCCCGTCAAGATGACCGTTCATCTCGGTGGTTATCACTCCCGGAGCAATGCAGTTCACGGTTATCCCCGAGGGTCCAAGCTCCTTGGCAAGCGCCTTTGTCATGCCGATAAGCGCAGCCTTCGCCGCCGAATAATGCACCTCGCAGGAGCCCCCCGAAACGCCCCACATGGACGAGATATTTATCACCCGTCCATACTTCCGATGTATCATAAAGGGCAGCGCAGCCTGCGTTACAAGATAGGCTCCTTTTACGTCCACATTAAACATTCTGTCCCATTTTTCCTCGGTTATGTCGCAGAACATTATCTGCTCGGCGATCCCCGCATTATTTACGACAACTTCCGCTCCGCCAGTGTCTGCTGATATTTTTTCTATCATCTCCGAAACGGCTTTCCCGTCGGAGATATCCGCTCTGTAAAGCGCTCCGCTGCCGCCCTGTTCTCCGATGATACGCAGAGTTTCCTCGGCAGCGGCTGTATTCTCACGATAATTCACCGCGATAAAATAACCGTCCTGTGCAAGTCTGACGGCGATAGCACGTCCTATTCCTCTTGAAGCTCCCGTCACGAGGGCTGTTTTCATCATAATCATTCCCTTTCGATATTATTCTTATTATAGCACTGAAAAAAGAGACTGTCAAGATAGGAAAAATTTATCCTATTGACAGCATAAAATAGGCTATTTTACCGTTGAAAATATATCCATAATGTGATATAATCATTATATGTGAATCCATATCCGAAAGGAAAACCATTTATTATGAAAATTGCCGTTCTCGAGGAACAGACCGTTACAAGCGGCGGAGAGGTCTCCTTTGATGAGATACGCTCTCTGGGCGAGACTGTCTGCTATCCTCTTACGCCGCAGGATAAGGTCGTCCAAAACGTGGGCGACTGCGGCGCTGCCATTATCAACAAGACCGTGTTCACCCGTGAAGTCATGGAACAATGCCCTACCCTTAAATATATAGGACTCTGCGCCACGGGCTACAACAACGTTGACGTGAAAGCCGCGGCGGAGCTGGGCATCACCGTATGCAACTGTCCCGCCTACTCCACCGACGCGGTGGCACAGCAGGTGTTCTCCTACATTCTGCATTTCATGAACAGAGTATCCGAATACGATACCGACGTCCACAATGGCGGCTGGATAAATTCTCCTACCTTCTCATACTTTACATTCCCCACCTATGAGCTTAAGGGCATGACGCTGGGGATAATCGGCTTCGGCTCTATCGGCTCACGGGTAGCGGAAATTGCCCGCGTTTTCGGCATGGATATCCTCGCATATTCAAAAACGCCGAAAAATGCCGAGGGCGTTGAGTTTGTCCCACTTGAAGATATCTTCCGCAGAAGCGATATCATCACCCTTCACTGTCCGCTGACTGCCGATACGGAAGGGCTCATAAACATTGATAATCTGAAGCTGTGCAAGCCGTCGGCGATAGTCATCAACACATCAAGAGGTCCCGTTGTAAACGAAAAGGACCTTGCATACGCTCTCCGTAACAACATCATCGCAGGAGCGGCAGTGGACGTTATATCCTCCGAGCCTATGAAAAAGGACAACCCTCTGATAAACGCCCCCAACTGCGTTATCACTCCGCACGTTGCATGGGCGCCCGTCCAGACAAGACAGCGGCTTATGAAGATAGCCGCGGACAATCTCAGGGCATTTATTAACGGCACTCCCCAAAACAAGGTAAACTGAAAGGAAGCATATAATCATGTACGATCTTGACAATAAAAAAAGAATAATCATCAAGGTGGGCACCTCTACCCTTACTCACAGAACAGGCAGACTTAATCTTCGCAGAATGGAAAATCTCGTGAAGGTCATCGCAGACCTGCAGAACAGCGGAAAGCAGATAATCCTCGTATCATCGGGAGCTATCGGTCTGGGAATGTCCAAAATGGGCATAACCGAAAGGCCTAAGGATACTATTACAAAGCAGGCATGTGCCGCTGTGGGACAGTGCGAGCTGATGTATATGTACGACAAGCTCTTCGGAAACTACAACATCAACGTGGCACAGATACTGCTTACCAAGTATACTCTCGATTCCCCGCGGAAAAATAATATCAGCAATACCCTCGAACGGCTTATTCAGTCGAACATTATCCCTATCGTCAACGAGAACGATACCATCGCCATAGACGAGCTGGAGCTTGAGGTAGGCGAGAACGACACCCTCGCCGCTTATGTGGGATATTTCTGCAAGGCGGATATGCTCATTATCCTGTCGGATATCGACGGACTTTTTGACAGCGATCCACACACCAATCCCGACGCTAAGCTTATCCCCATAGTCCACAGCATAGACGGCGATATCATGAAGCTGGCGGGCGGCGCAGGCTCCGCTCTGGGCAGCGGCGGAATGATAACAAAGCTCAACGCCGCAAAGATATCCCTTGACGCGGGCATGGACATGGCTGTCCTCAACGGAAGAAATCCCGACGTGCTTTACGATTTCTTCGACGGCAAGGAGATAGGCACCATATTCACCAAGTGATGAAAGGAATGATATCATGAACTACATCGAAACTCTGGGCGAAAAGGCAAAGGCTGCTTCAAAGGTCATAGGCATCGCCTCCGCAGGCGTGAAGAACGACGCTCTTGCTCATATCGCCGACGCTCTTATTGAAAATACAGATGTTATCATCAAGGCAAACTCTCTCGACATGGACAGCGCCGAAAGCAACGGCATATCAAAGGTAATGCAGGACAGACTTCGCCTTACTCCCGAACGTATCGCAGGCATGGCTGACGGCATACGCACCCTTATCCGTCTCGACGACCCTGTGGGCGTGGTGGATTACGGCATAACCCGTCCCAACGGCATGAGGATAACCCGCGTTCATGTTCCTATGGGCGTTATAGGAATCATCTACGAATCCCGTCCCAACGTGACCTCCGACGCGGGAGCGCTCTGTCTTAAGGCAGGAAACGCAGTTATACTCCGCGGCGGAAAGGAAGCCTACAACTCCAACAAGGCTATATGCGAGGTAATGCGCAAGGCTGCCGCAAAGGCGGGGCTCCCCGAGGACGTTATCCAGTTCGTGGACGATACCTCACGTGAGACCGCTTCGGACATGATGAAGTGCAGCAAATACATCGACCTGCTTATCCCCCGTGGCGGAGCGGGACTCATTCAGGCTGTCAAGAACAACGCAAACGTGCCCGTTATCGAAACGGGCGTGGGAAACTGCCATGTTTACGCCGATTCTACCGCAGATATCAAAATGGCTGTGGATATCATCGACAACGGTAAGACCCAGCGTCCTTCGGTATGCAATGCTATAGAGTCTCTTCTCGTTCATAAAGACATCGCAGAAAAGCTGCTGCCTGCCGTGGCGGAGCGGTTCAAGTCCCACAATGTTGAGATAAGGGGCTGCGAAGAGACCCGCCGTATCCTCGGAGACAGCGTTATCCCTGCCACCGAAGCGGACTACGGCACAGAGTTCCTCGATTACATCATCTCGGTCAAGGTTGTAAGCGATATTGATGAGGCTATCGCTCACATCTCGAAATACACCACGGGACATTCCGAGTGCATCGTTACCAATTCCCTCGACAATGCGGAAAAATTCAAGCGCGAGATAGACGCGGCATGCGTTTACGTGAACGCTTCCACAAGATTCACCGACGGCGGAGAATTCGGTCTGGGAGCGGAGATAGGCATTTCCACCCAGAAAATTCACGCAAGAGGACCTATGGGACTTGCCGCACTTACTTCGTGGAAGTATCTCATTGACGGAAACGGACAGATAAGATAATGGATAAAAAGCGAAAAATTCCAAAGGAAATAAGCAAAAAGAAATATGTTCTCGGGGAAAACCGGACTATCGGCGATATGCGCTCCATGCTGGACAAAAATCCCGACGAGGAAATGACCGATGTCTCCGACGATAAGTCCGCCGACGAAAAAGCTGGCAGACGTTTCAACCGCAGATTTTACTTTATCGTTGGTATCATTGTTATTATTCTTTCGATGATCGGGCTTGTTTCGGTGGTCTCCTTCACTGCGGGGAAGATCTCCGACGTGGTAAACAACACCGGGCAGAAAAACGAGTTCTCTCATATAGTATATCCTCTTGTGATATGCGACCCCGCGCCCTTTGACGATGTTTCAAAGCTCAACGGAGATACCGTGGTCACCGCTGCCTGCTGGCAGATAATCCTCGGCGGCGACACCGACCGCTACACAAAGGATTTCGACTACATCACCGTTCCCGCCGCGGACATCGAACAGGCTGCCGCGGAGCTTTTCGGCGAGGGACTGACTATTGAGCATACCTCCATAATCAACTCGGATATCCAGTTCTACTACAGCGCCGAAAAGGATTCCTACCGAATCCCCTACGACCCCAAGTATTTCTCCTACTCCCCCACCGTTGAGGAAATATCAAAAAGCGGCAGCACCTATACCGTTGAGGTGGGCTACATCTCGCCTACTCCCACATGGTTCTCCGCAAACGAGACCAAGCCCGAAAAGTACATGATATACACCCTTGAAAAGAATTCGGACGGATATATCATCTCCTCGGTGAAGCTGTCCGAAAAGCACGTGAACACCGACAGCGGTCTGTAAGGAGGTCATGCTGTGAAGGATAATTACAATTACATCGAAAAGCTGATAACAGCGGCTATCTCAAAGGACGAAATAACGGGAGCATCTGTCTGCGCCGCACATCACGGCAGGATTATCTACCGCGAATGTTTCGGATATCGTGATAAGGAAAACAGGCTCCCTATGGAAAAGGACACCATTTTCAGAATGTTTTCCATGACAAAGCCGATAACCGCCGCCGCTGCAATGATACTCACCGAGCGGGGACTTATCCGCTATACGGACCCCGTAAAATACTATATCCCCGCCTTTGAGGGCATGACCGTCGAGGACGAAAAGGGAACCCGTCCCGCCGACAGGGACATTACTATCCGTGACCTGCTGTCCATGACCAGCGGACTTGTCTATCCCGAGGATAACCCTGCGGGGTGCAGAATGGGCGGCATATTCGACGAGATTAAGCGGGGCAACGCTTCGGGAAAGCAGCTGTCCACAATGGAAATAGCCAATAAAATAGGCAGAAGTCCGCTGATGTTCTCCCCCGGCGAGCGCTGGCATTACGGCACCTCTGCCGATATTATGGGAGCCGTTATCGAAGCTGTCTCGGGCATGAAGTACGGCGATTTTCTCCGTAAGGAAATATTCGAGCCTCTCGGCATGGAGGACACAGGATTTTATATCCCACGGGAAAAATATCATCGTCTGGCGCAGATATACGAGCGCAAAGAAAACGGGCTTGTCCCCTATGAGGACTTCCACCTGGGACTTACCGACTACAAGGCTCCTCCCGCCTTTGAATCGGGCGGAGCGGGGCTGGTCTCCACCATTGACGACTATCTGAAATTCGGTCAGATGCTACTTGAGGGCGGCAGAGATATCCTCAGCCGGAGCGCGGTCTCACTTATGACGGAAAACATGCTGAACGATGTTCAGAAGGAATACGCCCATGAATGGGACAGCATGAAAGGTTACGGCTACGGCTGCTTCATGCGTATCCTCGAGGACAGGACCGCAGGGGGATATCTTGCGGGAAAGGGAGAGTTCGGCTGGGACGGCTGGACGGGCAACTATTTCAGCGCAGACCCCGAAAACGACCTTGTCTTTTTATACTTTATCCAGAACTGCGGCGCAGGCTCCACCGATCTTATGCAGCGCGTGAAAAACATCATTTACTCGGAAATACTTTAACAAAAACCGCACGGAACGAAATGCTCCGTGCGGTTGTTTTCATATATTGAGAAAGGCTTCGATATTGCGCTTATACAGCTTCGAGGGACGATGTCCCATTCCGCCCTGAGTCTCGTCGGTGAGACACACGAACCCGCTCATTTTGCGGCGGAAATTTGCGTCGGATTCCTTCACGTCCATGATAGTGTCATAAACCTGCCGGAGGTCGGTCATGGTAAAATATTCGGGCAGAAGAGAAAATGCTGCGCCCTCATACACAGTTTTCCTGCGAAGCTCGGTTATGGCATAGGCGATTATCTCCCCATGGTCGAAGGCTATACCCTCGGAGTTTTCGGCGGTGACAGAATATTCCCGTCCCGAAGCGCCCAGCGATATCCTCTCGGTGATATCGGCTGAGAGCCTATTATCGCCGTTTGTCAGCTCCAGACGATACCTTGTAAGCTTTTCATTCTCCCGCATCTCCGAGGAGACCTGCTTATAGCTGACCTCGAACCAGAGCGCATCCGCTGCGTCGTCGCCGCTTTTTACGGAAAGCTTTGTGCTGTCCACAAGGGCAAGGTACCCGCAGGATATTATCCAGCCCCGAGGGTCTCTGCCGGGAGTGCTTGTGGTCTTCAGCTGAGAGAGATAGATATTTTCAACGGAGGTCTCCTCGAAAAGCTCCCGAAGAGCCGTATCGTCCCCCGTTTCGTCCTTTTTGGCAAATCCTCCCGGCAGGGCAAAATGGTCTGTAAACGGCGGCTTTCCCCTCTTTATCATCAGCAGGCACAGCTTTTTTCCGTCCAGCTTTCTGTAATTATCATCGGGGATATTCTTCACCGTAAACACAGCGATATCCGCCGCCGCTGAGGGCTGCTCATACTTTTTTATGTTATAGCTTTTAAGGAATTCCTTTTCGTCCGACATTATATCTCCTCCATATTACTATTATGATATTATCATTATAATACTATCAGAGCGATTTGTCAAGAAAAAAGCCGGAGAATTTTCATTCTCCGGCAGAATAGCTTATACAAGGGTTATGAAAGAACTACGAGATATACTCCGTTTTCGGAAGCTGTAAAGCCTACATAGCCGTTATCGTTAGTCATGGACTTGGAAACGAGAGTAAGCGTGCTGTCATTCTTATCATAAACATAAGACTTTGCAAACAGATTTGCGCGATTGCTGCTGAACTTGATGGTGCATGTGCCCTTGAAGCCGAGCTCAGACTCACCTGTTCCGACAGTCACCTGAGCAGCTGCAATAGCACCGTTGGTAGCCTTCTTTACGAGCTTTTCGGAAATAGCGTCTGCATCATAGGAAACGGTGAGGTTTACAGTCTTGGCAGTTGTTACGTTAGTGCCCTTAACAGTCCACTTTACGCCGTTATCCATGTTGAACACAACTGTAACGTTTCTGCCCTTAAGAGCGGACATGAAAGTATCGGGAACAGTTGACGCGCCGTTCATAGTGATCTGGACAACAGAACCGCTTTTTACCTTCTTAATATATGTTGCAAGATTGGACCAGGAATGTCTTGTCTTGTAGCCTGTGAGATAAGGAACGCCTTCTCCCGCTGTTGTTGCGGTATTTACTGTATAGCCGTAGTAATAGTAGTAGGGATATCCGTAATAATAAGGATAACCGTAGTAATAGTAGGGAGAACCGTAATAGTAGTAGTAAGGCGAATATGTGCTTACGTTTACAAAAGCTCCGCTGGGAACATATCTGCCTGTAACACTGTAGGGACTGATAGTGCTGTCAGTTCCGCCTGCTGCCTTCGCATCATCAATGGAAGCATAATATCTGCCGTTAAGGCTGTTATAGTAAACGGTGAAATTAGCGCCTGTGTAGTATACATAATCTATGTCATTATTATATGCAGCCAGTGCGGAAGAAAGGGTAGTATACCACTTTCCTGTCTTGCTGTTGTAATAATTGCCCAGACCGTTTGAAGCAGTGTAGCTGTATGCAGTCTTAACATATGCAGGGTTGCCGTTTGAAGCTGCAAGAGCGTCTGCGTAGCTGGTATAATACTTATTTGTGTATGTATTGTAATATGCATACAATGTTCCGTTTGCGTATGCAACGGTACCGCTTGTCTTTACAACATAGGCAGCAACATCTGCGGAATGCTTGAGAGCATCGTTGTATGTAGAATAGTACTTTCTGGTGTAATAGCTGAAATACTTATGATTGTTGTCATATACAGAAACTCCGTCGGGACCGCCGTAAACAACTTTGGTCTCATCGCCCTTGGATACAGCGGTAGCTGCAAAGAAGGAAGGATAATACTTCCTTGTATAGGTGCTGTAATAAGGATATTCCAGAGTGAAATTCGCCCTATAATTGTAATTGATGGAATAACCGTTGATAACATCGGCAGCTGTTCCTGTAGCATCAATTGCCTCGTCCTTATTATCGTAATACATTTCTGTCTTGGTATTGTACCAAACGTAAGAGCTTGTATAAACATCATTGGACTTAGCGCTTGCTCCGATAGCGGGCAATGCGCTAACTGCCATAGCTATAGATGCAGTCAGAGCAGCAGCCTTTTTTAATGACTTGTTCATAATTATTCTCCTTTTCAAATAGAATTGTGTCAGAATTTCGTTGTATAAACAAATTATATCATATTTTTATAAGAATTCCAATAGTTTTTTGCATATTTATTATTACAATTTGGTTACATTTTGAAAACAAAATGAGTAAGCCCCTGCTCATCGGACTGAACAGACAGGCTGCCTTCGTTTTTTTCTGCGATAGTCTTTGCTATCGAAAGCCCCAGACCATAACCCTCCTTATCCTCGCCGCGGGACTTGTCTATTTTATAGAATCTGTCAAAGACACGGGACAGCTGCTCCTCGGAAAGCTGTGCTCCGGTATTCGAAACGGTGAGAACCGCCTTGTTGCGTATTTTTTCAAGCCGCACCTCAATGCGTCCACCCTCGTCGGAGTGCTTGATGCCGTTGTCTATCAGTATATTGATAAGCCTTGATATCTCCTCCTTATTGCCCCTGCATACAACGTACGGCTTTATATCGGTCACAAGCTCCTTTCCCTTCTCGAAGGCAAGCGCTTCAAAGGCAAGGCAGACGCCCTCCGCAGTCTCGGACAGATCGAATTCCGTCTTTGCGGTCTCGTCACGCCTGCTCATCATATCCTCACGGGACAGGTACAGCATCTGACTTATCAGCCCCGACATTTTTTCCTCCTCCGCCTTGATATAGCCGAACCACCTGCTCTGCTGGCTGACCTTTTCGTCGGGATTGGACATGATAACGTCCACATTTGCGGAGATGACCGTCAGCGGAGTTTTCAGCTCGTGAGAGGCGTCTGCGAAGAAATCCTTCTGCTTCTGCCATGCTTCGGCTATGGGTCTTACTATCCACCCCGACAGCAGCACGATAACAAGCATCAGCACCAGCCACGCAGCTAAGCTTATTATCACTATTATCACCAGCAGCCTGTCCATCGTCTGACCGATAAGGTCGTGATTGGCAAGGACCGCTCTGCCGTTACGTAAGAGATAGCGGTACTTCACATCGCTGACTGTGATATATCCCCGTTCCTTTTTAAGGGATAATATCCTTTCATATGCCGCTTCAAAGGGTGCGGTGTCGGTCAGCTCATTGAATCTGCTGCTGGACCGCACATTTACCGTGCCGTTTTCATCGGCGGATATCGCTATCCAGTTGATATCGGCGGGCTTGAACAGCTCATTCTTTGCACGCCTCGGCTGCGGCGGGTCGGACATTTCCCCGGTCTCGAATTTGTCCTGATTTCCGTTTTCGGCTCCCATGGCATAGTCCAGCAGCTTATCGGTCTCGCTGTTTTCGGAGCTCTGCATGATAAAATATATCCCCGCCGCAACGCCTGCGATAATTATGGTCAGCACCGTCATTATCACGGCGGAGATCCTTATCCTTAATCGGGTTATCACTTTGCTCCCTCCAGACAGTATCCCACTCCGCGGACGGTTTTCACCGAAACGTCGGACTTTATATAGGCAAGCTTTTTCCTCAGGAAGGATATATATACCTCCACATTGTTGTATTCCGCGTCGGATTCGTAGCCCCAGACCTTCAGCAGGATAGTTTCCTTGCTTATGACATAGCCGCCGTTTTTCATCAGCAGCTCCATAATGGAAAATTCCTTAAGTCCCAGCTTGACGGAGTTCTGTCCGCAGAAAAGCTCGCAGCTCTGTAAATTGAGCCTAAGCTCTCCGAAGCGCAGCTCGTTTTCGTATGCGGGCTCGGAGGAATTTCTCCTGCCCAGCGCCTTTACCCGTGCGAGAAGCTCCTCGGTGTAGAATGGCTTGGTGAGATAATCGTCCGCGCCGCAGTCAAAGCCCCTGACCTTGTCGGAAAGCTCGTCCATGGCAGTCAGCAGCAGCACGGGCACGGATATGTTATTTTTTCTGATAGCTTTCAGCACGTCGATGCCGTTCATTTTCGGCAGCATTATATCCAGCACGATAACATCGTATATCCCCGAGAGGGCGTTGTCCAGTCCCGAAACGCCGTCATAGCATACGTCCGCCGTTATCTTGTTTTTCATGAATATCTGAGCCAGTGCGTCCGCAAGCTTGACCTCGTCCTCGACTATGAGAATTCTCATGACATACCCTCCATGTTATATTATCAGCATTATAATCCATTATTCTTAAAATAATCTTAATGTGCGAAAAAAAGTACTTAGTACATAGTACTTAGTGCTGAGTACTAAAAGCTACGGACTAAGGACTAGGTACTAAGTACTAAGTACTGCTTCATCTGTTATCTACTTTTTCGGGGTAAAGGTCGTGGTGAGCCAGACGATCAAAGGCTACCTGCTCCCATTTTGTGCCCTTTCTGCCGTAGTTGCAGTAGGGGTCGATGGATATGCCGCCGCGGGGAGTAAATTTCCCCCAGACCTCGATATACCGCGGGTCCATGAGATTTATCAGGTCCTTCATGATGATGTTCACAACGTCCTCGTGGAAGTCGCCGTGATTTCTAAAGCTGTACAGATAAAGCTTTAAGGACTTGCTCTCCACCATTTTCACATCGGGCACGTAGGATATATATATCGTCGCAAAGTCGGGCTGTCCCGTAATGGGGCAGAGGCTCGTGAATTCGGGGCAGTTGAATTTGACGAAATAGTCGTTCTCCCGGTGCTTGTTGATAAATGTCTCCAGCATTTCGGGAGCGTAATCGTCGGGATATTTTGTCTTCTGATTGCCGAGGAGAGTAATGCCCTCGGTCTCTTCCTTGTTTCTGCCTGTCACAGTAAATTCCTCCATTCTATAAAAGCCAACAGCAATTAGTGATTAGCTATTTACTGTCAACTATTAACTATTCACTATATTACAAAGCCGGGTCGGAAACGCCGTTTGCCGCAAACGCTGCCGCTCTGTCACGGCAGGTGCCGCATACTCCGCAGGGCTTGTCATGTCCCTCGTAGCAGCTCCATGTCAGCTCATAGGGGGCTTTCAGTTCAAGTCCTTTCTTTACCACTTCCGCTTTTGTGTGGTTCACAAAGGGAGCCTCAACTCTTACCTGATGTCCGCTGCCCTCCCAGATAGCTTCGTTCATGGCGTTCTTGAACACCTCGGAGCAGTCGGGATATGCATTTCCCGCAGCGTCATCCGCATGGGCGCCGTACATGATAATGCCGCAGTCCTTGGATATGGCGATAGCCGCCGCCGCCGACAGGAACAATCCGTTGCGGAAAGGAACATAGGTCGATACGGGCTTGCCGTCGGACTTTTCAAGCTGCTCGGCATAGCTTTCCTCGGGGACAGCCTTGTCCGAATGGGACAGCAGCGAGCAGTCCGAATATTTAAACATCGGCGAAAGATCTGTCTCGATGAGCTCAATGTCATAATACTTTGCCACATTTCTTGCAGACTCCAGCTCCTTTGTGTGCTTCTGCCCGTAGGAAACGGAAAGTCCCACAACATTTTCCTTTCCATACTCCGATACAGCCATTGCCAGACAGGTAGTGCTGTCCACTCCTCCGCTTACAAGTACAAGTGCTTTCATATGTGTTACTCCTTATGGTAATCTAACAGCTAATAGCTAATAGATAACAGCTAACAGCGATTAGCCATTAGCAATTAGCTTTTGCTATTTGCCGTTATCTCATTACTATTTACTAAATGCTATTTATTAATCGCTATTCACTAATCGATAATCGCTAACTACTAATCGCTATTTGCTAATCGCTATTTGCTAATCGCTAATTGCTAATTGCTAATCGCTCTCAGCAAAAGGCTCTTATCTGCAGCATTGGGTCGGTCTCGAATTTTCCGCGGAAAGTGGTGGAGACCGTTTTCGCAGAGGGCTTCTTTATACCGCGGGCGGTCATGCAGCTGTGATTTGCTTCGATACGCACCGCCACATCGGGCGAATCTGCCGCCATGCTTATGATCTCCGCGATATCCGAGCCCAGACGCTCCTGCAGCTGTAAGCGCTTCGCCGCCATATCTGCGATTCGGGCTATCTTTGAAAGCCCTAAGACCCGACCGTGGGGAATATACGCCACGCTGACCTTCATATCATACATCAGCGCCATATGATGCTCACAGTAGGAAAACACCTCGATGTCCCTCACCGTGACCATATCGCCGTTTTCGGCACATTCGAAGGTCTTGCCGAACATCTCGGCTATCTCGGCGTTGGTGTAGTTCATGCCCTCGAAGACCTCTTCGTACATTCTTGCTACGCGGTCGGGAGTTTCCTTAAGTCCCTCGCGGTCGGGGTCGTCGCCCAGAGCTTCAAGTATGCCTCTTATGTGATATTCTATTTTTTCCTTATCAATAGCCATTTTATACACCTCTCTTATTCGGGTCCCAGATGAATTTGTGAAGCTGCAGCTGCATTCTTGCCGTCATCAGCTTCTTTTCAAGGATAAAGTCCACGATATCCGCAGGCTCTATCCTGCCGAACACGGGACTGAATATCGTTTCACATTTTTCGGACAGCTTATGCTCCGTGATGATATCATAGGCACGGTCAAGGTCCTCCCTGCTGCCGCAGACGAACTTCACGCAGTCTCTTCGGGTCAGATATCTGAAATTATCGGTGTTCATATGCTGTTCCATTCCCGACGACGGCAGCTTGTAGTCCATGGTGAAAACGATGTTTTCTCCGCGGAGTGCGGCTATCTGGCTTAAGTCTGCGCTGCCGTTGGTCTCTATCTCGGAGCGCAGCTCCTTCTGCTCGGAAAGCAGTGTGCAGAGCTTATCAAAGCCCTCCCGCAGCACAGGCTCGCCGCCCGTCAGCGTACAGCATTTCACGCCCGCAGACAGGATATATTCAAGTATCTCGTTTTCGGTCATTATCTCGGCGGGGCAGTCATTTCCCTGCGCCCATGCGGTATCGCAGTAGGAGCATTTCAGGTTGCAGCCTCTGAATCGGATAAATACCGCAGGCTGACCTGCCCGCAGTCCCTCGCCGTTTATGCTTAAGAATTTTTCGGCTACATAATACTCGGACATTTTCAGAAATCCTCCGTGTACTCGGCGCAGTTATCGGGAGTTTCGTATACTGTCACCTTATGAACAGCATATCCCCTTGCGGACATGAGCCCGAAAATATACGCCGCGAAATTTTCCGCAGTTGGACGAAAGGGCAGCATTATCATCTTGAAGCCTTCCTCCGCAAGAGCCTTTTCCGTGGCGGGTCTCAAGGTGTTTTCCTCGCAGATAAGGGCATGGTCGAGACTGTCGGCTATTTCACGCAGGTCGTGCTTCAAATCGCCGAAATCAGTCAGCATGCCGCGGTGCTGTTCGTCGGTGCAGAGGTCGTTTCCCTTTATTTCGGCTTCTATCTTCCAGCGGTGTCCGTGGATATTGCTGCATTTACCGTTATATCCGTGCAGAAAATGGGCGCTGTCGAAGGAAGCCTCCGCTTTCAGTATATACATAATTTTTCTCCATAAAACAAACCGGGCGCAGAAAGACTGCGCCCGTAGAATCATCGCGTGCAGTCCCGGTTTTGATTTATCTATGCGCAGGAGGGTACAAATGAACTGCGCTTATAGAGGCAAGAATTTCAGAAGCAAGAGGCAAGAGATCAAATCAGCCATATTGCTCCAATTTCAATTATTCTTCGTCCGCTTTGATAACTTCCGCTTCGGACTTTTCCACCTCTTCAACGGGCTTTGCTCCGTTTGCAAGAGCGTCCTCTCCGATCTGCTCCTTGGCAGTTTCGGGAGTTATGGTCTTTGTTTTGAGGTCCTCGGGAAGAGAGCTTACAAAGCCTTCTATCTTGGTGAGCTTTACGGGAGTTACAAAGTCCATTCCGCCCTGACGTGCGTTTCTGGAAGCAATGCCGTAGATATCCGATGCAAGGTTATTAAGGGCAACGGTGCGCTGGATGCGCTTGTTGTCGGTCTTTACCACCTCGCGGAGAGATGTGCTGAAGGGGAAGGAGAACTTGTTCTCGGGCAGCGAGCCTGCCATCTTGACTATCTCCGCACCTCTGTCGTTGAGAGCAAGGATCCTTCCGAATATGGGAGGAACGCGGAGATCCTCGGTCTTTACGCCGATAAGTGAATTGAGGATTATCCTGCGGACTCTCGCTTCGGGATAGCGCTTGGTCTTTATCATAGCGATAAGCTGATCGAGAGTTGCTGCGGAATGTCCTGCCTGGAATATCCTGTTTTCGAGACCCTGTCCTACGCCTGCGGTGTCCTTGAGGTCGTTGAGGGAAACGGTTCTCATGCGGTAGAGGATAGCTCTTTCAAGGTTATCGAACCAACAGAGATTGCCCTTTTCATCATATTCATTTATTGCGTCGAAGGTCTCCTTGGGAACGAACGCGGAGAAGTCCTCCTCGTCGTCGATAAGATTTCTGATATGTGTAGCGCTTGCATAGCCGTTGCTTGTGTCCTCGCCGTCATGCTCTGCGCCCTTTCTGGAGACGGTCACCATATCCATATCGTCGATGCCCAGCTGCTTCATTGCCTTGATGTACTCAACGGCAAGGGTATTGTTGGGTGTTTTGAGCAGCTCTGCTGTAAGAGGTCCGAACTTATAAGCCACCAGCTGGGAAACAGCCTCGGGATAGCTCATGCCCTGCTCGAGAAGAGGCTTGAGATTTTCCTTGGTGGAGACCTCTGCAACTGCTTCTGCGCAGCGCTTTAATTCCTCGATATTGCCGCATTCGCTGCCGAAGGAGATACCGTCCACGCATCTTAAGGACTTAAGCATCATAACGCCGCAGCGTGCGAAATACTCCGCGCTTGCCAGCGAATACTGAACGGGCATCTCAACAACGAGATCGACGCCGTTCTGAACAGCGATCTCGGCGCGCTTGAACTTGTCCATGATAGCAACGTCGCCCCTCTGAACGAAGTTTCCGCTCATGATGGCAACGATATGGTCAGCGCCCGTAAGACGCTTCGTTTTTTCGATCTGATAGATATGTCCGTTATGGAAGGGGTTATATTCGCAAATAATTCCGTATGTTTTCATTGATAAATGATCCTTTCTTATGATTACGAATTCACACTGATACATAATATATTTTAATTCATTAAGGACAAAAAAGTATGGACATTTTATGTACATTATCTGAATATATTGAAAAATTAAGAGTGGAGTACGTAGGAGTACATAGTACATAGTAAATAACTATTCATTAAGAACTCAATTGTTTTATTTTTAATCATATTTTAATCCGAATTTTACCTTGGATTATTGACACTTCTTTATGCATATGATATAATTATGTTAAAGAAACAAAAAACCGGTCTACATAAGAACGTTAATTGTTTCGGAAAGGAGTGAGAGCATGGCTGCTGTTTGGTGGACGGTTGCTTTCATTGTATGCTTGATACTTGAAGCGGCAACCTTTTCACTTGTTACCATCTGGTTCGCAATAGGCGCTGTCGGCGGACTTATCGCCGCACTTTTCGGCGCGGGCGTCGGGGTACAGCTTGCGGTATTCGTTATCGTTTCCGCTGTTATGCTGATATTCACCCGTCCTGCCGTGAAGAAGCTTATGCCGAACAAACCCGTACCTACCAATTCCGAGCTTGATATCGGAAAGACTGCCGAGGTCATCGAGAACGTTGACAGCTTATCGGGCACGGGACGCGTCAGACTGGACGGCGTGGACTGGTCGGCAAGGTCAGAGGACGGCTCCCTTATCGAAAAGGGCGCAAGCGTAACAGTTACCGCTTCCGAATCAACAACGCTTATCGTACGCAAAAAAATATGACCGAACATTTCGGAGAATTGGAGTTAAATTATGGATTACATTCTTATCGTTTTAATTATTATCGTGCTCATTATCATCATCTCGGGCATCAAGATAGTTCCGCAGGCGCAGATCTACGTTGTTGAGCGTCTGGGCGGCTACCGCGGCTCCCTCGGAACCGGTATGCACTATGTTATTCCCTTCATTGAAAGAATTGCCAAAAAGGTTTCTATCAAGGAACAGGTCGTTGACTTCAAGCCTCAGCCTGTTATCACAAAGGATAACGTAACTATGCAGATAGACACCGTCGTATTCTTCCAGGTAGTGGACGCTAAGCAGTACACCTACGGCGTTGAGCGCCCCATGACCGCTATTGAGAATCTGTCCGCCACCACTCTCCGAAACATCATCGGCGAAATGGAGCTGGACGCTACTCTCACTTCAAGAGACGTTATCAACACAAAGATCACCGCTATCCTCGATCAGGCCACAGACCGCTGGGGCATCAAGGTCAACCGAGTTGAGCTTAAGAACCTCCTCCCTCCCAGAGAGATACAGGACGCCATGGAAAAGCAGATGAAGGCTGAACGTGAGCGCCGTGAGAAGATCCTTCAGGCAGAGGGTGAAAAGAAATCCCAGATACTCGTTGCAGAGGGTGAAAAGGAATCCGCTATCCTCCGTGCAGAGGCTGCCAAGGAATCCGCTATCTTACAGGCGGAGGCAGTTAAGCAGCAGAAGATACTTGAAGCACAGGGTGAAGCTGAGTCTATCGAGCTCGTTCAGAAGGCTCTCGCAGACAGCATCGTAAAGCTGAACAACGCTAATCCTTCCCAGAGCGTTATCGCTATCAAGAGCCTCGAAGCCTTCGGAAAGGCAGCGGACGGCAAGGCTACCAAGATCATTATCCCTTCGGAGATACAGGGTCTTGCAGGTCTGGCTACCTCTGTCAAGGAGCTTGTTTCCTCAGACACAGATGTAAAGCTTGATGAAAGCAAGTGATCTATCGTTAACAAACATATCGCCCCGTGACCGTTTTTCAGGTCACGGGGCGATTTTTTACGCCTTATATATTTTCATGATCTCAAGTGCACAGCGTATGCCGTCCACCGCCGCGGACATTATCCCTCCCGCATAGCCTGCGCCCTCGCCGCAGGGGTATAGTCCCTCAATGCCAAGCGCGCAGAGGTCCTCTCCCCGCGTTATCCTCACGGGTGAGGACGTTCTCGTTTCGGGAGCCGTCAGCACCGCTCCCCTGTCTCCGAAGCAGCGCATTTTCCTCGAAAATACGCCCAGTCCTTCCCGCATCATTCCCGTAATGAATGACGGGAAAATATCGTCAAGCTTTACGGGAACGACTCCCAATGAATAGCTGGGCGTTACGCTTGCTCCGCTAAGCGAAGCCGTCCCGTCCAGAAACGCTCCCACCGTCGAAGCGGGGGCACAGTAGCTTCCCGTGGCAGCATATGCTCTGCGTTCGATATCTGCGGCAAAGCTCACGCCGTCAAGGGGCTTATTGCCGAAATCCTCGGGAGACACCGACACCACCAGCGCGGAGTTGGAATTATCCCCGTCACGGGCAAACTCGCTCATTCCGTTGGTGACGATGGTCTTTTCCTCGCTCTGTGATGGGACCACATATCCTCCCGGACACATGCAGAAGGTATATACCGCCCTATTGCCCTTGCGGTAGGAAAGCTGATACTCTCCCTCGGGCAGCATAGGGTCTCCCGCATGCTCGCCGTAAAGGCTCTCGTTGACGCTCTGCCTTGTATGCTCTATCCTCGCTCCGCAGGAAAAGGGCTTCGGCTCGATGATGATACCCTTGTCAAGCAGCATTGAAAAGGTATCTCTTGCGCTGTGTCCCACGGCAGCTATTGCCGCGCAGACGGGTATCTCCTCATTATCTGCCGTGACGGAGACTATCTTACCGTCACGGAGCTTTATGTCCGTCACCAGCGAATCAAAGCGCACCTCTCCGCCCAGACCGATTATCCTGCGGCGGATATTTTTTACTGTCTCACGGAGCTTGTCCGTTCCGATATGAGGCTTTGCCTTTGTGAGTATCTCCTCGGGAGCGCCCATTTCCGCGAATATTTCAAGCACTCTGCGGCACAGCGGGTCATGTATCCTTGTGGTAAGCTTGCCGTCGGAGAAGGTCCCCGCGCCGCCCTCGCCGAACTGCACGTTTGACTGCCCGCTGAACTCTCCGCCCTTCCAGAAGCCCTCCACCGCCGCAGTACGGCTGTCCACGTCGCTGCCCCGCTCAAAGACAACGGGGTTGTAGCCGTACTCCGCCAGGGTAAGCGCCGCAAACATTCCCGCAGGTCCGAATCCGATAACGGCTATCCGTCCCTGCTGCTTCTTATCGCCGAAAACAGGCTCAAAGCTGTGATTTTCCACCTTTGCGCAGTCCTTGTGTTTCGCGCAGACTGCCTTTTCCATGTCCTCGGGCAGCTCCGCCCACACAGACGATACCCTGTGGATATTATCCCGTTTCCGCGCGTCCAGCGAGGTCTTGTACACTCCCGCGCGGATAACGTTCTTCTCTCTTATCCCCGCCTTTTTCAGCGCAGCCGATACGACTGTGCTTTCGGGCGCGTCAAGGGGCGAGCTTATGTTTGATATGATAACTGCCATGGTACTTCTCCTTATGAGCAGATATTCTTCCTGTCACTGTTCGTCGTTATTGGCATTTGCGGAATTATCCTTTGCCACCGCTCTCACATAGACGTTCAGCGACGCAGAGCCTGCGTTTATCCATACCTTGTCGGTGCCCGAAATGGAGAACGTTGTGGGAACGATATACTCGCCCTCCTGATTGTTAAAGTCGGAGTTCAGTATATCTATCTTGCAGGTGATATCCGTTGAGGTGAGGGCGTCTATCTCGTCCTCGGGACCTATGAAATAGGGCATCAGCGTTGAGGTGATAAACTCGAAATCGTACTGGGACGGCTGATTTACTATCTGGATATTCTTTTCTCTGATAGCCACAAGCTTTTTCTTCAGTCCTTCTTCGGGACATTTTACGGTGACTGTGCTCAGTCCCGAAAGATTTTCATAGCCCTCGGGCAGGTCGATATTAAAGGTGAAGGTGGAGCCGATATCTACCTCCCGCATATTTATCGTTCCGATATTGATACCCGAGATATCCTTTATCTTGTCGGTGGGAGCCGCGATGTCAAGCGCCTCCGCCGACATGGTGAGCTGCGACTTGAAATACTCCGTATCGAAGCCGTCGGGAGCATTCACCACGCTGACCTCCAGAGGAAGGGTCTGACGGACGAACACGGGTATCTGCACCGTGAAGTTGGTGCGGCTAAGGCTCAGGCTGCCGTCCGAATTGGATATCTTCACGTTATTGTTATAGAGGGTGATATCGCCCGAATTGAACTCGTATGAGGACGATAAGGTCAGCGGCTCCGCAGAGGACACCGTTACCACTACGTCGGTTATGGATTCTACCTGTTCCTCGGGACCCGTTACGGCTATGGTGTTCGCCGAAACGAAGATAGGCTCCTTAGTCATATAGCCCTCGGCAACGGAGATGCTGCTGTCGATATCGGCTGTTACGGTGAATTCCTTTGTAATTATCTTGTCTATCTTCACCATAACGGTGGAGGGGACTATCTTATCCACGGTAAATTCCTTGCCCGAATCGTCCACCACCTCCAGAGGGAGCAGATATTCTCCGGGAGTGGTCACTGCGGTAGTATCGACGTTCAGGGATATGCTGTCCGAATCGAAATTACCTATCTGACGTCTTTCGCCTGTGATATACACCGAAGCGGTGGTCTCGTCGTCGGAAAGCTGCACACGCAGAGAATTTGCCTCGGCATAGGTGCCCTCCATATTGATGGTAATGGGGACGTTGTACAGCGGCTTGCTTATGGTGGGGTAAACGCTTATCGAGATGACGAACCATATGATTATAGCCAGTCCGATAGACAGGAGCTTTGTGGAGGTATCGGTGCGAATGAGCTTATTGAATTTCGTTTTGAGTGTATTTATATTACAATTTATCATAAAATAAAACCGCTCCTTTATTCCTCGTCCTCGGATCTCTTGAGTTTATTTCTTTGAGTTCTGCGCAGCTTCGGCTGTTTGGGCTTATTGGAGGACTGATTTCTTGCGATCTTATCGTTGAGTATCCTGTCGCGGAGATACTTTTTCAGGCTGTCGCGGTCATAGCCTCTGGACAGCTCGCCGTTTTCGGCAACGGATATGAAGCCCGTTTCCTCGGATACGACCACGATTATTGCATCGGAGTTTTCGCTCATACCTATCGCTGCACGGTGACGGGAGCCCAGCTTTTTATCTATGCGTTCCTCGTTCTGAGGCTTGGGCAGGAAGCAGCCCGCAGCGATCACCATTCCGTTGCGGATGATAGCCGCGCCGTCGTGGAGGGGCGTTTTCGGAAAGAATATGGTGCCGAAAAGCTCCTTGCTGGGAACTGCGTTGATTATGGTGCCGTTGTCTATCTGTTCGCCCAGCTTGGTCTCCATTTCAATGACGATGAGCGCGCCCGTTGTGGTGGCGGAAAGGTCGTCGCATGCCTCGCATATGGCGTCTATGGCGGTATTCCATTTTGCCACCGCGTCATTGGCAGCTTCCGAGCCGAAGCCCGCTATCTTTGTCATGTTGGTATGACCCAGCTTTTCGAGAGTACGCCGCAGCTCGGGCTGGAACAGCACGATAATGGCGAAAAGTCCCACCTCCATGACCGTTTTCAGCAGGAAGGACATCGCCTTCATCTGTAAAGCTATCGCCAGAAGATATACTATGGCAATGACGATAACGCCCTTGATAAGTCCTCCCGCGCGGGTCTCCTTCATAAAATTTATCGACTTGTAAAGCAGATAGGACAGCACCATGATATCCAGCACATCATAAAAGGTGATGGGCAGGATACTGGCTATGGTACTGCCTATCTCATATAAATAATCCATCGTTTGTTCAGCTCCGTTCTTGGTGTTGAAGTACTTAGTACTTAGTACATAGTACATAGTACTTAGCTAATAGCTGTTTGCTGTTCACCTTTAGTCCTAAGGACTTTGGACTCAGGACCATGGACTAAGTACTAGGTACTTAGTACTAGGTACTAAGTACTATTATAAATCTTATGCGGGAAAATGTCAAGGCTTCGGCGAATATCCCCGCAAATTTGAATCTGCGCATCACTTCCCATTTGTCAAAACACTGACCATATTTTTGGCGGATAATTGTGAAATGTTGATGAAAATTTCTTTTTTTTTCAAAAACCCCTTGACAAAGCCGAAATGGGGTGTATAATATAATTAGCACTCAAAGAGAAAGAGTGCTAACACATAAAGCTAAAGAGTGCTATCAAAGGGAGGGCAGGCAGATGCCGGATGACAGAAAGCTGAAAATATTGGCTGCTGTTATTAATGAATATATCCTGACAGGCGAGCCTGTCGGTTCAAAGACAATAGCGGCAATGCCCGATATAAACGTTTCGGCGGCAACTATCCGAAACGATATGGCTCTTCTTGAGGAGCTGGGTTATCTTGTACAGCCCCATACGTCGGCGGGAAGGATACCTACCTTCAGCGGCTTCAAGCTCTACATCGAAAAGCTGATGCCCGAAAGAGCCCTCACCGACGACGAAAAACGACGGCTCGACAAGGCGCTCGACGAGGTGGAGATACCTACCGAGACAGCACTGGTGGAATCCGCGTCAAAGGCGCTCTCCGAAATAACGAGCTGCGCTGCGGTCTCGTCAAACGTTTCGCCGAAATTCTCGGTGATAACAAAGGTCGAGGTCGTGCCTACCGGAAAACGAATGTACGTCCTGCTGATGATAACCTCATCGGGTAATATCAAAAACAAGCTTTGCAGACTGGAATTCGATCTGTCAAACGAACAGCTGGAGTACTTCTCGAACTACATCTCCGAGAACTTAAGCGGGATTTCCGTTGACAGCCTTTCCGATGAGATGATAGAAAAGCTTTCCGAGGCAATGGGCGCATACATGATGTCCCTGACGCCCCTTATCAAGGCTGTGAGCGATCTGGTCAGCGATTTCAGAGAGCATGACGTCAAGCTCAGCGGAGAGAAAAATCTTCTGGCAAGAACGGACGTCAGCACCGACGAGGTAATACGCTTCATCGAACAGAAAAACGAGCTTTCCGAGCTGCTCCAAGACAGCTTCGGAGGACTGCAGGTGCTGTTCGCCGACGACGGGAATTTCATCGTCAACAATTCCAGCGTGATAATGTCCCCTATCAAAAAGGACGGAAAAAATGCAGGTTCACTTGGTATAATCGGTCCTCTGCGGCTGGATTACGCCAAGTATATACCATATATCAAATATCTGACGGGGAGGATCACCGAGATAATATCCGATTCGGACGGCGATGAGGATAATAAGCTCGGAAGGCTGCCCTCGGACGATCTGTGAAAGGAGAAGACAGATGAGCGAAAAAGAGGAAAAGGAAGAGCTTAAGCCCGAAGACCTGCAGGAAGCTGCCGAGGAAGAGTTTTCCGTTGACAGCACCGCCGAGGATGTCTCCGGGGAAGCTTCGGAAGAGCACTCGAATGAGGAAACTGCCGAGGAAAAGCCTGACCCGAAGGATGAAGAGATCGAATCTCTTAAAAAGCAGCTGGCAGATGAACAGGAAAAATACAAGCGGCTGGACGCAGAGTATTACAACTACCGCAACCGCTCTCTGAAGGAAAAACAGGACGCTGCTGCGGAAGCCACCTCAAAGACAGTCAGCGAGATACTTTCGGTCATTGACAACTTCGAAAGGGCACTGGCAGCAGAGACCTCCGACGAGGCTTACAAGAAGGGCGTTGAGATGATATTCAATCAGTTCAACGATATCCTCAGAAAGCTGGGCGTCGAGGAGATAGAAGCTCTGAATTGTCCCTTCGATCCCAATTTCCACCACGCTGTAAATCAGGTGGAGGACGAAAACTTCGGAGAAAACACAGTTTGCAATGTGTTTCAGAAGGGCTACAAGCTGGGCAGCAAGGTTATCCGCTGTGCAATGGTTTCGGTCGCTAATCCGTAAAAAAACGTCCGCAAAAAAATAAGAATCCACTTCACATTATGAAAGGAAGATCTATATGTCAAAGATAATCGGTATTGACCTTGGTACAACTAATTCATGCGTAGCCGTTATGGAAGGCGGCAGCCCCGTCGTTATCGCCAACTCCGAGGGCGCAAGAACAACTCCCTCCGTTGTGGGCTTCACAAAGACAGGCGAAAGACTGGTAGGTCAGGTAGCAAAGCGTCAGGCTGTTACCAACGCAGACAGAACAATTTCCTCTATCAAGAGACACATGGGCGAGGATTATAAGGTAGACATCGACGGAAAGAAGTATACTCCTCAGGAAATTTCCGCTATGATACTCCAGAAGCTCAAGGCAGACGCAGAGGCTTACATCGGCGAGCCTGTTACAGAGGCTGTTATCACCGTTCCCGCATACTTCACCGACGCTCAGCGTCAGGCAACCAAGGACGCAGGTCAGATCGCGGGACTTAACGTCAAGAGAATAATCAACGAGCCTACAGCCGCTGCATTCTCCTACGGCATAGACAAGGAAGAGGATCAGACCGTTATGGTTTACGACCTCGGCGGCGGTACCTTCGATGTATCCATAATCGAAATGGGCGACGGAATCACCGACGTTCAGGCAACTGCCGGAAACAATCACTTAGGCGGCGATGACTTCGACCAGAGGATCATCGACTGGATGCTCAGCGAATTCAAGAAGATCGAGGGCATCGACCTCAGCGGCGACAAGATGGCTATGCAGAGACTTAAGGAAGCTGCCGAAAAGTCCAAGATTGAGCTTTCCTCCACAACTACTTCCGCTATAAATCTGCCCTATATCACCGCAGACGCAACAGGTCCCAAGCACCTGGAAATGACCCTCACACAGGCAAAGTTCAACGAGCTCACCTCCGACCTGGTTCAGGCTACAATGGGTCCCGTTAAGCAGGCTCTCGCAGACGCAGGCTTAAAGCCCTCCGATATCAGCAAGGTGCTCATGGTCGGCGGTTCTTCAAGAATCCCCGCAGTAAGCGAGGCTGTAAAGAAATTCATGGGTCAGGAGCCCTTCAAGGGCATCAACCCCGACGAGTGCGTAGCTATCGGCGCGGCTCTCCAGGGCGGCGTGTTAAAGGGCGATGTTACGGGCGTTGTTCTTCGTGATGTAACTCCTTTGTCCCTCGGTATCGAGACCGCAGGCGGCGTATGCACCAAGATGATCGAAAGAAACAAGGCTATTCCCATAAAGCACTCTCAGATATTCTCCACCTATGCGGACAATCAGACTGCTGTTGATATCCGTGTTCTCCAGGGCGAGCGTGAATTCGCCAAGGACAACAAGGAGCTGGGCGTATTCAGACTGGACGGCATCGCTCCCGCTCCCAGAGGTATCCCTCAGATCGAGGTAACATTCGATATCGACTCCAACGGTATCGTACACGTTTCCGCTAAGGATCTCGGCACGGGCAAGGAGCAGAACATCACTATCCAGTCCTCCTCCAACATGTCCAAGGAGGATATCAACAAGGCTGTTGAAGAGGCTGAAAGATACGCAGAAGAGGACAAGAAGCGCAAGGAAGAGGTCGATATCAAGAATCAGGCAGAGAGCATGGTATTCCAGTGCGAGAAGGCTCTCACCGATTTCGGCGATAAGGTCTCCGACAGCGAAAAGGCTCCCATTCAGTCCAAGATCGACGAGCTCAAGAAGGCTATCGAATCGGGCAGCACTTCCGAGATGAAGGCTAAGACAGAAGAGCTCCAGAAGCTTATCTACGAGCTTTCCTCCAAGGTTTATCAAGCAGCGGGCGGAGCTGCGGGTGCAGGTCCCGAGGCTGCTGCAGGCGCTGCGGACAGCTCCGACAGCGATGATAACAACGGAGATTTCGTTGACGCAGACTTCACAGATGTAAAATAATAATATACACGTCAGACCGTTTCGGATAACGGTCTGACGATACGGCACACGACCCTGCGGATATAATACTGATATCCGATAAAGGTGCAGACAAAAAATCTGCGCAAATACCATATACGCAAGTATTTGCTTGATTTTTTGTGCACTTTTTATCGGCTCTCAGTATTTATATTATCCGTAGGGCTTGCGTGTTTGTCAGATTGGAGTTATATTATGGCTGAAAAAAGAGATTATTATGAGGTGCTGGGGTTACAGAAGGGCGCCTCGGACGATGAAATAAAAAAGGCGTACAGAGCCTGCGTAAAAAAATATCACCCCGACCTTCACCCCGACGACAAAGAATGCGAGGAGAAAATGAAGGAGGTCAACGAGGCTTACGAGGTACTCAGCGACCCCGATAAAAAATCCCGCTACGACCAGTTCGGCCATGCGGGAATAGACCCCTCCTACGGCGGGGGCGGCGGCGGATTCTCCGGATTTTCCGGCTTCGGCGATATGGGCGATATCGGAGATATCTTCTCCAGCTTCTTCGGAAGCGGCTTCGGCAGCTCGTCAAGAGCTTCCAATCCCAACGCTCCCAGAAGAGGTCAGGATATCGAGACAGACGCAGTTATCGGCTTCATGGAGGCATGCAAGGGTACTTCCCTCAAGCTTAAGATACAGCGCATGGAAAAGTGTCCCGACTGTAACGGCTCGGGAGCCGCTCCCGGTTCATCGGTGGATACCTGTCCCGACTGCCGCGGCGCAGGTCAGGTCAAGGTCACCCAGAGAACGGCATTCGGCATGATATCCTCCGCAAAGCCCTGTACAAGGTGCGGCGGAAAGGGAAAGGTCATTGCTTCTCCCTGTCCCAAGTGCCGCGGCGCAGGACGTATCAATGTTGCAAAGCCTGTTGAGGTCAGCGTTCCCGCAGGCATCAACGACGGTCAGACCCTGCAGGTCAGCGGCGGCGGTCACAGCGGCATAAACGGCGGTCCCAACGGCGATCTCCACGTTAATATCAGGGTACGTCCCGATTCCTTCTTTGAGCGCGACGGCTACGATATCCGCACGGAGGTGCCTGTCAAGTTCTCCCAGGCTGTCCTCGGCGACGATATCGAGGTGCTCTGCATCGACGGCAAGGTAAATCTTAAGATACCAGAGGGGACCCAGTCGGGCACAGTCTTCCGCTTAAAGGGCAAGGGCGTCCAGAGGATCCACCGCGCAGAGCGGGGCGACCAGTACGTTACTGTTGTTGTCGAAGTGCCTAAGGGACTCAACAAGCAGCAGAAGGATCTGCTGAAAGCCTTCGACGATTCCGTCAGCGACGACAAGTACAACAAGCGTTCGAAATTCTTTGACAAATTAAAATCGGTACTTAATAAAGACCTTTAATAAACACGGCGTACAGTTCAAAATGCTGTACGCCGTGTTTTTATATTCTGTTACTTATTCTCCAGAGCCTTTTTATCACGCTCGCGTATCTCCGCGCGGCGTATCTTTCCGCTGAAGGTCTTGGGAAGCTCGTCCACGAATTCAATTATCCTCGGATATTTGTACGGAGCAGTTGTGTTCTTCACATAGTCCTGAAGCTCCCTGACAAGCTTTTCGCTGCCCTTGTCCTTATACTGATTGGTCAGGACGATGGTCGCCTTTACCACAGTTCCTCTGATGGGGTCGGGAACGCCCGTTACTGCCACCTCCAGCACGGCGGGGTGCTCCATGAGTATGCTTTCTATCTCAAAGGGTCCGATACGATAGCCCGAGGATTTGATAACGTCGTCTATCCTGCCCACGTACCAGAAGTAGCCGTCCTCGTCCATGTAGGCTGTATCGCCCGTGTGGTACATGTTATCACGCTTTGCACGTCCCGTGTTGTCGGTGCTGCCGTAGTAGCATTTGAACAGACCGTAGTTGCTCCTGCCGTTGTTGAGACGAATGCATATCTCGCCTGTCTGTCCCACGGGAGCGATATTGTCATTTTCGTCCACGATGACTACCTCGTACATTGGATTTGCCTTTCCCATTGAGCCGAGACGAAGCTCATTTCCCGGGAAATTTCCTATGATACAGATAGTCTCGGTCTGACCGAACCCCTCCATGAGCTTAAGTCCCGTGCTGTCGTAAAACTTGTTGAATACCTCGGGATTGAGCGCCTCGCCCGCAGTGGTGGCGTATTTCAGCGAGGACAGATCGTATGCGTCCAGATCCTCGCGGATAAAGAACCGCAGCATCGTGGGCGGACAGCACAGCGAGGTTATCTTGTATTTCTGAATGATGTACAGTATCTTATCGGGGTGGAAGCGGTCGAAATCGTACACGAACATAGTCGCGCCCAGCGCCATCTGTCCGTAAATCTTCCCCCAGAAGAACTTCGCCCAGCCGCTGTCGGATATGGACAGATGAAGGCTTTCGGAATTTAAATTATGCCAGTGCTTGGCGGTGAAGATATGCGCGGCAGGATAATGATAGCCGTGCATGACCATTTTGGGATTGCCCGTGGTGCCCGAGGAGAAGAACATGAGCATATCGTCGTTCACATTGTTCTCTATTCTATCGAGGGCGTCGGGGAATTTATCCACCTCGCTGTCGAAGTGGGTCCAGCCGCCGCGGAAGCCGTTGACGATGAACTTCTCGGTAACTCCGCCGCACTCCGCTATCGCAGCTTCAAAATATTCGGGGACTCCGTCGTCCGCGGTTGCGACAACGTACTTTGCGCCGCTCTTTTCGATGCGGTAGGTCAGGTCCTTTTTCTTAAGCTGATTTGTGGCGGGAATGACCACCGCGCCTATCTTGCAGAGGGCAAAAACGGTGTAGTACACCTGATAATGGCGCTTCAGAACGCAGAGCACCTTATCTCCTTTTTTCACGCCGTGAGCAAGAAACATATTCGCAGCCTTGTTGGAAAGCCTTGACAGATCGGAATAGGTGAATGTCTTTTCCTCGCCGTTTTCGGAGACCCACATCAACGCCTTGCGGTCGGGCTCCAGCCGTGCTATCTCATCTATGATATCATATGCATAGTTGAAATTATCGGGCAGATCAAGGTCGAAATCCGCTATCCTGCCCTTGTCGTCATACTTTTCCTTAACATACTTCAGATGTACGTCAGCTGCGCGGGTGATTTGTTCCATGCTTTTATTTCCTTTCATGCCTCGTCTTTGCGGCAGAATAAGCAAACGGCCTGCTTACGGCGAGCTAAAATTTTCAAATTATTCTATTTTATTATACTTTATTTATATATATTTTTTGTGAATTTGCAGAGTTTATTCTATGAATAATTTCCTGCCGCAGTTTTTTTGACGAAATTCGGGATAATACTTGAAATGCTCGGAATAATGTGTTATAATAAATTAGTATTGTATCCGGCATTGTATTGTATCCCGCCTGACGGGAATAATAACAAGGAGGAAAATTAATATGAAAACAAAAAAGCCTGACACAAAACAGCTGACTCTTATGGGTCTGCTGACGGCGATAATCATCGTCTTTTCGTTCACACCTATCGGCTCTGTGCCCATAGGACCTCTTGTGATAACACTGAACATCATCCCCGTTGCACTGGCAGCAATTATCCTCGGACCTGTAGGCGGAGCAGCCATGGGAGCCGTTTTCGGGATATTAAGCTTTCTGCAGTGCATGGGCATCGGAGTTCCCAGTGCAATGGGTGCTGTCCTTTTCGGCATTGACCCCGTACTGGCGTTTATCCAGAGATTTATCCCCCGCGTGCTGGACGGTCTGCTCCTCGGATTTATCTACAAGGGAGTATCGAGGCTTTGGAACGGATACGCTGCCTGCTTCGCAACAGGCTTCTGCTCCGCATTTTTGAATACGGCGTTCTTCATGAGCGCTCTTGTGCTGCTCTACGGGAACACCGATTACATGCAGGAGCTTATCGCGGGAAGAAACATACTGGTATTCATCTGCTCCTTTGTAGGAGTAAACGCTGTCTTTGAGATGATCTCATCGACCATACTCACAGGCGTCATAGGCTCTGCGCTGATGAAGGCAAGGCTTATCGCACCCATAAAAAAGGAAGCACGTCCCAAGGAAGCACTTGCAGAATAACATATATCGGGAGATTTTTTCATGATAATAGCTATCGACATCGGCAACACCAATATTGTAATAGGCTGCTGCTCGGACAATAAAATACTGTTCGTGGAGCGAGTCTCCACCGATCACGACGCCACCGAGCTTGAATACGGCATACACATCAAGACTATCCTTGAGCTCCACGGCATATCGCCAAAGGATATCGACGGTGCAATCATATCATCGGTAGTGCCCTCGGTGACCTTCACCGTAAAGGGCGCAGTTAAAAAGGTGACCGACAAAAACGCAATGGTAGTAGGTCCCGGGATAAAAACGGGGCTAAGCATCGTCATCGACAATCCCGCTCAGCTGGGAAGCGATCTCGTTGTAGACGCAGTTGCGGGAATAAACGAGTATCCCCTGCCACTCATCATCTTTGATATGGGCACGGCGAATACCGTCTCGGTCATCGACGAGAACAAAAACTATCTGGGCGGAATGATAATGCCGGGACTTAAGGTCTCGCTGGATTCGCTGACGGGGAGAACCTCCCAGCTGCCCAAGGTAAGCCTTGACCCGCCGAAAAGGATAGTGGGTACGAACACCGTGGACTGCATGAAATCGGGACTGCTTTACGGCAGCGCGGCGCAGATAGACGGCATAATCCAAAGGATAAACACCGCCCGAGGAGTGACCCACACGGTAGTTGCCACAGGCGGGCTCGCCTCAACGGTGATACCCCTCTGTCTTGAAAAGATCATTCTCGACGATGCGCTTTTACTTAAAGGACTTATGATAATCTATAATAAAAACGTCTGAATATACTAGGCTCTATTGCAAAATCTACGATTTTGCAATGCTCGGCAATTTTATTGCCGAGCGGCGGCAAAGCCGCCAGAGCCGCCGTACATACTGCCCTCGCAAAGTCTTTGACTTTGCCGCCGCCTTTGGCGGCGTTGCAAACAACTTTGTTGTTTGCAACAGAGGGCAGTATAACATACTAAAGATACAATACAAGACCGCCGCGGGAAAACCTGCGGCGGTCATTTTTTTATCATGCGTTTATCGGTCACACTTCAAAGTATGCCCTTATCTCCTCTGCGGAAGCCTTAACGCTGCCCTGTATCATTTCGTCGCTGCCGCCGCCTCTGCCGCACAGTGCGGAGTTTATCTCCCTGGACTTTGCTCGCATGGGAACGGTCTTGCTTGCTATTACATAGCTGTAGCCGTCGGCATCGTTTCCCGAGAAAGCGGCGCATATCCCTCCGCAGAGGTCTATCGTCTCATTCACGAGGATACGCAGATTGAGCATATCCATGCTCTCCTCGAACAGCACGAGGTTCCCGTCGGTGGGCTGTATTGACGCCTTTTTCAGCCTGATAAGCTGTTTTTTCAGTTCGGTCTGAGCCTGCTTTTCCGAGTTCAGCTCTTTAAGGATACGCTCCACCGCTTCCTTTATCTCGCTCTGCTTTGACTTCAGCAGCACAGATACAGCCGCCGTGCTCTTATAGCGGGCATTGTAGTCCTCCAGCGCATCGTATCCGCTGAGCATATTTATCCTTGTGCCGCCCTTGTATCTGATAGCGTCGAGGAGCTTTATCACGCCTATCTCTCCCGTGCGGTCCACATGGGGAGCACAGCAGGCGCAGACATCATAGCCCTCAATGGTAACGATACGGACATTCTCGGTAAGGTCAAGCTTGCTTCTGTAGTCGAGATTTTCCAGCACCTCGGCGGAGGGATACTCCGCGCGGACGGCAACATTTTCGCATACAGCTCTGTTGGCGAGCATTTCCACCCTGTCGAGGTCATCGCGGGTAAGGGGACCGTCCAGATCGAGTGTAACGCACTCGCTGCCCATATGAAAGCCCACGTTATTATAGCCGAACAGCCTATGTATGATACCCGAAACGATATGCTCGCCTGTATGGTTCTGCATTCTGCGGAAGCGCAGCTCACGGTCTGTTTCGCCCTTTACCTCGGTGCCTGCGGGGAGCTCCGTTTCAAGAGTATGGGTGATTATACCGTTCTTATCTATCTGCACATCGGTGACCCTTATGCCGTTGATAGTACCCTCATCGGCAGACTGTCCGCCGCCCTCGGGGAAGAACGCCGTCCTGTCCAGAACGGTCTCAAATCCCTTATCGGACTTCACGCAGGATATCACCCTTGCGGAGAACTCATACATATGGCTGTCCTTGTCGTAAAGCTTTATTGTTTTTTCCATGCTTATCATTTCCTTTTTTCACAGTTGGCTTATATACGATTTGATGTTCGGTTTCGCGGGCAGGTGTCTCCTAAGCTGAAAAACCAACAACGCGGAATCAGCTGCGGGTCATCCCGCCGCTATTCACTCAGCCACGCCGCCGCAAACACCGCGGGCGAATTCCAGTATATCGTTATCTCATTCAGCGAATAGCATTCCACCTCGTCAACAAAGCATTTCATCGGAGGGGTGCCCTCGGGA
>JALEMR010000065.1 GCA_022768245.1 Oscillospiraceae bacterium
CTGACACAGTTTGTTATCCTTGTATAGGTATCATCGGTATCGGCAAGCGGCGCAGGTGTGCCGTCATCATTTACGCCGACATATATTTCTCCGCCGTCTGTGTTGGCAAAGGCAATAACTTCTTTGGCAATATCATCTACATATTCACGCTTATATTCGATGCGCTCATTTTCGCTGTTCATATATCAAACCTCCGTTTTGGATCCGTTTCAATGCTATTATAGTATAATTATATTCACTTTATTCACTTTTGTCAAGCGAATAAAGTGAATATTCATAAAATTTGAGTGAACATTGTGATATATTTTTTCTATATGAACAAATATAAAGAAATACCGACCTTTTTCAAAGTCGGCATTTCAAATAAAACAACGTAAAATCGCCCTTTTCCCGTAAGCTCCTCTTGTTGTGGTGGGATTGCCTATACAAAATACCCTGCCCGAAAACGGACAGGGTATCTTCATTGCTGTTTAAGCGCTTACTTTCTCTTCTTAGCTGTGACCGCAGCAGCAGCAAAGGCTAAGGCACCCACTGCCACGATTGCGGAAACGTCCGCATTTCCCGTGGGAACGCTTGCGTCGGCGCTGTCAGAAGCCGGAGCATATGTCACCGCTTCGGAAACGGTCTCCTCTGCCGCGGGAGCGTTTGCCTGCATCGCCTCGCTAAGCATGTCATAGATAACGCCGTGTCCCGCCTTGTTGGGGTGGATATCCATTTTCGATATATTGGTGTACTCCGCAGCATGACCCTTGAACTCCGAATATACGTCGATCACATAGGCTGTCTCATGCTCTGCCGCCGCATTTTCTATTGCACCGTTAAGCTGCGGGAGCATGGTCTCGGCAGCGTCGGAATAAGCCTCCATGCCCTCCACGTCCTCAAAGGGGTTATACACGGTAAGGATATACACGTTCACATCGGGATTCACCTCGTATATCTTATCGAGGATACCGCCGATGTTTTCCTCGGTGAGCCCGATATCAACGTTGTTCACGGCATTTATCACCGCGCCTTCGATATCTGTTTCCATTGCCTTTTCCATGAAGTCCTCCCGGGTCATGGTGCCGTCCTTGATGCCCTGCAGTATCTCGGGGTCGGACATCATGGACATCTGGATAGCCGTTACCATTGGCATAAGAAAATCATTTCCGCCGATAGATATAACGATATCGTCCGCATTTTCCGCTGCGGAGATAGTATCCTCCTGGGACATTGCTTCGAGAAGCTGTGCGGAGGTCCTGCCGTCCACGGCAAGATTGGTATAGTCAGCGAAATCTGCGGAAAGACGATTTGCAAAGCTGTCTGCGGCGGAGGTATTATCTCCCGAAGCATAGCCCTCCAGCCCGTAGCCCGAGGTGATGGAATCGCCCAGCACCAGCAGGGAGCTCGTTTCCTCGGCATAGGCATGGATCGATGACATTGACAGAACTGCGGCGGATAACATAATTGAAGCGGCTTTTTTGTTCATAGCAATTTCCTTTCTTATCGCTGTATTCTTATGATAGAATTGCGGGGGTATTCCTTTCCTACGGGGGCGGGCATGGAGAATCTCATTGCCGCGTGGCAGGTGTTCTCAATGGGAGCGCCCTCTTCATCGCGGAGGTCGGTGACGGTCACCGTATCGAATTCCCGTCCCGGAGCCATTATCTCAACCTCGTCACCAAGGGAGAATTTATTCTTCTGAACGCAGTAAATGCGGCCGTCACGGGTCTCCTCCACCATAGCGGCAGCGTCGTATTCGCGGATATATCCGCTGTCGGCGTAATACTGGCTTTCTTCGGGACGTCCGTAGAAAAATCCCGTGCAGTAGCTGCGGTGGCTTATCTTGAAAACTTCATTGCGCAGCCACTCGGGGAGAGTGAAATTATCGGGGTCCTTTTTGAGGATATCCGCCGCCATGCGGTAAGCGTTGGTCACCACGGAGACATAGTATGCGGACTTTGCACGGCCCTCTATCTTAAGGCTCATAACGCCTGCCTTTACCACGTCGTCGATATGGTCAAGCATGCACATATCCTTTGAATTGAGGATATATGTGCCCTTTTCGTCCTCGAAAATGGGGAAATACATTCCGTCCCGCTTTTCCTCCATGAGGTAATAGCCCCAGCGGCAGGGCTGTGCGCACTGTCCGCGGTTGGGGTCGCGGGCGGTGAGATACTGGCTAAGCAGACATCTTCCCGAAAAGGAAACGCACATCGCTCCGTGAACGAATGCCTCGATATCCAGCTCTGCGGGAGTTTTCGCGCGTATCTCCGCGATCTCCTCCAGTGAAAGCTCGCGGGCGAGAACTACCCGCTTTGCGCCCATATTGTAAAGCTCATTGGCGGAGGCGTAGTTGACTATCCCCGTCTGAGTGGACATGTGTATCTCCATATCGGGAGCATATTTCTTTATCATTGCAAGCAGTCCCAGATCGGCAACGATAAGCGCGTCAACGCCCGCAGCAACGGCTTCCTCAATATACTGACGGAAGCAGTCCACCTCGTCGTTTCGGGGCAGGATATTGCAGGTCAGGTATACCTTGACATTTTTCAGATGAGCCTTATCCACGGCAGCCTTGAGCTGCTCATAGGAGAAATTCTTCGGACCGGCTCTCATGCCGAAGGTCTCCCGTCCGAGATAGACCGCGTCCGCTCCGTAATCGAGAGCGGCGTCAAAGCATTCCGTATCTCCCGCAGGAGCGAGTATTTCAATATTGCTGTATTTATTATCCATAGTATTTCCTTTTTGATTATTATTATAAAAAATATTTTAGCACTTTTTGGGCGCGGTGTCAAGAGAGTTTTGTCGAAAATACGCAAAAGTATCCGCCGCCTATCCGCTGTACAGCCACGTCACAAAAAAAGAACGGGAGAAGATAGCTCCCGAGATGATACGTCTTACCGACGAGCTGATGAAATAGAAAGACGTGCCGCTGTGATGACGGCACGTCTGCCTGCTTTTTAACGTGACATGAAAAATGATATTATTCGATAGCCTTAGCCTTTTCGAATATCTCCTTGACCTCGTCAGAGGGCTCCTTGTCGATGAGAGATACGATAACGGTAACGATAATGGAAAGGATAAAGCCCGGAACGATGGAGTACATCACTCCGCCCAGATGAAGGATATTATCCCACAGGATCACCGTGCCTGCGCCTGTGATGATGCCCGCAACAGTTCCCTTGAGGGTAAGTCTCTTCCAGTAGAGGGAGAGCAGTATCGCAGGTCCGAAGGCTGCGCCGAAGCCTGCCCATGCGTTGGAAACTATGCCCATAATGGAATCCTTGGGGTCAAGGGCGAGTATGCAGGCAATGACCGAGATGACCATAACAGAGCCGCGGCTCACCCACATGAGAGTCTTGTCAGAAACGTCCTTCTTGACAACTACCTTGAAGAAGTCGTTTGCCACTGCCGAAGCAGTTACCAGCAGCTGGCTGTCAGCCGTACTCATGATAGAAGCCAGCACCGCCGAAAGCAGAATGCCCGCAATAACTCCCGGGAACAGCATTTTTACTACCTTTATGAAGATAAGCTCCTGCTCAGCCGAGCCCAGATATATCCCCTGTGAATCAAGGTAAACTCTTCCGAGGATACCGATAAGAACAGCTGCTCCCAGAGAGATGATTACCCAGATGATAGCGATAATAGCGGATTTCTTTACGCTCTTTGCGTCCTTGATAGCCATGAAGCGCACAAGGATATGAGGCATTCCGAAATAGCCCAGCGCCCATGCAAGGTCGCTGATTATGCCGGTGGCGCTTCTGTTTTCGAACAGCGAAGCGAAGCCTGCGGTGCTCTGACCCTCTTCAACGATCTTTGCAGTATTTGCGATCATATCGGGGCTGAAATTGTCAATGGAGCAGATAAGCGTAATGGGCACAGCTGCGATAGCGATTATCATAAGCAGACCCTGTATGAAGTCGGTCCATGCAACGGCATTGAATCCGCCCATAAATGTGTAGGAAACGATGATAAGCGCCGAGATGATGACCGCAGCCTTGGTATAGGTCTCGTTGGTGCTGTCTATGTTGAACACAACCTGGAAGAGCTTTCCGCCCGAAACGAATGCCGAAGTGGTATACACCAGGAAGAATATGAAAATCACCACAGCGCATACAAGGCGCACTATAGGACTGTCCGCCTTGAATCGGTTCTGGAGGTACTGGGGAATGGTGATGGAATTGCCCGCCGCCTCGGTGAAGCGTCTTAAGGGCTTAGCCACGAATGCCCAGTTCAGTATAGTGCCTATGGCAAGACCGATAGCTATCCAGTAGTTGCCCATGCCCGTTGCATAAGCTGCGCCGGGAAGACCCATAAGTATCCAGCCGCTCATATCGGAGGCCTGTGCGGACATTGCCGTCACCCAGCTGTTGAGACCTCTTCCCGCGAGGAAGTAGTCGCTTATTTTTTTGCTTTTGTTAGAAAAGTAGAAGCCGATGCCCAGCATAATCAGCAGATAGACCACAAAGGCTACCAGCACGGGAACGTCTGCATTTGCGAAAAACCCCATTTAATTAACCATCCTTTGCATTTATAATTTAATAGTGTATTTTAATATTATACTACATTTTCTCCCTTAATGTGTGAACATACGGTTAATTATGGGGGGTGTTGCTGAAATTCCGGGCTTGACAGCGATGAAAAAATGCGTTATTATATTATTAATAATAATGGGGAGGTATTTTTATGAGTACAAAAGAGCTCGCATATACATTAATTGACAGTATGACCGAAGCACAGCTTCAAGCACTTGTTAATTTTATCAAAAGCTTTTCTTTAGGCTTGGATGAGACCCCGAACGCTGAAACCATTGCGGTAATTAACGATGTTAATAACGGAAAAAATCTAATCGGTCCGTTTTCGTCCGTTGAAGAGCTTATGGAGGACCTAAATGCTGACGATTAAGTACCATAGTTCTTTCAAAAAAGACTACAAGCGTATAGTAAAGCGTGGATATGATATAAAACAATTTGAAAAGGTTCTTAATATTCTGGTCAACAAAGAATCTTTACCCCAAATATATCGTGACCACGAGCTTTCCGGAAATTGGAAGGGTTGCAGAGAATGCCATATACAGCCCGACTGGCTTCTGATCTATAAAATTGAGAATGACGTTCTGACTTTAACATTATTTAGAACAGGAACTCACAGCGACCTGTTCGATAAATGATCACCTGTTAAAAATGACGGCAGACTATAATGTCCGCCGTCATTTCTGTGTTTCATCATATTGTATATCAGGTCAATACTTCAGCGATATCTTATAGCTTACGATAAGATCGGCAATTATCATCGCAAAGAAGATAACCCCCGAAAGCACCATGCACACCCAGCCCTTTGTGAACAGGGCGAGAATGAATATCACCGCTCCCGCTGTCATCATGGATATTCCCGCGATGCGCTGGGATATCTTCCAGATCTCCTCGTTTTTCATGGTCCAGGAGGTGCGGAAGCCTATTGCCCCGTTCATGCGAAGCTTCGGCATATAATTTCCCAGGAAGATAAAAAGCAGCCCCATTATTCCGAACTCCAGCGAGTAAAAGTCCGCCTCGTCCGAAAGAGTGTTCACATTCTTATAGGCATTGTACAGGAAAATATACGTCATGGCATTGAACAGCACAAGCACGCACACTCCCGCTATCAGCGTGACCTTTTCGTTGTTGCTGCCCGACTGTTCCTTTTTCGCGGCAAGCCTTGCCATGCCAAGCATGAACAGTCCCATAAGCAGATTCGCCCCGGGCATTATCAGCATTTCGTACTTGCTGCCCCAGCGGTCCACAGCGCCTCCTGCGCCATAATGTGCGGGGATATCGTCAGGGAGTATCTGCAGTGCTGTTGCCGTCACCGCAAAGGGCAATAGTATCAGGATAATGTAAGCCGCTTTCATTGCTTTGCTTTTCATTGATGTTTCCTCCTTTTAAGCCGTCGAGCCATATAGCCACCTCGTCCAGCACAGACAGGTCAAGCTCATAGTATATGAAGTTCTTGTATTTTGTCTCGTAGATTATCTCCGCCCTTTTCAGTTTTGAAAGATGATAGGACAGCGCCTGCGGAGACATCTCCAGCGCCGCCGCCAGGTCTCCCGAGCTTATCTTCCCCTCCTTGAGCCTGTAGATTATCTTCCTTGCAGTTTCGTCCGCAAGAGCGGAAAGTATCTCATTTACACCCAAAGTATCGCCCTCTTTCTATTTAAAATTTTCTTTAAATAGATTATAGCACGATCCTCCTTACTTGTCAATATCTATTTCAAAAATATTTTAAATATACTGATTTGTATGAATTGATTATTGACATCTCCCCCGAAACGCGGTATAATACTAAAAGGACAAAGAGGTTCGCAGGAATTTCTTTGTCCTTTTTTGTTGTGAAAGGAAGATATTTATGAGAAAACCGATAATAGGCGTGCTGCCCCTCGTTGACAGCGGACGGGACAGCTTATGGATGCTCCCCGGATATTTTAACGGAATTATCGCTGCGGGAGGCGTCCCCGTTATGCTGCCCCTTACCTCCGACAGGGAAATACTGTCACAGCTTGCCGATACGTACGACGGATTCCTCTTCACGGGCGGTCAGGACGTCTCCCCCGCCCTTTACGGCGAGGATATCCTCCCCGAGTGCGGGGAGATATCACAGCCCCTCGACGAAATGGAAAGCATCCTGCTCACCGACCTTATCCGTCGGGACAAGCCCATTCTCGGCATATGCCGCGGAATACAGTTCATCAATGCCGCTCTGGGCGGGACACTTTATCAGGATATCCCCTCGCAGAAGCCCTCAGAGACCGAGCATCACCAGTCCCCGCCCTACGATGTTCCTATACATAACGTAACTGTTTCCGAGGGCACTCCCCTGTATGCGCTTCTGAAGCAGTCGGAGATACGGGTGAACAGCTATCATCATCAGGCGGTAAAAAAACTGTCCCCGAAGCTATTGCCAATGGCATACTCCGAGGACGGTCTTGTTGAGGGCGTTTATATGCCCGACAAAAAATATATAATGGCTGTTCAATGGCACCCCGAGCTATCCTACTTATCGGACAACAACAGCATGCTCATTTTCAGAAGCTTTATCGAAGCCTGTTAATCGGCGGTCAGATGATGGATAAGCTCCCTGTCCGAGTCGGAATTTATGCGGTACTCCGTTCTCGAATAGAATCCGCCGTTGGTGTCCCATATCACGGGCACAAAGCCGTTTTCGGTCAGCTTGGTCAGCACTATCTCCAGACATTCGGTGGAATCGGTATGCTCCGCACCCGCAGCGAAATTCTGCTTAGGATAATAAGCCGTGGTCTCCCCCAGAAATACGGGGATATTCTTCGAAGTGAACGCCTCGTTGAGCTCCTCTATCTGACGGTCGATGTAGTCCAGCCAGCGCTTGCCGCCTATCTGATTCTCCCAGTACATGGAATTATCCACATAATGTACCGACACCATAAGACGGTCGCTTACCGTATCCGTGGGCATAACAAAGCTGTCGGAGGTGGTCAGGTCGATGTTCGTCCAGTATCCCGATACTATGAGCACGCGCTCCCCGTTATTTCCGCCTGTTTTGCGCACTGCGTCCACGAAGGTCTGATTGAGCGCGTTTGTCAGCTCGTATGCCTTGTCCTTGGGCATATCAACAAGATTTCCGTTACTGTCGAACTGACTGCCACCGAGATATTCGTTATAGCCCTCGAATACCAGCGTGTAGGGATAATCCTTGAAATAGTCCGCTATCTGAGTCCAGAGGTTATCGAATATCTTCTCACAGCCTTCAAGGTCGTTTCTTCTGATGATGAACTCGTCGAAATGGTGGATATTGATGACGGTGTACAGTCCCGCATTCTGACAGTAGTCCACTATTTCCTTTACGCGGGCTATGTAGTCGGCGTTGATGGTGTAGGTGCCGTCGTTTTCCATCATATTGCCCCAGAAAACGGGTATCCTCACGGTATCGAAGCCCTCCGCCTTTATGCCGTCGATGACCTCCTGCGTGGTCTCCACAGCGCCCCAGCAGGTCTCGTAGTCAAGGGGCGTATTGTTGCCCTGAACGGGTATCCATTCATAGGTTATCTTTTCGCAGTTGTTGGCGGGATAGGCTTCCATTGTGTTTCCGAGATTCAGTCCGATGCCCATATTTGCTGCCACCTCGGAAGCAGTCATGCTTGCGGACGCTTCCGCGGCGGAGTAGCTTTTATCTGCCGAAGTGACCGCTGCGCTCTCTCCCGAAGCGCAGCCCCCAGCAGTCAGCATTAAGCTCAGCATTATTGCCAGTAGTTTCGTTTTCATATTTTACCGTCCTTTTCAAAATAGTATCTATTTTTTATTATAGTATTATTTTAAGAAAAAGTCAACCCAAAAATCTCCCGTCCGCAGAAAATATCCGCAGACGGGAGCCAATTATCAATCATCAATTTTCAATTACTCAGGAAATGCCGTCCTTAAGAGACTTGACGAACGCTCCCACCTCGGGAACACTGTCCCGTCCGCTCTTCTCGATGAGCTTTACCACCGCAGAGCCCACGATAACGCCGTCGCAGTAGGAGGACATCTTCCTTGCCTGATCGGGGTTTGATATTCCGAAGCCCACCGCACAGGGACAGGAAGCATACTTGTTTATCGTTCCGAAGAATTCGTCGAAATTCGTGGAGAAGCTGCTTCTTGTGCCCGTAACTCCGGTGGAGGACACGCAGTACAGGAAGCCCTTGCTGTGGGAAGCTATCTCCTTTATCCTTCCGTGAGACGTGGGCGCTACAAGATTGATGTTCACAACGCCGCTCTTCTCGGAGTATTCCAGCACCTCGTCACGCTCCTCGTAGGGCATGTCGGGAATGATAACGCCGTCAATGCCGTACTCTTTGCACTCATTGAAAAATCTCTCGGTGCCGTAAACATAGATAGTGTTCAGATACATCATAAAGAGCAGAGGCTTGTCGGTCTTTTCCCTGATGCGCTTTACCGTATCGAATACCTTGGTGAGGTTGGTGCCGTTGTTAAGACTGCGCAGCGAAGCCTTCTGAATGGTAACTCCCTCTGCGATAGGGTCGGAAAAGGGTATGCCCAGCTCGATGATATCCGCGCCCTTGTCAAACATTTCAAGTACAAGCCTTTCGGTAGTTTCAAGGTCGGGGTCTCCTGCGGTAACAAAGGTGATAAGCGCCTTTTTACCCTGATTTTTTAAATCTTCAAAGCATTTATCTATTCTGTTCATGGTGTTACTTCCTCTCTTAGTTCTCGACTTCGACGCCTCTGTATCTTGCTACCTGATAAACGTCCTTGTCGCCTCTTCCCGAAATGTTGATGACCATTATCTGATCCTTACCCATCGTGGGAGCTATCTTCATAGCCGCAGCCACCGCATGTGCGGACTCCACAGCGGGGATAACGCCCTCCATCCTCGACAGATATTCAAAGGCGCAGACTGCTTCCTCGTCGGTGACAGCCACATAATCGGCTCTGCCCGTTTCGTGGAGATATGCGTGCTCGGGGCCTATTCCGGGATAGTCAAGTCCTGCGGAAATGGAGTAAACGGGAGCTATCTGTCCGTACTTATCCTGTAAAAAAATGGACTTCATGCCGTGGAAGATACCCGTTGTTCCTCTTGCGATAGTGGCAGCCGTTCTCTCGGTATCGGCACCCTCGCCGCCTGCTTCCGCGCCCACCAGACGGACCGACTTGTCGCCGATGAAGTCATAGAACGCACCCATTGCATTGGAGCCGCCGCCTACGCATGCGACTACACAGTCGGGGAGCTTTCCTTCCTTTTCCATAAGCTGAGCCTTTATCTCCTCGCCGATTATCTTCTGGAAATCGCGCACCATCTGCGGATAGGGATAGGGTCCCATTACCGAGCCGATACAGTAATAAGTGTTCTCGACGTTGGTAGCCCAGTCGCGGAGCGCCTCGTTGATAGCGTCCTTAAGAGTGCCCGTGCCGCTTTCCACGGGAACGACGTCCGAGCCCAGCAGCTTCATTCTGTACACGTTCAGAGACTGTCTCTCTGCGTCCACGCTGCCCATATAAACGCAGCATTCCATGCCCATAAGAGCGCATACCGTCGCAGTGGCAACTCCGTGCTGACCTGCGCCAGTCTCGGCGATTATCCTCTTCTTGCCCATTTTCTTGGCAAGGAGTATCTGTCCCAGTACGTTATTTATCTTGTGAGAGCCTGTGTGGTTCAGGTCCTCCCGCTTAAGATATATCTTTGCACCGCCTAAGTCCTTTGTCATCTTCTCCGCATAGTACAGCAGAGAGGGTCTGCCGGCGTAATCCTTGTAAAGCTCTGCAAGCTCCGCCTTGAACTGAGGGTCGTCCTTGTACTTTGCATATGAGTCCTCCAACTCGTGGACTGCGTTCATTACCGTTTCGGGGACGAACTGTCCGCCGAATTCTCCGAATTTTTCAACCTTGCTCATGTTGATTCTCCTTGTAAATTTTCATTATTCTGCGAATTTTGTCAATATCCTTAACGCCGTCCGTTTCAATGCCGCTTGAAATATCAATGTTCGGCGATATTTCGAGGGCTTCTGCCAGATTATCCTCATTTATCCCGCCCGCTAAAAAATAGGGGGGATTTATCTTCGTCTCCCTTATAACGCTCCAGTCGGAGGAAACTCCCGTGCCGCCTATCTGCCCGGGGACGAAGCTGTCCAGAAGCAGACCGTCACAGCCTGATTTTTCGGCTTCGTATATATCCTCGGAACAGCGCACCTTAACCGATTTCCACAGCGGTATCCCCAGCGTTTTCACCTCGGCGATGTAGGATATATCCTCCGAGCCGTGGAGCTGTATAACGTCAAGTCCTATCCGCCGTGCACATTCCCTTACCTTTTCGGGCGGCGTATCTACGAACACGCCCACCTTTTTTATCCTGCCGTCAAGACCTGCGGCAAGCTTTTCCGCGGTATCAATATCCACCGTGCGGCGGAAGCCCTCCGCAAGTATCATGCCGATATAGTCGGGCAGGACCTCGTTCATGTATTCAATGTCCTCATATCGGCGGACTCCGCACAGCTTAATCATAGAGCCCCTCTTTCAGCGACTTCATGCAGTCCGCAATTCCGTCCAGACCGCTTCGCATCAGCGTTTCGCCGATAAGCACTGCGTCTGCGCCGTAGGAGCGGAGCATTCTCATATCCTCGTTATTCTTTATGCCGCTTTCCGAAACGCGGACAAATTCCTTCGGAATGGTATCAAGAAGCCGTTTGGTAGTTTCAAGGGATACCTCAAAGTTCTTAAGATCGCGGTTGTTTACGCCTATCACCGTGCAGCCTGCGTTCAGCACGCTGTCAAGCTCATATTCATTGTGGGTCTCCGCCAGTACGTCAAGGTCTAAGCTCTCCGCTATTTTGCGGTATTCCGACAATTTTTCCGTATCGAGAAGGGCGGCTATGAGCAGCACCGCGTCCGCTCCCATGACCCTTGCTTCGTATATCTGATAGGGGTCGATGATGAAATCCTTCCGCAGCATGGGGATATTTACCCTTTCACGAACAGCACGGAAATAATCGGAGCTGCCCATGAAATAATGCTCCTCGGTGAGACAGGATATCGCCGCAGCGCCTGCCTTTTCGTATGCCTCGCCGTTTTCTGCGGGGTGGAAATCGGGCTGGATAAGTCCCTTTGAGGGCGAAGCCTTCTTCACCTCGGCAATGACGGACAAGCCCTGCGCCTTTAGCGCCTTACCGAAGCCCTTACACGGCTGTGACAGCTTCTCCGCCGCTTTTTTTATCTCGTCATAGGAAACAGCCGACTTTTCCCTATCAAGTTGTTCCTTACGAAAATGTACAATATCGTCAAGTATCATATCATCACCATTACTTATTTGTGGCAGCCACGAACTCGTCAAGCTTTGCAAGCGCCTTGCCGCTGTCGATAAGCTCTGCCGCCAGCTTTACTCCGTCTGCTATGGAGGAAGCCTTGCCCGTTACATACAGTCCGCAGGCAGCGTTGAGAAGTACGACGTCTCTCTTTGCGCCCTTTACCTCGCCCTTTAATATGCCCTTTGTTATCTCTGCATTCTCCGCGCCTGTGCCGCCGAGTATCTCCGACTTATCTGCGGTCTTAAGTCCAAAATCCTCGGGAGTTATGGTGTAGGTCTTGTAATTGCCGCCTCCGAACTCGCATACCTTTGTGGGTGCGGAAATGGATACCTCGTCAAGACGGTCGGTGCCGTATACCACTATTCCGCGGTTTACGCCTAAGTTTGTGAGCACCTGTGCCATTGGCTCCAGGAGCGCTTCATCATATACGCCCATGACCTGAATATCTGCCGCCGCAGGATTTGTAAGAGGTCCTAAGATGTTAAATACTGTCCTTACGCCCAGTTCCTTTCTTACAGGACCAACAAAGCGCATAGCTGCGTGATATTTCTGTGCAAACAGGAAGCATATGCCGCATTCCTCCAGTACCTTTTCGTTCTTTTCGGGTTCAATGGCGAGATTTACTCCCAGCGCCTCTAAGCAGTCCGCAGCGCCCGATTTGCTGGAAGCCGCTCTGTTGCCGTGCTTTGCCACCTTTACGCCCGAAGCAGCTATCACCAGTGAAGCGGTGGTAGAGATGTTGAAGGAATTGGAGCGGTCTCCGCCCGTGCCGACTATCTCGAATACGCTACCTTCGTGCTTAAGGGTAGTTCCCGCCTTGCGCATGCCCTTTGCGGAGGCGGTTATCTCTTCGATGGTCTCGCCCTTCATTTCCAGAGCCGCAAGATATGCCGCCATCTGTGCCTGTGTGGCATTTCCCGACATTATCTCGTCCATGACCGCTTCAACGGTCTCGGAGGATAAGTCCTTCTTGTTCATAAGCTGTCTTATTGCATCGTTTATCATATTGACCAGCCTTTCTCATTTTATAAAATTAATCAGAATATTTTTTCCCTTTGGAGTAAGAATTGACTCGGGGTGGAACTGCACGCCGTAAATGGGATATTCCCCGTGCTCCACCGCCATGACCTCGCCGTCGTCGGTCTCTGCCGTGATTTTCAGACAGTCGGGAACAGTGGACTTATCCGCCGCAAGGGAATGATACCTTGCGCCCTCGATGATATCGTCCATGCCCTTGAACAGGTGAGAATCCGTGTCCAATTTTATGTGAGACATCTTGCCGTGCATAAGCTCCTTTGCGTAGGTAACTGTGGCGCCGTAAGCCTCGCATATCGCCTGATGTCCCAGGCACACGCCGAGGATCGGGATATGCTTTCCCAGCGTTTTCGCCGCCTCCACGCAGATGCCCGCGTCTGCGGGACGTCCGGGACCCGGGGATAATATTATCCTGTCGGGAGCAAGCTTTTCTATCTCTTCCACGGTCATTTCGTCGTTGCGGATGACCTTGATATCGGGGTCTATGGAACCCACCAGCTGATACAGATTGTATGAAAAGCTGTCGTAATTATCAATAAGCAAAATCATGTTTAGCCCTCCTTATTCAAGTCCGCCCTCGGACTCCTTCAGCGCAGTCATTACAGCCTTCGCCTTGTTGATGCACTCCTGATATTCCTTTTCGGGAACGCTGTCCGCGACGATTCCCGCGCCCGAACGGACGAAGACCTTGCCGTTTTTCTTGAACGCTATGCGTATGGAAATGCAGGTGTCCAGATTGCCCGTAAAGTCGATATATCCGATAGCGCCGCCGTAGATGCCGCGCTTGTTGTTTTCAAGCTCGTTGATTATCTCGCAGGCTCTTATCTTGGGAGCGCCCGAGAGCGTTCCTGCGGGGAGCACGGAGTTCACCGCGTCGGTGGCGCAGAGATCGCGGCGAATCTGTCCGCGGACCGTGGAGCCGATATGCATTACGTGAGAATATCGCTCGATAGACATGTATTTCTCCACCTCGACGGTGCCGAATTCGCTTATCCTGCCCAGGTCGTTTCTTCCCAGGTCAACCAGCATGTTGTGTTCGGAGCGTTCCTTTTCATCGGCGAGAAGCTCCTTTTCAAGCTGTCTGTCCTCCTCGTCGTCAGCACCTCTGGGACGTGAGCCTGCCAGCGGGAAGGTGTGGAGCACGCCGTCCTCCAGCTTGACCAGCGTTTCGGGAGAAGCGCCCGCTATCTCGATATCGTCGCTGGAGAAGTAGAACATGTAGGGCGACGGATTCAGCGTTCTCAGCACACGGTAAGCGTCCAGCAGGCTGCCCTCATAATCCGCGTCAAGACGGTTGCTGAGTACTACCTGGAAGATATCTCCCTCGCGGATATAATGCTTTGCCTTTTCCACCATTTCGCAGTATTCCTCTTTGCTGAACAGCGAACGGAACTCCGACTTAAGCTTGCCCGGAACATGGGTCTTGAGCTCGCCGCGGAGGATAAGCTCTTTCATTTTCAGAAGCTCCTCGGCGCCCTTTGCGTAGCTGTCCGCCAGATCGTCCACGGAAATATTAACAATAAGCACTATTTTCTGACGATAATTATCAAAAGCGATGACCTTGTCAAAAAGCATGAGGTCAACGTCGTTGAAGCTTTCCTCGTCCTTTGCGTCCAGCTTCAGAGCAGGCTCGCTGTACTTTATGTAATCGTAGGAGAAATATCCTACCAGTCCGCCCGTAAAAGACGGAAGAGCATCCAGCTTAGGGCTTTTATGGTCTGCGATTATCTTCTTGATGACAACATCGGGGTGAGCGACTGTCTGTTCGGAAGTCACGCCGTTTTCGGTTATCTTCATGACGCCGTTCATGCAGGTTATCTCTGTAGTGGGGTCATAGCCTAAGAATGTGTATCTGCCCCATTTTTTGTTGTCCTCGGCGCTCTCCAGCATATAGCAGTGAGAGCTTACGTTCTGCAGTATGCGCAGCACCTCGATAGGTGTACGCATATCGGAGTATATTTCCGTTGACAGCGGGATACATTTATAATCTCCCGACTGTGCCAGCTTTTTAACTTCATCAAAGGTCATGCTTATCATGTTATTGCCTCCTTTAAAAATACGAAAGCCCCGACCGAACACTTCAATAAGAAATGTTCAGTCGGGGCGATAATACAAATTAACGCGGTGCCACCCGATTTTACGGACTAAAAAATCCGCCTCGTACAGGTACAGACGGCGGAAAGCTTCCATATTATGCAGCTGATCTAAGTACGCGGCATAAAGCGTCAATACCCTTTCACACTAACGCAGGAATCGCGGCGCAGGCTACTAATACGCAGTACATTCACCCGGCTCCTCACAAACCCATTCGCCATATCCGTTACGTGTCCCTTTCCACCTACCGGGACTCTCTGTGCCGCCGACAATACGGTTACTTGCTTTTGCTCACAGGATTTATTTACTGTACTAAAGTATAACACATTATTTTTCATTTGTCAAGAGGTTTTTTCAATTTTTTTATTTTTTTCAAAAAAAGACTTGATTTCTCGGAAAAAGTATGATATACTATAAAATAGTTATGTAATCTCGTGTGAAATGAAAGGAAATGTATAATGTTACAGAATATGTCGATCGTTGAATTAATATTAGGCATTGCACTTATCGTACTGGCTGTTATTATAGTATGCGTCACCATTACGCAGACCAAGAAGCAGGAGGGCATGACCTCTGCTATCGGCGGCACAAATAACGACAGCTTCTACGGCAAAAATGCTCAGAACACAAAGGAAAAGGCTTTGGAGCGTCTTACCAAGATACTTGCCTTTATCTTCTTTGCGATAGTCATCGTTGTCAATATCATTGAATGATATTGGACTGTCTGCGAAACAGCGTAATTTGATCGTCGGAAATAAAGCCTTGCTGTGTGCAGGGCTTTTTCGGTATAAAATCGTACAGGAGCACCTATGAAATATATTTTTATAATAAACATCTCCGAAGGCTCGGAGGAGGAGCACGCCGTTTTTCAGGACATCGAAAACGCCTTCATCGAAAACAGCCGCTCGGACAGCTTCATCACCGAATATATCACCGAGAAAAAAAGCGCCCGTGCTCTTGCAAAGGGATATTCGGAAAAGTACGGCGCCGACTGTATCATCTTCGCCTGCGGCGGGATAGGCACAGTCCACGAGGCGGCAAACGCTCTTGCTCATACGGATACGCCGCTGGGAGTTCTTCCTCTGGGAAAGACGGGCGATATCGCAGCTAAGCTGTACGGCGCAAAGTCGGGGATATATTCCGCCGCCGAACAGCTGGGGCTTCTCGAAGCCTCGCCGAAAATGAAGATACGCCGCATCGACCTGGGAAAATGCTGCGAAGAATATTTCATCAGCAGCGTATCTCTGGGCTTCGACAGCACCGTCCGCAGACGCAGCGAAAAAATAACGAAAAAGCTCCCCAAAGCCGCTCCCCTGTCGGAAAAGCTCGCCTTCGCGGCTTCTCTTGCGGGGAACAAGAAATACTCGGTGTATGCGAATTTCCTCGTGTCCCACACAGCAAACGGCATAACAAGGCACTATCCTCTGACGAAAACTCTGGAGCATACCCTTATTGCCGTCACAAATTCGGGGTGGTGCGGCAGGTTCTGTCCTGCACCGAACGCCGTGCTGAACGACGGTCTCCTTGAAATGGCAGTGGCAGAGCCCTGCAATTTCGCCGAGGTCTGCGCCGCAGCTCCCATGTACAGAAAGGGCGTGGCGGATATCTCGGGCAAGGTCAGATACTACTCGGTGATAAAGGGCGAATTCACATCATCGGACGGAGAGCCCTTCACCATTCTGCTTGACGGCAGAGAAACAGTCACCGAAAAAGCGGAAATCTCAGTCGAAAGCAAAGCCCTGAAGCTCTGCACCTCAATGTTCAGTTAAATGCTTAGCGATCAGCCAATAGCAAATAGCTGATAGCCTGTTTTAAAACGGCTAATTGCTTATATCTAATCGCTAATTGCTATTTGCTAATCGCTGATCACTCACATAAAGAAAGGACGCTAACAGTGAAAATAAAATTCCACTTGCCCGATTTTTACGGGAATATCAGAATGAACCTGCTCTTCGCGGACGAGATAAAGCGCCGCCCCGAGTATTTTTACGATAATATCGAGATAGGCTCGTCCTACGGCTGTTTCCCGCCTGCACTGTGGAACGGCGGACGCACCGTCATAGGCGCTGTCCGCAGACAGCAGATAGAGGACACCATAAAGGAATACAACTCCCGCGGAATACCTGTCCGCTACACCTTTACAAATCCCCTTATCACTGAAAAGGACCTGGCAGACCCGTTCTGCAACATGATAACCCGCGTCGCCGAAAACGGGCTCAACGAGATAATCGTCAACAAGCCCTGCCTTGAAGAGTATATCAGGGAAAAATATTCCAAATATCCCCTTATCTCGTCGACAGTCAAGCAGATAGAAGACCTGGGCGAGCTGAAGGCGGAGCTGGAAAAGGACTACAAGCTGGTGGTGCTGGACTACAACTGGAACCACGACTACAAGGTGCTTGAAGAGCTCCCCCACAAGGATAAGATAGAGCTTCTGGTAAACCCCTACTGCGCGCCCCACTGCAAGCGCAGAAAGGCTCATTATGAGTATCTGGGAAAACAGCAGATAATGCACAATGCGCAGGTGTTCGGCAATGAATCTCAGATGATGAAGCCTGTGGAGCGGGGAGAATTCTCCTGTCAGTATCAGAGCTATGATTTCTACCGCACCACGAAGCTGGGCAATCACATCTCAAACAAGAGCATATACGAAAAGTACGTCCCCATGGGCTACAGCAACTTCAAAATTGAGGGCAGAATGATGCACCCAGTAGATGTGCTGGAAAGCTACATATACTACCTCGTAAAGCCCGAATACCGCGACGAGCAGAGGGTGAAGTATCTTAAGAAGCTGCTTACTCCGAAAGGAAAATAATTTTACAGAAAAAATAACATCCGCAGGAAAAGCCTTGCGGATGTTATTTTTTCACTCACACACTTCAAACAAAACGCTCCCGAAGGGCGCAAGCCTGCATGTGAAGCTGTATTCCTTCCCCTTATGCGGGATATCCTCCGATATGATAACGCCTTCATTCACAAAGCCGCTGCCGCTGTATATGTAACTGTCGCTGTTGATGATCTCACGGAGCCTTACCCTGTCTCCCACGGCTATCCGAAAGCTGTCATACCGCCTGTCCGAGGTATTCATCACGAAGATAACGCTCTGTCCGCCCGCCGTCCTGCGGAAGGCGTACACACATTCCTCATACGCCGAATTCTCCAGCCATTCAAAGCTTGCCATATTATACTCGCCGATATACAGCGCGGGATTATATCTGTACACCAGCGACAGATCGCGGAAAAATCTGTGAAAGCTGTCATGGAGCGGATATTTTAACAGCTCCCAGTCAAGCTGACGGGTCTCGTCCCATTCGCGGAACTGCGCCGTTTCATTACCCATGAAATTCAGCTTCTTCCCCGGGTGAGCGAACATATACATATATAATGTGCGGCACTGGGGGAATTTCACGTCATAATCTCCCCACATCTTCTGAATGATGGTAGCCTTGCCGTGGACTACCTCGTCATGTGAAAAGGACAGTATGAACAGCTCGTTATAAAAATACTCCATGGAGAAAAGTATCATGCCGTAATTATTGGGACGCTCGGCAGGAGGCGTTTTGAAGTAGTTGAGGGTATCGTTCATGAAGCCCATATCCCACTTGTAGTCGAAGCCCAGACCGTCGTACTTTACCGGAGCGGTCACCTTTAAATAGTCGGTGGAATCCTCCGCCATAAGAAGGATATTTCCCCACCTGTCATGGAGCCCGTCGTTGAGCCGTTTCAGGAACTCCACCGCTCCGCCGTTGACTCCCCGCTTCGAATCGCCGCTCCAGTATATCATGTTGCTGATAGCGTCCATGCGCAGACCGTCTGCGTGGAATTTATCTATCCAGAAATTCGCCGCCGACAGCAGAAAGCTTGCCGCCGCAGGCTTGGAATGGCAGAAATTGCAGCTCCCCCACTGATTGTACATGGCGTCGATGCTGTCGTACTCGTAGAGGGGCGTGCCGTCGAACAGATGCAGATAGGAGCTGTCCCCCGCAAAATGGACAGGCACAAAATCCGCTATCACGCCGATATTGTTCCTGTGACAGCTGTCGATGAGCCGCATAAGTCCGTCGGGTGAACCGTATCTTGAGGACGCGCTGAAAAATCCGCTGCACTGGTATCCCCATGAGCCGTAGAAGGGGTGCTCCGCGGGAGGCATGAGCTCCACGTGAGTGAAACCGTTTTCCTTTAAGTAGGGGATAAGCCGCTTTATCAGCTCATCATAGGAAAAGACCTCGCTAAGCTGTCCCTGTTCGGGGTTGTCCTTTTTGGTGCGCCATGAGCCGAGGTGCAGCTCATAAACGTTCATAGGCAGATCGTATAGCCTGCTGCGGTCTGATATCCATTTTTCGTCATGGAAATTATAACTGTCGATATCGTACACCACAGAACCGCTTGCGGGAGGAATTTCCATATAAACGCCGTAGGGATCGGACTTTTCCACCGAGCGTCCCCGCTTGTCGGTGATGACGTACTTATAAATGTGTCCCGGAAGAGCGTCTGCGCAGAACACGGAATACACGCCGTATTTGTCCCTGTTCATGTCAAATCTTATCCAGTTGGAAAATTCGCCCATAAGCTCCACACGGGCGGCATTTGGTGCATATACCCGAAAAATATAGCCTGCCGTGCCGTTCTGCTCCGTGGGGTGAACTCCGAAATATTCATAAGCGGAAAAGCTCTTTCCCGCGAGAAATTCCTGCATGAGATCCCCGTCCATATTAATTCCCCTTTACCAGAATGCTTTCCTATATGATACCACATTTTTTTGAATAAGTCAAGAATTATTTGAATTATTCGAAAAATGTCAAAAAATAGACCGCCGAAGCGGTCACAGCTTATATAAACCCCTATTTTTAAAATATTCTTTAGAATGGATAACGTTAAATAGCCGTTTTTAGACTGTTTTTGAAATCAGAAATTAAAATCGGGTACTTTTTTTACAGACTGCGGCTGCCGCACATAAGTACGGCAGCCGCATATCTCATCAGAAACGCTTTTTTATCTCCTTGCCCTCTTTGTCGGTGGAGAAGTATATGGCAACATTCTTGCTGGTGCCGAGGATAAACAGCGCAAGTCCGCTCAGTACGATAGGTATGGTAAATCCTACCACAAGTTGATTGAAATTATCTATCTGAGCTTCCTTCTGCCGCAGGACGGTCAGCGCCAGTCCGGGGCCTGCCAGTATCAGCGTATTCACCGCAAGATAGATAACGGCTGCAGTGCGTGCACCTCCCGCCCTTATCATCATGAGCAGCGCGGCTATAATGGTTGCCGCCGCCAGATAGGTATATATCTCGTTATAGTCGTGAAGTCCCAGATATGTAGCTGCTGCGCAGGCAAGGGTGATAAGCATTGCTCCGATAGTGATAAGAAGTCCCTTTTTTGCCTTTTTCAGACGGTTTTCCGCCATAAGCTTTTCCTGGAGGAAATCTCCCGTTTTCTTGTTGAAGTTTTCGGGTCTGCGGTATATCTCCTCGTGCATCCTGTCCTTGATAGCTTTCTTTTCCTTTGCGTTCAGGGTATCCTTGCGGTAAAGCTCGTCGCTGTCCGCCTTTTCCCTTACGGTCACATAATCGGAGCTGAGGTCGTCAAGGACGGGCGTTTCGGTCATCTCCATGGACATATCGTCCATCATGACCATCTGCTTCAAAGCCTTTGCCGCATCGTCCTCGGGAGTGCTTATATAGCTGACCCTGCTGTACATTTCGTCAAGGACAAGTCCGCCGGTATCAACGTTATCAAGGTCGGGACTGTAATCCTCCTCGGATAAGGTCACGGGCTCCTCAGCGGGAGCAGGCTCTGTTCTCGGCGGAGCTTCATATCTGTCAAAGGGATAGTTCTCCTCGCTGCGGTTTATCTTCTTAAGAGCGGACTCCGCCTCAGTCATTGCCCTTTCGACGGACTCCTCTCTTGATATGAGGACCTCCGAAGCAGTATCCACGCCATGCATGGGAGGGATAACGGGCGCATTTCCGTCGGGCGCGGACAGGATATCGTCTATGCTGTGGGGATGCTGCTTATTGGGATCCTCATTTTCCGCGGCAGGAGCGCTGTTCCCGCTCAGGTCTACAGATCTTTTCGGAGTTTTGATCTCAGGCAGAGGAGGAAGCTCAAAATCAAATTCGTCCAAATCTGCTGTTTTCTTTATTTCTGCCATAAGCTATCTCATACCTTTCAGAATATTACACTTAAACGTTTAATCTCAATTAATCGGAAAACTCTAAAAGCGCGGAAGAATAATATCCCGTGCTTTTAGAGAACCGTCGTTATCATTATATTATACTTATAATTACTGATCCGAAACGGAGATCGTGTCGGGGAATACATTTGACGAGTTGTCCTGAAGGAATGTCGTATTGACAAAGCCCTTGATGACAGCGCCGTCAAGAACCGTTATGGTAGAAGCCGTAATATCGCCGATAACTACGGAATCCGACTTGAATTCCGCCTTGCCCGAAACATCGACGGTGCCCTTGATACGGCCGTTCATATCGAGATACTGAGTGTTCACATCGCCCAGCAGCACGCTGTCCCTGTCCATTCTGAGCTGACCCTTTGAGCTGACGCTGCCCTGCACTGCGGAGCCTGCCATAACTGCGTTGTTGCACTCGATATCTCCGACCACCTTGCCCGTCACGCTGACGTCCTTGGTTATCCTGATATCGCCCTGAATGCTTCCGTCTATCCTGACGTTGGCAAAGCCCGTAACTGTGCCGCCCGATATCACGATATTCTTAGATATGACGGTAGTCTCCTCGTTATCGGAATACTGTCTTTCGGGAGGAGTTGTCGGTCTGGGCTGAGGGGGAGGAGTTATCTTGGGCGCAGGGCTCTGCGGTCTTGCCGCAAATCCGAAGGGATCGGCTTCTTCGCGGGGAGGAGCGGAAAAATCATCGGAATAATTCCTGCTGGCGGATGTTTTCACATATTCTGCAGCCGATGTCTGATAAGGAGCCTCTGTCCTTTCGGCTGTATATCCCGCAGTTTCCGCCGAGGGCTGCTCCGGCTGTGCCGCGGAAACAGCACCGCCGTAAGAAGCTGTGCGTTCGTGTGCCGTATTCTCCGCAGGTATGTCGTTTACAGGTGCTGCCGCAGAAACGGACGGCGCAGGCTCTGCACTCTGAGGAGCCGCTGCCCCGTTCTGTCCCAGATATCCGTCAAGACTGCTGCTCTTTTTTGATTCCTCAGACAGATTTTTTCCGACAAAGCCTTCCTTTTTGAGGATCTCCTTCATTGCCTGATTAAAATTATCCTTAAGGCTCATTTTTCAATTCCGCTGCCGAAGGCGCCTGCGGCAGCGCTCCTTTCTGTAGATTTAGGTTCGCAAATTCAGATTATTCAGATAGTAACAAACGTATATCCGCTGTTTTTAAGATAAGAAATAATGTCCTCGGCGGTGATCACCGAATAATATCCTCCATCAAGGCGAAGGACTACGCCGTTTGCCGAAGCTTCAACGGCGTCCTGTGCCGCATTGTAGATCTCCGACCATGAATCGCCCGAGACCCTTCTGCCGCCGAAGCGGACAAATCCGCGTCTGTCAAGCTCCGCTGCGAGACTGTCGGATATCCCGTCGCAGATATATGCGCAGGGAGCCGTTCCGGTCACAGAGCTTATACGTTCAAACGCCCTGTTCATTTCCTCAAGGGAGCCCTCGCCCGTAAGCGAGATGCCCACCGAGCAGCCCTTTTCCGCTATAGCGGCAAGCTGCCTGTCGGAAAGCCCCTCCGCCTCTTCGCAGGTAAGGAATACCACTGCGGAAATATCCTGCTCGCCGAGGATATAGAATATATCGCTGAGATAATCGGGAACGATGCTTTCAAAGGTCAGGCATACCATGCCGTCGGTGAGGACGGGCAGTCCCGAAGCATCCGCATAAAGCCCGGGATGCTCGTCCGCGGGAACTGTAACGATAGTAGGTGTATCCTCTGCGGGCGCGTCGGAGTGGACCGACTGTGCCGCTGCTTTTTCGGCTTCCCTGTAGATAAAGCTGTCAAGATATGCGCTGTCGTGTTCGAAGAGATAGTCGATGATATCCTTTGCAGATATCCCCTTTCCGGCAAGTGCGCCGAAGAGCTCTTCAACGGTGGTCCCGTCGGGGATGTTGAGTTCATCCTTGTTTTCGTCCTTATCCTCGTCCTCATCGTCTGCGGGCGTTTCGTCGGGAGCGTCCGTTACGGGAGGAGCGGTCTCTGTTACGGCATCATCGTCGGGAGCGCCTGCCGAAGTATCGTTTTCAGTATCGGAGCCCGACCCGGAAGGAGTACCTTCCTCAGCGGCGTCCGACATAGCGTCGGCAGTTTTGGGAAGCTTGTCCGACACGCGGATAGATTCCGAAGAAGCCTTTATCCCGAAGATCATTGAAAAGGACGCGGCGAAGATAACAACACTGATGACAGTCGATATGATCAGATGCTTAAAAAATTCAACGCTGCCGAATTTCATATCGGAAATGATCCTTTCATTTTATTTAGTTGACAATTTGTATGAAAGTATAGTTGTAACATAATACTCCTTTATAATAATACACCTTTTTTTGCGGTTTGTCAATATCCCACGCAACAATTTTGTATATATTTTTGCCGTTTTTTCTCGCAATAATACCGAATCGGAGGATTTTTTTGCTCCGAAAGGGGAATATCTGCAATTTCCACTGATTTTTTAAAAAAATCCGCAAATTGTTGTTGCTATTTTCTAAAAAATATGTTATAATGGTTATATACTGTAAATATATTGCGCTGCCGCATGCCTTCAGACAGGCTGTGATGCAGCTGACGGGTATTTTGCACTGAACAAGTTCTTAAGAAAGGGCATTGATATATATGAATAAGGTCAAGATCAACATCTGCGGCATAAACTACAGCGTTACCACCGATAACGAAACCGACTTTGTCATGGACATCTCCGCAAAGCTGGACGGGGAGATAAAGGCTATATTGAAAAAATATCCCTCCCTGGGGATACAGTCCGCTGCCGTTTTCTGCGCGCTGCAGGCTTACGAAGAGAGAAAAAGATCCGAGGACAGCCTCGATAATCTGAGAAAACAGCTCAAGGAATACATGGACGAGGCAGGCAAGCTCCGCGACGCCCGCGACAGCGCCGTTATGGAGGCGGACAAGCTCCGCGAAAGACTGACCGAACAGAATATGGAACCCGACGAGGACGGCGAATTCTACGAAGAGGACGCTGAACAGCTGGTGCTGGAAAATACCGTCACTCCCGCAGTGACTATCCCCGTTGAGGAAAAGCCCGCCCGCGACGCAGCTCCTCCCAGACCCAACAGAGCCGCAAGAAGGAGCAAGGCAAAGTGAATCCCAACCGCAGAACAGAGCTTCTCGCTCCCGCAGGCGGTCCCGAAAGCGTCACAGCCGCCGTGCTGTGCGGCGCGGACGCCATATATATCGGCGGCGAAAGATTCTCCGCACGGGCAAATGCACGGAATTTCACCGACGGCGAGATAAAAGAGACCGTTAAATACTGCCATCTCCACGGAGTTAAGGTCCAGCGGGCAATGAACGTCATGATATTCGACAGCGAGACCGACGAGCTTGCAAGAGCTGCCGAATTTTCCGCCGAATGCGGCATAGACGCTCTCATAGTGCAGGACTGGGGCGCGGCGCGGATAATCAAGTCCGTGGTTCCAGATATGCCGATACACGCTTCCACCCAGATGTCGATACACACCGTCAAGGGCGCCGAGGAAGCCGTAAAAATGGGCTTTTCAAGAGTAGTCCTCTCCCGTGAGCTGCCGCTGGAAATAATCAGGGAGATATGCAGAACGGGCATCGAGACCGAGGTGTTCGTCCACGGAGCGCTCTGCATGTGCGTTTCGGGACAGTGCTACATGAGCGCCGCCATAGGCTCCCGCAGCGCCAACCGCGGACAGTGCGCACAGGCGTGCCGTCTGCCCTTCAATGCGCTTGGCGACGGCTCCGAAAGACATGACCTTTCACTTAAAGACCTTTCCTATATTGAAAATATTACCGCTCTCGCCGAAGCGGGAGTGTCCTCCTTCAAGATAGAGGGCAGAATGAAGCGAGCCGAATATGTAGCCGCTGCGGTCACTGCATGCAGAGCCGCGCTGAACGGCGAAAAGCCCGATATGGATACTCTCCGAGCCGTGTTCTCACGGAGCGGCTTCACCGACGGCTATCTTGACAGCAGAACGGGACGGGAAATGTTCGGTTACCGCCGCAAGGACGACGTTACAGCCGCTGCGGAGGTGCTCCCCGAGCTTAAGGAGCTGTACCGCTCCGAACAGCCCGTATATGCTCTTGATATGAAGCTGTCCGTGCAGGAAAACACGCCCGCCGTTCTTACTGCGGAATGCGGGGGCTTATCCGCCGAGGTGTCGGGGGATATCCCCGAAGCTGCGGTGAATCGTCCGCTGACCGCGGAATACGCCGAAAAACAGCTGTCAAAGCTGGGCGGGACAGTCTACGGCATCGGCAGCTTTTCCGCCGATATCGGAGAGGGGCTTATCCTGCCCTGTTCCTCGCTGAACAGGCTGCGCAGAGACGCAGTTTCCGAGCTGGACAGGCTCATCACAGAAAAAAACACGCCTCATTATGCCATATATCCCGATTATTTCGAGGACTTCGGGGACATATACTCTCCCCGGGGCAAGGCAAAAACGAGACTTCGCATAAAGCACAGATATCAGCTTGAAGCCGCTTCGGAGCTTGCGGACTTCGTTATAATGCCCGCAGAAGAGGCTCCCGACAAGCCTGACGATAAGCTCATCATCGAGCCGCCTTGCTTTACCCTTGACGAAAAATTCAGCGCAAAGCTCCTTGACAGACTGGCAGAAAAGGGGTATAATAAGCTTTACTTCAGCAATATTGCACACATTGCTCTGGGAAGAGAACGGGGCTTTGAGCTTTTCGGCGGGTTCCGCCTGAACTGCGCCAATACCTACTCTGCTGCTCAGCTTGCGGATATGGGGCTCAAGGGCATTACCGCTTCCCTTGAAATGAAGCTTCACGACATTTCCGCTCTCGGCAATATGCTTGAAATAAGCGTGATAGTATACGGGAATATCCCCGTTATGCTCACCGTGAACTGCCCCGTCAGACAGGCTGCGGGCTGTAAAAGCTGCACGGGACATATCACCGACCGCACCGGGAGAAGCTTTAAGGTCTCCTGCGACAGAAAGCGCAGGGAATATGCCGAGGTCTATAACTGCGACACGCTTTACATGGCGGACAGGCTCGGCGAGATAAACGGCGCAGACTGCTTCGATTATTTCTTCACCGACGAGTCTGCCGACGAAATAAAGAAAATAATGGCTCGCTGCCGCAGCGGGGAGGCTCCCCGAAACGGCTTCACACGCGGACTGTATTACAGAGGAGTTCTCTGAGCACGCGGCGGACCGCGTACTATAGTAAGAAAGGGGGATATGGGTGTATTTTACAGCTTTATATATCATATATACCGTGGGATTTCTGATATCCTGCGCCTGCGTTGCCGCAGTCATGGGTCAGAAGACCTCGGGACAGCAGAAGATAATGGCGGGAATGACCTTCTTCATCGCTGTGATGTGGCTGGGAAGCTGGCTCGGCATCCACAGTCAGACTCTCGGCGAAATGAACATCTGCACGAAGATCACCTTCACGGGAAGCTGCCATGTATTCCTGTTTCAGCTTATGCTTATGTTCAGCTACTGCCGCGTTCAGCCGCCTAAGGTATTATATCCTATGCTCTGCGGAGTCAACTGCATCATCAATATCGTTGCCTTTTCCATCGGTCGGGACGGTCTTTTCTTCGCTTCGGAGGAACTGCGCCAATACGGCGGCTTCAGCCTGCTTATAACCGCAAGCGGACCGTTCCATCAGCTTTATCTGGCAATGGAGGTCTTATACAGCATTATCATGCTCATCACCGCCGTGATAAGCGTTATCCACGACAGCGACAGGCTTGTCCCAGTGGGCGGTTTTACCTTTGCAGTCTTGATACCCACTGCCTGTTCTCTGCTTTATGCCAACAGCTACACCGAAATGGATTTCACCCCCGTGGGCTTCCTCGTTTCGGAGATCATTATTTTCCTGCTTATTTACGGCTCCAAGATATACGACGTTCAGGATACCGCAAGACAATATGTGTTCGATTCCTTAGAGGACGGCATTATCGTTCTGGACCGTCATCAGCGGCTCAAGGGCTATAATGAGATAGCAAAGCAGATATTCCCCGAACTGAGATACTCCAAGCCCGATACGCCCATTGACGACGCTTCACCCGATATCAACAAGATCCTCTACGAAAAGGCAGCCAAGGATATCGAGGTGGGCTCCAGAGTATACCGTCCCTCCATCACAAAAATAACCGATGACAAGGATAAAAAGCATATCAACGGCTACGTGATACGTGCCACCGACGTCACCGAACAGCAGCGCAATTTAGAGCTTATCAACAACTATCAGCGCAACCTTGAACGGGATGTCAGGGAAAAGACTGCCCGTATCCTCAAAATGCAGGAGCAGACCATTTTCAGCTTCGCTACTCTCGTTGAAAGCCGCGACAGCCTGACAGGCGAACACGTCCGCAGGACAAGCGATTACGTGGCAGTGCTGGCAGCGGAAATGAAAAACCGCGGAATGTACCCCAGAGTCATCACCTCCTCCTATCTGGAACAGCTTCGTATGGCTGCGCCTCTGCACGACATCGGCAAGATAAAGATACCCGACAGCATACTTAAAAATCCCGGCAAGCTCAGCCCCGAGGAATTTGAGATAATGAAATCTCACACCGTGGAGGGCGGAAAGATAATCGAAGACACTCTCAAGGAAATTGAGGGCGACAACTTCTTCCTCATTGCAAAGGAGGTAGCCGTTTATCATCATGAAAAGTGGAACGGCACGGGCTACCCCTATGGCACAAAGGGCGAGGAAATACCCATAAGCGCAAGGATCATGGCGGTAGCCGATTTCTTCGACGCGCTGACCTCCGCCCGCTCCTACAAGAAGGCATACTCGGCGTCTAAGGCTTATCAGATACTCATGGAGGAATCGGGCAAGTCCTTCGACCCAAGAGTCGTTGACTGCTTCATGCGCAGCCGCGGCGAGATAGAGAAAATACTGGTCAAATACGGCGGCTCTCTTGAGGCGGAGGACGACGTTCTCTCCGACAGAGACAAGGCCATGAGCAGATTAAGGAATGGTTTCTGATAATGAAAGGGATAAACAAAACTATAGCTTTCCTGTTTTTCCTGCTGGCGGGGGTCGTCCTCGGCACGGTGCTGGGAAAGCTTTGTGCGGGCGTATCTTTTTTAAGCTGGCTCGCCTATACTATGTCGGTGGGTCTGGGCACAAGCTCTCCGCTGGTGCTCGACCTCATCGTGTTCAAGCTCAGCTTCGGCTTCCAGCTGAACGTCAACGCCGCACAGATCCTCTGCGTAATTACAGCGCTGATAATCTACAACAAGACCTGCAAAAGCCTGTGAATCGAGCAGTACCCGGTACTGTGAATTATGGACTAATGACTATGTAGTATGTACTATGTACTCTTCACCAATGACTAAGTACCGGGTACTATGTACTAAGTACTCTCCAAACGCCGCTATGAACTCTACAATAAAAGCTGTTATATTCGATCTGGACAATACTCTTGCCGACAGGAAATACTCATATAAAATGCATGCCGAAGCCTGCGGAAGGCTTTTTTTAAAGGATATCTCTCTCCTTGACCGCTTCTGCACGCGGCTCATCGGACTGGACAACAACGGCTACGCCGACAAGGAAAAGGTATACAAAACTATATATGAGGAATTTCCGCTGACCGGCACTCCCGCCGAAATGTCCGCAAAATGGAACGAAAATGCGGGGATATTTACCCGACCCGAACCCTTCGCCGAGGATATCCTTATCTATTTACAGGATAAGTATACCCTCGCTCTGCTTACAAACGGGTATTCTCTCACACAGAATATCAAGCTGGACAGGACGGGACTGCGGAAGTATTTTGCGGCAGTGGTAGTCTCCGAGGACACGGGGACTGCAAAGCCCGACCCCGAGATATTCCGCCTGACCTGCAAAAAAACAGGCGTTTCGGAAAAGGAATGCGTTTACGTCGGCGACCATTTTGAAAATGATATCAAGGGCGCTCTTTCCGCAGGAATGAACGCCGTTCTTTACGACAGATACGGCACCTCAAGGGAAAACTATCCGTATACTGTCCGCTCCCTCGGGGAACTTAAAAAAATCCTTTGACCGAAAGGAACTCCATGAAAGGTATTTTAGAAAAGCTTCGGGCATATTTTTTCGTCATACTCACAATAGCCGCCGCCTGCGCGGGAGTGTACCGCCTGATGAAGCTACAGATAGTCGAGGGCGACAGCTATCTTCAGAAATCACGCACCACTACAGTTGAAACACAGGTCATCGACGCGCCCCGCGGTGAGATAGTGGACGCTTCGGGAAATGCTCTCGTCAGCAATAAATCCTGCTTCAACGTTATCGTGGACAAGGCATTCTTTCCCTCCGACGACCCGGAGATAAACCGCATTATCCTCCGCACCGCAGAGATACTCCGCGAGGAAGGCTCCGACTGGGAGGATATACTGCCCATATCGAAAGCTCTCCCCTTCGCTGTCGACGATACCAACGAGAACAAGGTCACCGAGATGCGCAGGCACATCGGCGTGCAGATATATGCCTCCCCCGACCAGTGTATCGCCGCAATGTGCGACAATTACGGCATATCCGACGACTATTCCGCCGAAGAAAAGCGCCTTATCGCAGGCGTGAGATATACCATGGACAAGCGGAATTTCTCCGTGGCGAATACCTATACCTTCTCCGAAGATATATCCATGAACACCGTCATCAAGATAAAGGAGGCCTCCTTTGAGCTTGACGGGATAGATATCATCGAGGACGCGGCGCGTACCTACGGCGACGGCGACGTTGTGCCCCACCTTATCGGAACGGTGGGAGCTATCGACGCAGAGGAATACGCCGAGCTGAAAGCCAAGGGCTACGCTATGGACGACAGCGTGGGCAAAAGCGGAATCGAGCTTGCCATGGAAAGCACTCTCCGCGGACAGAAGGGTACACGTACTATCGAAATGCAGGACGGACGCGCCGTTTCGGACGTTGTTTCCGAGGAGGCTGTCCCCGGAAATACGGTCAAGCTCACCGTTGACAGCGACTATCAGCGGGATGTGCAGACTATCCTCGAAAATCACATATCATGGCTGCAGAACCAGACTCTCCCCGACGCTGCGGGCACAAGCGCCGACGCGGGAGCTATCGTCGTACTGAACGCAAAGACAGGCGCTCTGCTGGCTGCTGCCACTGCGCCCACATACAATCTCAACGACTATATCAACAGCTACTCCGAGGTGGCGTCCCGACCCAATTCTCCGCTGACCAACCGTGCAGTGAACGGACTGTACCGTCCCGGCTCCACCTTCAAGACCATAACCGCCACGGCTGCCCTCAACGAGGGGATAATCAACACAAATACCATAATACGCTGCAACAGCGTCTACGACTACTGGGAGGACTACAAGCCCAAATGCACAGGCTGGCACGGCTCTATCAACGTGGTCACGGCGCTTAAGGAGTCCTGCAACATATTCTTCTACGAAACGGGAAGGATAATGGGGATAGATACTCTCCGAAGCTATGCGGAAATGTTCGGCTTCGGCGGCGAGGCGGGTCTCGAAACGGGCAGAGGTCTCAAAAGAGGCTATATCGCCTGCCCCGAGACATATGATATCCTCGGCATGGACTGGCAGGCGGGAAATATCGTACAGACCGCTATCGGACAGTCCGAAACTGCGGTAACTCCCCTGCAGATGGCGGCACAGGCAATGACTATCGCCAACAAGGGCACCCGCTATCAGACCTATATGGTGGACAGCGTGTACACCTACAACATGGAGTCCCTCGTTTCAAAGACACAGCCTGTCATCGCAGCACAGATTCCCGACAAGACGGGGTATACCTTCGATACCGTTATCGAGGGCATGAAGCAGGCTGCGGATTTTACCGAGTATAACTATCCCAAGCCCCGTGAAAAGGATTATTACACGGGAAAATATCTGCTGTCCGACCTGCCCTGTGAGGCGGCTATCAAGACGGGTACTCCCCAGATGACCTCCCAGGAGGACACAGGCTCGGCGTTTATCGGATTCTATCCCGCAGACGACCCCGAGATAGCTTTTGCAGGATTTATCGAACACGGAGAATACTCCAAGTTCATGGTAAGGCAGATAATCGAAGCCTATTACAATGAGGATTATGAGATATCGCTCCTTTCCGAGGGGTATGTTCCCAAGGAGCACGAGCCCTCAGATGTGCTTTCCGATACCGATGAGGATTCCTCCGAGGACGGCTTCTATGAGGATACCTACACCGAAACGGAGACTGCTCGGACGGAACCCGAGGAGACCGAACCCGAGGAAACAAAAGCTCCCGAGGAAGCAGCGGAGGTCACCGAAGCGCCGTCGGAAACAGTGACCGATACGGCGGAGACGATGCCCGATCTGCCCGAAACGGAGATATTCTCCGATACGCTGCCCCCTGCGGATATCCCCGCTGTGACAGCGCCCACGGTGACAATGCCTCCCGTGACCGAGGAGGAGCAGACCGTATCGGCTCCCGATACCGAGACTTCGGTATCGGAAGCTCCCGAAAGCAGCGCCGAAAATGATGAGATACCCACCGATTCGGACACTCCCCCGCCCGAATCGGAATAAGACTTTTTTCGCCATTTAAAAATGCACAAATTTCCGCCGTACTTTTAATAGAAATATAACAAAAATGTGCAGAGAGGATAAAAATCCTTTGACTTTTCTGTATTTTGTGGTAAAATATAATTAACCGATAATGTTCATGAGGGGGTATTCTTTTTTATGCCGCTCACGGCAGAAGGACCGCAGATCTTCTGCTGAAAAAATGTGCATTTAACTAATCTTCCGAAATCTGCGGAGAAATGGAGCTGTCATGTCAAAAATCATAGCTGTAACTTCAGGTAAAGGCGGAACGGGAAAATCTTCCATCTGCGCCGAACTGGGATTCGCCCTCGCAAAGCAGGGTCACAGAACTTTGATCATTGAACTTGACTTCGGACTCAGATGTCTGGACATTATGCTGGGCGTAAAGGACGATATAACCTATGATCTCGGCTCGGTGCTTAAGGGCGAATGTGATATATATAAGGCAACTACTCAGGTAAAGCTTGCTACAAATCTCAGCATCGTCTGCGCTCCCGAGGACCCATTCGCTAAGGTGGACGCCGAGACTATAAAGAATATCTGCCAGGAAATGAGAAAGTATTACGAGTATATCATCGTGGATACTTCTGCGGGCACAAATGAAAGCGTTTTCGACGTTGTTGAACAGTCCGACCTTATCCTTATAAATACAACTCCCGACCCTATCTGCGTCCGCGACGCGAGAACCATGTCCGACGAGTTCTATAAGAGAGGAAACAAAAAGCAGCGCCTTATCATCAATAAGGTAAATCCCGATATATTCAAGGCTGACCTTATCGTCGATCTGGACGAGATAATCGACACCGTAGGCGTTCAGCTTATCGGCGTTATCCCCGACGATTCTGCCGTTATCATCGCAACGGGCAAGGGCGAGCCTCTTCCCTCTTCGTCGCTGGCATTCAAGGCGTTCGACGCTATCTCCAAGCGCATTAAGGGCGAGGACATTCCTCTCAGCTTCAAGGTGCTTCTCCAGTAACATATACGTACATTTATATAATCGCTTATAAAGGCACAGACCTAATTTAAAACAAAGGAGATGTATTTTAACCCATGAACATTGCACTAATTGCGCATGATTCCAAGAAAGAGCTGATGGTACAGTTCTGCATTGCCTACTGCGGAATACTTTCCCGCCATAACATCTGTGCAACGGGCACAACGGGAAAACAGGTCTCTCAGGCCACCGGGCTTGATATACAGCGCTATTTAAGCGGCAGTCAGGGCGGCGGACAACAGATCGGAGCAAGAATATCCTGCAATGAGATCGACCTTCTGCTCTTTTTCAGAGATCCGCTTTCTCCCAAGCCCCATGAACCCAACGACATGGATCTGCTTCGTCTCTGCGATGTGCACAATATTCCTGTCGCTACAAACATCGCAACTGCGGAAGCACTTATCCACGCCCTTGAAAGAGGCGACCTCGACTGGCGTGAGATCGTTAATCCTAACTGATCTTTGTTTTTTATGACATACACTTACACATAGTATTTTATTTGCTGTAATGCCGCATGCTCTCTGCAAAGCGGCTGCCGAAGAAAATCCACTGCAAAAAAAACAGTAAACAGAGTCCGCTTCTGTTTACTGTATTTTTTTTGCTTATCCGCGGCAGTGGGGACATATCCCCGAAAACAGCACCGTTCCTCCGCATACCGTATACCCGCAGCTGTCGGATATATATTCCGCAGGCTCTTCCACCTGAGGGATGCTGTCCATGACCACATCCGCCACAGCTCCGCATTTCATACAGATAATATGATAATGGTGAGATATATTGAAATCATAATGATCGGCGCCGCTGGTGACCGAAATCTTGCGTATTTCCCCGTTTGCCGAAAGCTGACCGAGAATGCGGTAAACGGTCGCCTTGCTTATGGTGGGATAATTATTGTGCAGATCGTCGTAGACCATATCTGCCGTAGGGTGATCGTGCATTGACCTCACCGTTTCGAGGACAATGCTTTTCTGCATGGTATTCCTCTGCGCAGCTCCGCTCATGTTGATATACCTCCTTTGGTGGACAGTCAAAAGCTAATAGCTATTAGCCGTTAGCTATTAGCCGATAGTCCATAGTCCTTAGTCCATAGTAAGCAACTAATAGCCGATAGTCCCAAGTTAATTGCTAATCGCTAATTGCTATTCGCTGCAATCCATTTTTATTTATTAATATTATATACTATTTAATATCCAATGTCAAGAGGAAAATCATTCCTGTTTTATCCTTTTGCTGTATCCTTTTATGCCCGGAAAATCTCCCGTATACGCGCTTTGTCCTATTGATTGATTACTTTTTGAAAAATATTTCTGATTTTTTGTAAAATATACTTGACATTTTGTAAGCCATATGATATAATATCATCAACGGAACGACCGTTCCCGTTCCGGTACAGCTGTAATACTAATCTCTTCACAAAGAAGGTCGATAATTTGGCAAAGAATTTGAAGCTCAAATCCGCCCGCGCCGCTCTGGATATGTCTCAGCAGGCGCTGGCAGAAAAGGTGGGCGTATCACGGCAGACTATAAACGCTATCGAAAAGGGCGACTACAATCCTACCCTCAAGCTCTGCATGGACATCTGCAAAGCGCTGGGCAAGACCCTGGACGATATCTTCTGGGAAAATGAATAAAGGAGAATTATTATGGCAGACAGATCGAGAGAAAGAAATTCCGCAGGCGTTTTCAGCGACTACGGTCTGGACGAACGGCAGAAGCTCATCATGGCAGATATCGGCTTCAAGGGGTTCAGGCTCATGTGCTATGCAATAGCAGCTGTTTCGGCAGTATTGCTGGCGCTTTACATTTTTGAGATAAACATACCCTTTCAGTATGCGGCGCTTATCTACTACACGGTAATGCTCATCGGCATGGCGGCCTTTGAGATCACCGCTTCAAAATACGGCGTGCTCAATCAGGTGCACAGCTTCTCAAACACTACGGGCGGACTTATCACGGGGATAATGCTCTTAGCCGCGGCGGCGGTGAATATCATAGTCCGCACCGTCAGGGGCACTTTCAGCAGCGATACTGTAATAATTGTTATCATATGCGTCCTGACGGCAATACTGCAGTTCATCAGATGCGCCTACGGAAAGCGTAATTTCAAGGTTTCGGACGAACAGTCCGAGGAAACGGAGGACGATTGATATGACACTCAACGACAAACAGAAAAACGACCTGGGCGTGGACTTCAAGGAGTTCGCTAAAGACGTGAACTTCAAGCAGTTCAGCCGCGACGAGAACGGAAACCCCATAACCCCCGGCACCGCCGACCTGTTCGACGACAGCCGTCTTGACGAGATGCAGCGGGCATACAGCTACAAAATAGCCTTCGGGTGCTTCAAATTCATGTTCTGGTTCTGCTTCCTGCTTTGTATGGCGCTGTATGGAATATATATGTACACCGAGTCGCTGCCCTGTCTTATATGTTCATACGCTGCAATGGCGGCTGATATAGGCGTGTACATATTCTATGCTGCAAAGACCTCCGCTAAAGGCGTTATGGACAGCGATATCGCAAAGAAATTCGGAAAGCAGTCTGTTTTTGGAACGTCGGTAGTATATGGTCTGCTCCTGCTTGTATGGAGCTGGATCTTCTATAAAAACGTTGGATTTGAAGGACTGACGGCTCTTCCGATAATGGCAGCTGCATACAGCATGAACATCATTATTATCGTATGCGCCAAAAGAAACAACAGGATCTCATCGGAGGACGAATAATCAGGATAAAATATCGGCGGAAGACTGACTGTCTTCCGCCGATATTGTACATATCAAGGCAAATAAAAAACTCCGCTGCTATTGCAGCGAAGCTTTACTTGGTGCGGTAGGTGGGACTTGAACCCACACGTCGAAGACACACGCACCTCAAACGTGCCTGTCTGCCTATTCCAGCACTACCGCATATTAACTTTTCATTGTTTCGGGGCTTGTCTTTCGTGTCCCTCACAACATATATTATTATATCACAGCACTTCCGATTTGTCAATTGTTTTTTGCAAAAAAATTCGCTTTTGTACACATGCACAAATAACGCATAATATTATATATTATTATGCACATTATTGTCAAATTCAGCCGCAATATCAACGCCGTATCACAATAAACGGGATACGGCGTTTTTCCTGCTATTCTGCCGATTTATACTAAGCCTCGATTAAAAAGTGTACAAAAAATCAAGCAAAATCTTGCATATATGGATTTTGCGCAGATTTTTTGTCTACACTTTTATTGAGGATCAGTATTATGCGCCCTTTCCTCATATTTCTTTTTGGTCGCCATTCCTCCGCGGATATGGCGCTCCTGCTTGTTTATTTCGAGTATCTCCTTCACTGCGGGGTACAGTGTCGGACTTACAACGGGCAGCTTCTCCGTCAGATCCTTATGTACCGTGGACTTGCTTATGCCGAACTCCTTTGCGGCGGCGCGGACGGTGGACCTATGCTCGACTATATATTCCCCTAAAATTACAGACCTTTCCTTTACATCTGCATTGAAGCGGCTGAACGACAAAACTATCAACTCCGATATAATGTATTTTGTACATTATATGCGTAGTCTGTGAATTATTATGTGTACGGCGCGGTCAGCCTTCCTTCTGATTTTTGACCTCCAGAAGTCCCGTGATGATATTCTTCCCGCTGCCGAGCAGAATATTAAGCACAGCGGAAAATACTCCGAAAATTATCCCCCATAACGGATGACATGCCGCCACAAGGATACATACTCCGAGAATTATCCCCGCAGCCTGCCCTATGACGGGGATATACGACAGAACCCACATCGCCGTGCAAATCACAGCGGCATATTCCATGTCAAGCAGACAGCATACGCCATATGCTGCCGCAGCCGCAATGGGAGCCGCAAAAAAGCTGTCGGTGAACAGATCGTAAACTATCAGCCCGATAGCCTCAGCGGGTCCCACAGTCTCCGAATCGGGCGCGTTCTTGTCGGGGACGAGCAGTATGAATGCAAGCGAAACGATAAGCGCCGCTCCGCCGAAGGCAGCTGCCCTTGCCGTGCTGTCAAAAAATCCGAGGACAGCCCCGTTTACGTTCTTAAGCTGTTCTGCCGCAGCGATAATGACGTTGTGTATCCCCGCCGCAAAGGACGACATAAAATCGGGGAGCATATCCACCGAAGCCTGCTTGTTCTCATTCAGGAAAAGCAGCAGCTCCTCATACTCCGCCGAAGCAGCGGAAAATCGGGTCAGCATAAAAATATCCGCCGCAGTGAGGATCACAGCGGCAATGCTCCCCGAAAGACGTGTTTTCGGCGGGATATCCCCTGCCGCAAGAATTATCGTGACAGCGAACACTGCTCCCGCAATTACCGGTAATATCATAAGTCTGTCCTTTCAAAAAAACGCCCCGAGGATATCCTCAAGGCGTTTTGTGCGTATTCGTTTATAAAATAATTACTTGCTCTTCTTGGAAGCAACAGCTGCAGCAGCTGCAACAGCCATTACTGTTACGATAGCAACGGAAGAAACGTTGCCTGTTGCTGCGGGAGCAGTTACATCGTCGGAAGCGGGAGCGTCCTCAACAGCCTCGTCTGCGGGTTCCTCAGCGGGCTCTTCCTCAGCGGGCTCCTCAGCAGGTTCCTCAGCAGCAGCACCCTCAACGGTGTACTCGCCGAAGCAGTAAGCCTTACCGTCAGCGTCGCTTACGCGAACCATCTCAGCCTGGGGCTCACCGAGCTCATACTCAGCGGACTTAACGAGAACGTTGCAGTTGGAGAAGCAGAGACCGTCATCACCGAGAGCGGGGATAGCGTCTGCGGAAAGAACGAATTCGATAGTAGTTGAATCCTTAGGAACGCAGATCCATCCGTCTGTCTTAGCAACAGCTGTATCGGATGTGCAGTAGTCAGTCTGGGAAACCCAACCGTTATCATAGTCGATAGGGTTTACGAGGAACTGATCTGCAAGACCGTAGGGATCCTGAGTCTCAACTGTAAGAACGATCCTTACGTCGCCGCCTACAGCCTCAAGGTCAGCCTTCTTGATTCCTGCGCCGCTGGAAGACCACTGGCCGGGGTTCTCGGAATCGATCTCAACAGTTTCAGCGAAAGCGCCTACTGCGGTGATAGTCAGTGCCATAGCACCTGCTGCGATAGCAGCAATGATTTTTTTAATAGACATGGTTGATTTACCTCCAAAAAATTTATGTAAGATATAAAGCCGTCAATAAACGAATACACATCTCGCTTATTAACATACATGATAACATATTTTTACCGTTTTGTCAATAGCTTTTCCGAAATAAAACACAATTATCCCGATAATATCTAATTACTGCAATAAAAATTCACAGTCCGGATATCATTGGATATTGTTATTTTAACAATTCTTCGGGAACTTCCTCTGCCATGCGCTCGTAAGCCTTGGCGCTGGGGTGGAGATGATCTCCGCTGTCGTAGCCGGGAGCGAATGCCGCGGGATTTTCGGGGTCTCTGAGCGCCTTGTCAAAGTCGATGCAGCCGTCTATCTCATCGGTGGTGCGTATCCAGTCGTTGAAGGCGCAGCGTATCTCGTCGCGGAAATCCGCATAGGTACGCCAGCCGTATATGGGCAGAAGAGTTCCCGCGTACACCTTTAAATTCTGCTGACGAGCAGTCTTTATATAGCCTCTCATTCCCTCGATAAGGTCGTCTGCGGTAGGCAGGTCGCTCCAGGGTCGGAACCTGTTCTCCATTACACCCACGGGGTGGATAATGTCGTTGATCCCGTGCTGGATAAGCACGCAGTCCGCTCCCGAGACCTTTATCTCACGGGGAAAGCGTATCGAGCCCTTAAGTCCGTAGGAATCATAGGTGATATTGTCGTACTGACGGAGTATGCGTGTTCCGCTGGCTGCGCGGCGTATCACCGAGCGGTGAGTATACCCCAGAGCGGCTGTGCGGATAAGCAGATAATCGGGCCATGCCTGTGCGGTTATGGAGTCGCCGAAGCAGATAAGCGCCTTGTTGCGGCTGTCGGTGAGAACGTCTATCCCCGACAGGAAATAGTAGGTGTTGGTCACCTTTGATGACGCAGAGGGCAGCTCCTTGTCGGAGGTGCAGTCCCCAACGGCGAAAAATCCGCGGGAAAGGGGCCCCGTGATGACAACGCCCGAGCGCATCTCGGTAAAGCCCTTGAGATAGAAGGACACCGAAACGTCCTGTCCCGCAAAGACCTCGAAGTCTATCTCATCGCTGTAGAGGTCCTCGCCTGCGTGGAGGATAACGTCGGGTCTGCCGCCGAAGGTCACGGGCTTTTCCGTCTCGGGCAGGATATTGTCTCCCCCCGCAGCCGCAGCCACACAGACGCGGTTTAAGATAACGTCCTCGCTGCCGCAGAAATTATCGAAGTGAAGTCTTATTTTACGTCCCGCAAAGGGAATGCTGACGGGATAGCGCAGAGTGAGATTCCTGGCATAATTTTCGGGACGGCGCTCCGCTATTGAAATAGCGTTTCCCCATGCGCAGACCCATTTTTCCGATATGTTCATATTATTCCTCCGCTCTTTACAATAATTATTATCCACATATTATATTACCGAAATTTTATTGCGGCATATAATCACGTCTATGAATAATTTGTATTTAATTTGTGAATTTTGCAAGATAAATCCTTTTTGTCTTTTCAAATGAAACTTAATATGTTATAATAATAATGTATAGTTGAAAATAATAACGATGTAATACGCATTGTCAAACGTTTTTAAGGGAGCTGAATCTGTATGAATAAACTTATCCGTGCGGTATGGATAGCCGCTGCATTCCTCGGAGGATTGTCCGTTATCGGCACGATTGCTGCCGCTCTGAAGCTTACAAAAAAGAAGTATATCGAAGTCTGATGAGGGAATGAACATAAATGGATAAATACAAAAAGCTTATGGGGAATACGGTGATATTCGCCATCGGACAGTTCGGCGCAAAGCTGCTGAGCTTCTTCCTTGTAAAGCTGTACACCGCCACTCTGACAAATTCCGAGTACAGTACGGCTGATCTGCTGTATAATACTCTCAATGTTCTTGTGCCCGTGGTGACGTTCTCCATGTCCGACGCCATAATCCGCTTCGGTCTGGACAAGGCTTACGACAAGCGCAGGGTCTATACCACCGCCAATATCATGACACTGCTCGGCATGGCGATATTCGCCCTGACCACGCCCATATGGAACTCTACCTCCGTTTATCACGGCTATACCATGCTGCTGTATGCCTACTGCTATTTCAGCTGCTTCCGCTCCATGGCTTCACAGCAGGTGCGGGCAAACGGTCTTGTGCGGCTGTTCGCCATTGACGGCATACTTACTACCCTGACCCAGTTTTTATGCAATCTCGCGTTCATGCTGTGGCTGGATATGGGCATCAACGGATATATCCTGTCCTTTATCGTGTCGGACTTCCTGTCGCTGTGCTTCCTTATGTTCATGGCAAGGCTGGACAGGTCCCTCGATACGAAATTCATCGACGTAAGGCTCATCAGGGAGATGCTGAGATATTCCGCACCCCTTATCCCCACCTATCTGCTGTGGTGGATAACCTCCTATTCGGACAGGCTCTTCGTTATCAATATGGTGGGCAGCGAGACCAACGGTATCTACTCCGTTGCTCATAAAATACCTACCCTTGTGATGTTCGTCACCACCATGTTCTATCAGGCATGGCAGATGTCCTCCATCGAGGAAAAGGACAGCCGCACGCTGGGCAAGTTCTACAAGACGGTATTCGGCGCATATTCCTCGCTGATGTACATTGCCGCTGCGGGGCTTATCCTTATCGCAAAGCCGCTGACCTATATCCTTATCGGAAACGACTCTTACAAGGGCGCGGAGCTTTACTCCACCATACTTATCGTATCAATGGTGTTCCAGTGCTTCTGCCAGTTCCTGGCGAGCATCTATTCGGTGAAGAAAAAGTCCAAGAACAGCTGTCTCACCGCATTTTCGGCGGCGGCGGCGAATATCCTGCTCAACGCCATACTCGTCCCGAAGCTGGGAGCCTACGGCGCTGCCATTGCCACGGCGATATCCTACTTTGTATGCTTCTCGATACGCATTTACGACGCGAGACGATACATCTTCTTCAAGGTGGATTTCTTCCGCGCAGGCATCAATATCATCGTGCTTATCACAATGTGCGTGCTTTCGATAAGACAGCCGAGCCTGTACGTTATGTGGCTGATACTCTGCTTCATCTTTATAGCCCTTATCAATTTCGGAGCGGTTATCAATACCATACAGAAAATTATCGGCAGAAAAAAACAGCCGGCGACCGGCAGATAACAGACAACGATCGGCAGGCGGCTCATGCAGTCGACTGCCGATATTTTGATACTATACGTTTAAAAGGATCATTATCATGGAAGTAAACAACAACAGAAAGCTTCTGCGGAGGAGGATAATTTTTTTCTCTGCTGTCGGAATTTTCCTCATTATGGCAATTGTTATCATTGTCCTGTCGGTGAAGCTCCATAAAGTCTCCGAGGAATATCGCAAGGACGAGGAATACATAGCAGTGGAAGCCTCCCGAGTGTACGAATATTTCACCCCCAAGGACTACATCGAAATGGACGACTACACCTACGGGAAGATTTGGCTGAAGGCTCTGGAAAACGTTCCCCGGTCGGATATCGACTTTTCTGCGCTCCGCCAGGTGGACGACTTCAAGTACTACACCGAGGACGGAACTGTTACCTCAAAGCTGGGTGTGGACGTTTCCTATTTTCAGCAGGATATCGACTGGGCTTCGGTCAGGGAAGCGGGCATCGACTTTGCCATGATACGAGTGGGATATCGGGGTTATGAGTCGGGTGTCATCAACGAGGACAGCCGCTTTCACGAGTACATGCAGGGAGCCTCCGAAGCAGGAATCGAGACGGGAGTGTATTTCTATTCCCAGGCGCTGACCGTCTCCGAGGCGGAGGCAGAAGCGGAGTTCGTCATTTCGCAGCTGGAGGGCTATAATATCACATATCCCGTAGCCTTTGACTGGGAGGTCACCGGTGAGGACACTGCCCGTACCAACGATATGTCCCCCGCAGACCTGACAGAATGCGCCGCCGCATTCTGCAACAAGATAGCCCGTGCGGGGTATATCCCGATGATATACGCCCCGAAGCGGCAGGCTCTCCTGAAAATGGACATGGACGCTCTGGCAGGCTTTGATTTCTGGCTTGCGGAGTATTCGGACGAGCCCGAATATCCCTACATATATCAGATGTGGCAGTACGCCTCCGATGCAGACGTGCCCGGCATCAAGGGCGATGTGGACATCAACATCAGCTTCATTGACTACACCAAGGAGCGTGTCGGGTCGGGGTCGCCCGACAGCGAGCCGGGGACGCCCGACAGCGGTGACGCGTCCTGAGCTTTTATGTAATTGTTATTTTCTCCCGCGGAGGTTACATATAGTGTCAATATTGACAAAAACAGCTGACAATGGTTATACAAAACCATTGTCAGCTGTTTTACTGTCAGCTGATAACTGTTAACTGTTAACTTCTGCAGTCAAAGCTCTCTGGCCGATATCCTTACGGAAATGAGCATTGTCGAAATGAATCTTATCCACTGCCGCATAGGACTTTTTCAGTGCGTCCGCAAGAGTATCTCCCGTTGCGGTAACGCCCAGCACACGTCCTCCGTTGGTGAGGAATTTATCGTTCTCGTACTTGGTGCCTGCGTGGTAGACAAACACTCCGCCGACCTGTCCCTTGTCGTCAAGACCGGTTATCTCCAGTCCCTTGGGATAGCTCTTGGGATAGCCGCCGCTTGCCATAACTACGCAGGAGCAGCACTCGTTCTTCCACTTGATATCCATATCGGAGAGGGTTCCCTTATATACCGCCTCAAAGATATCCACCAGATCTGTATCCAGCAGAGGTAGCACCACCTGCGTTTCGGGATCGCCGAAGCGGCAGTTGTACTCGATGACCTTCACTCCCTTGGGAGTTGCCATAAGTCCGAAATACAGACAGCCTTTGAAGGTACGTCCTTCGCTGTTCATAGCCTTTATTGTGGGCAGGAAGATGTTGTTCATGCACTCCTCGGCGATCTCCTTGGTGTAGAAGGGATTGGGAGCGATAGTTCCCATGCCGCCCGTATTAAGTCCCTTGTCGCCGTCAAGAGCGCGCTTGTGGTCCATGGAGGACATCATCGGAACAACGGTCTTTCCGTCGGTAAAGGAAAGCACCGATATCTCGGGACCCGTGAGGAATTCCTCGATAACTACGGTAGCGCTGCTGTCGCCGAACTGTCTGCCGTCTATCATTGACTTTACGGCTTCAACGGCTTCCTCCTCGTTTGCGGCGATGATAACGCCCTTTCCGAGAGCAAGTCCGTCCGCCTTGATAACGGCGGGATAGCTGTTCTCGCTCTTTAAGTATGCGATAGCCGATGCGCTGTCGCTGAATGTCTCATACTTTGCGGTGGGGATATTGTACTTCTTCATCAGCTCCTTGGAGAAGACCTTGCTTCCCTCGATTATAGCCGCCGCCTTGTTGGGTCCGAATGTCATTATGCCCTCTGCATTGAGAGCGTCCACCATGCCCAGCACAAGGGGATCGTCGGGAGCAACTACCACCATATCAACGGAAAGCTTCTTAGCCAGTGCGACTATGCCGTCGATATCCGTTGCGGAAACGTCGAAGCACTCCGCATAGCGGGAAATACCGCCGTTTCCGGGAGCGCAGTACAGCTTTTCCACACGGCTGCTTTCCGCAAGCTTCATAATAATGGCGTGCTCACGTCCGCCGCCGCCTACTACCAGTATATTCATCTTGATCATGTCCTTTCGTAGCGAGTAGTACGCAGTACATAGTACTTAGTACTTAGTTTTAAGTCCTTAGTCATTAGCGGCTCTTGATGCAGCTATTGCCGCTGCCGCAGTGCCTATATAATACAATATCATCAGCTTGCCGCACAGACCCGATACAACAGCAAAATCTGTATAAGTATCTGCGCCTGTCGAAGCCATATAAAACGACTGATAATTATTGCTCGCATAGCTAAATATCAGCGAAGCCGAAAACACGCTTAAGCTCACTATTAGACCCGCCATGCCGCCTTTTCCTTTTTGGGCAGAAACCATTGCAGTACATATTATTGCACCGCAGACGGTAAACTCGATAACGCCGAGCAGGATAACGGGAGTTCCCCGTGAAAACAGCATAACAGCCCACACGGAGATAATATACGCCGCATAGGCTCCTATGGCAAGCCTTAGTACCGCCGAGCCTGCCTTACGCCCATTCTTCATAGTATCCGCCATATCTGCCGCCGCAGCCGCAAGCACTGCCGATACTGACAGCAATATCTCCGCCGCCCCCGATATAAGGCGGTTTATCGGCTCCAGCACCCATGTGACCGAACCTTCATGGATATTATCAAGCAGATGATTCATCTGAACAGTAAATGCGATATCTGCCACGATAAAGAGCACTGTCCACAGAATGACTGCTGTTTTTGCGGTATTTCTTCCTGATCTTCCGAGGAACGTCCCCGAGCCGATAATTATCAGTCCCAGCGCCAGAACAGCATATATAATGCCGCTTGCGGGAAGAACAAAGTCCGCCTGTTCAACGGCGTCATAGAAGCTGTTCACGGCATGACAATATTTTTTCTGAAAAATCGTAATATGTGCTGTCAGGCAGATACATACCGCCGAAAGCAGCACTGCAATACCCGCCATGACCTTGACCCGTTTCGGAAATGTCCTATCCATATCGCACCCCGGATAATCAGTTTTATACTAATCCCCGATTAAAAAGTGTACAAAAAATCAAGCTAAAACTTGAATATATGGTTTTTGCGCAGATTTTTTGTCTACACTTTTATCGGGGATTAGTATTATTGCTCATGCGAGCCCGCAGGAACACGGTCGGTCATGCTTATAAAACGACAACGCGTCCTGCCCGCGGGGGCTTATCCAATCAGTGGTGGAACAGTCTGATACCCGTAAACGCCATAGCGATATCGTACTTGTTGCAGGTCTCGATAACGTTGTCGTCACGGATAGAGCCGCCGGGCTGTGCGATGTACTCAACGCCCGATTTGTGGGCTCTTTCGATGTTGTCGCCGAAGGGGAAGAACGCGTCCGAGCCTAAGCATACGCCCTTATTCTGGTCAAGCCATGCTCTCTTTTCCTCGGCTGTGAACACCTCGGGCTTAACCTTGAAGATGTTCTGCCATGCGCCGTCTGCGAGGACGTCCATGTACTCGTCGGGGGACATATATACGTCGATAGCGTTATCTCTGTCCGCACGGCGGATATTATCCAAAAACTGCAGTCCCATTACCTTGGGAGACTGTCTCAGCCACCAGTTGTCAGCCTTCTGTCCCGCAAGACGTGTGCAGTGAATCCTTGACTGCTGACCTGCGCCGATACCGATAGCCTGTCCGTCCTTGACATAGCATACGCTGTTGGACTGGGTGTATTTCAGTGTGATAAGGGAGATGATAAGGTCTCTCTTCTTGTCGTCGGGGATATTCTTGTTGTCGGTGACGATATTCGCCAAAAGCTCGTCGTTGACGGGAAGCTCATTTCTGCCCTGCTCAAAGGAAATGCCGAACACCTGCTTTGTTTCGATAGGCGCAGGAGTGTAGCTTTCATCTATCTGAATGATGTTATAATTGCCCTTCTTCTTGGACTTTAAAATTTCAAGTGCCTCGTCGGTGTAGCCGGGAGCGATAACTCCGTCGGACACCTCACGCTGTATCATCTTAGCGGTGGGAACGTCGCAGACATCGGAAAGTGCGATAAAATCGCCGTAGGAGGACATTCTGTCCGCGCCTCTTGCTCTTGCATATGCGCAAGCCAGCGGAGAAAGCTCGTCAAGGTCGTCCACCCAGTATATCTTCTTGAGAGTGTCGGAAAGAGGCGCACCCACAGCCGCTCCCGCAGGAGATACGTGCTTGAAGGAGGTCGCCGCGCACATTCCCGTTGCCTTTTTCAGCTCGCTTACCAGCTGCCAGCCGTTGAAGGCGTCAAGGAGATTGATATAGCCGGGCTTGCCGTTGAGCACCTCGATAGGCAGGTCGCTGCCGTCTGCCATGTAAATTCTCGAAGGCTTCTGATTGGGGTTACAGCCGTACTTTAACTGCATTTCGTTTGCCATTGTAGATTCCTCCCGTGATTACTTAGAATATTTATTGATGATCTTAGATGTATAATTGCCCGTGGCAATATCGATGTATCTGACAAACAGGGAAACCTTGTTATCCTCGTTGAGAGCCTCCCAGAGCTTGTCTGCGAATTCGTCCATGTCATTGGGGATTTCTATCTTCTTAGGCTCGCCCTCGAAGCTGGGAAGAGGGTTTCCGTCGCCCATATAGGTGTGGATAAAATGACCGTATCCGCTTACGGGAGTGCTGTAGGTGAAGGTGAAGCGCTCCACGGAATCGGGATTGCCGTCCGCAGACTTAAGAATGCTCATAGCATAGTTGTAGCTGCCGTTCTCCACGTGCATGATGCCCGAAATTCTCGGAGTGTAGTTGGGAGCGTCGTCCTCGTACTCGCGGGTGCGGAGGGACTGCTCGAAGGTCTGCTGCTTGTCCATAAGCTCGTAGATAGTATCGGTCTGGTCGCCGTTGGTGACGATAGTCTTATTCCCCAGCACTCTCACGGGGGAGTATATTATCAGATGAGGGTCGGAAAGCTTGGAGGGATCCGCAGCCTCTGTTCTGATACCGTCGTCTGTTTCGGTGAATACTCTGTTTCTGGAGTTCACGCTTCTGCCCATGATAAAGTACGCCGTAACAGCGGACCTTCCGTCGGCAGATTTTCCGATGATTATCCCTCTTCCGGGATAGGAATTGCTTTTCAGCTCGTCGTATATGTTAAGTGTTTGCATTTTAGTTTCCTCCGTTTTTTTGACCGTTCATTCATCGACAACAGCTATGCCGTTTTCCACATGTATCTTATCCTGACAGAACAGCGATACCGCCTTGGGGAGTATCTTCCATTCCACGTTTTCCATAACTCTTCGCTGGAGAATTTCGGGAGTATCGCCGTTTTTCACGGGAACGGTGTCCTGTAAGATGATAGGTCCTCCGTCGCAGACCTCGGTTACGAAATGCACCGTTGCGCCCGTGACCTTCACGCCCTTTTCGAGGACTGCCTCGTGAACGTGCAGCCCGTAGAATCCCTTTCCGCAGAATGAGGGTATCAGCGCAGGGTGAACATTTATCATCTTGTTGGGATAAGCGCGGCAGACTGTCTCGTCAAGGATAGTCATAAAGCCCGCATAAACCACAAGGTCTGCCTTTTCCTCGTTGAGAGCGTCAAGCATAGCCTTGCTGTACTCGTGAACGTCCGCATAGTCCTTTCTCACAAGCACCCTCGTGGGGATATCGTTCTGCTTTGCCCTTTCCAGAGCGTAAGCGTCCGCCTTGGAGGAGATAACGCAGGTTATTCTGCCGCCCTTGATGTCCCCCCTCTTCTGAGCGTCGATAAGCGCCTGAAGATTTGTTCCGCCGCCAGAAACAAGAACCACTATATTTTTCATATCCGCACCATTTCCTTTATCTGTCGGAGTATTCCGATTCGTTTTCGTTCGAGTATACCTCGCTGCCGAAAAGTCCCACTGCCTGTGAAGCCTGTAATCTCTTCTGTTCCTGCTTTTCAAGCTGTTTGCAGCCCTTGTGAGAGTTTGCCGCCGCAAGTCCGATAATAAGGTCAAACAGCACAGTAGCTCCGATGATAAACGCAGAGCCTCCCGCTATCTGTGCGATGCCCGAAAACAGCGAAAAGACATTTCCCAGAAGAGCGATCAGCAGGGTAACGGCGGAGGAAGTGATCGCCCCTATTATATAGAGTATCTCCGCCGCCCTTGCGAAGCCCTTTTTTTCTCCCGAGGAAGCGGTCCAGCTGCATATCGCACCGATTATCAGAAAGGGATTGACAGTGCAGACCGCCCACAGCAGGGAAATTATGCCTAAATTCCTTGCAGTGAGAAGATAATTTTTGTCCTTATTATTACGCAATTATAACACCTTCGTCGCTTTCCACCAGTTCGCCGAGAACGTATGCGTCCTCGCCTGCCGCCTTGATAGCTTCGATAGCCTTGTCAGCGTCGTTCTCGTCAACAACAACGGTCATGCCCACGCCCATGTTGAAGGTATTGAACATGTCTCTTTCGGGGATATGACCTGTCTTTGCGATAAGCTCGAATATGGGGAGCACCTGTACCGCATTTCTTTCGATCTTCGCGGAAAGTCCCTTGGGAAGCGAACGGGGGATATTCTCATAGAATCCGCCGCCTGTGATGTGGCTGATCGACTTAACGTTCACGGTATCAATGAGCTTCATTATCGCCTTTACGTAAATTCTTGTGGGAGTGAGCAGGCACTCGCCGAGAGTTGTTCCGAGATCCGACTGATGTCTTGCCAGATTCTGCTCGGTGACGGAGAAAACCTTTCTAACCAGCGAGAAGCCGTTGGAATGCACTCCGCTGGACTTGATGCCGATCATGATATCTCCCGCCTTCTGAGTGTCGGGCTTAAGTATCTTGTCCTTGTCCACAACGCCCACGGTGAAGCCTGCCAGATCGTATTCCTCCTCGGGCATAAGACCGGGGTGCTCGGCAGTCTCTCCGCCGATAAGGGCGCATTCAGCCTGAACGCAGCCCTCTGCCACGCCTGCAACTATCTGAGCTATCTTCTCGGGATAGTTCTTTCCGCAGGCGATGTAATCCAGGAAGAACTGGGGCTTCGCGCCGCAGCAGATAACATCGTTCACGCACATGGCAACGCAGTCGATACCGACAGTATCGTGCTTGTCCAGCAGGAAAGCTATCTTTATCTTGGTGCCTACGCCGTCTGTTCCGGAAACCAGTACGGGCTTGCTGATACCTGTCATATCCAGCTCAAAAAGTCCGCCGAAGCCGCCTATTCCCGAAAGAACGCCGCTCGTGGCAGTTCTTGCAACGTGAGCCTTCATAAGCTCGACCGCCTTGTAGCCCGCGGTAACGTCAACTCCCGCTTCCTTGTAGCTTTCAGAAAAACTTTTCATCAGTATATACCATCCTTTCGCACTTTCCGAAACACAGGCGCCGAAAAGCGCATACATTGTGTTAACTTATTGTTTTACATCTCCGATTTTAAATTCAAACTTATCCTTGGGCATCTCCTTGGGGACCTCAATGGGATATTTCTCGGTAAAGCAGCCCGTGCAGAAGCCGCAGTCGGAATTGCCCGCAAGCTTTTGTACGCTCTCCACCGAAAGAAAGCCCAATGTGTCCGCGCCGATATGCTCGCATATTTCGGGGAGGGTCATTTTGCAGGCGATAAGATTCTCCTTGCTGTCGATGTCCGTGCCGAAATAGCAGGGCGCGATAAACTGAGGACATGCAAATCTGACATGCACTTCCTTTGCGCCCGCCTCACGGAGCAGCTTTACCACTCGTCCCGAGGTAGTGCCTCTTACCATGCTGTCGTCTATCATAACGACCCGCTTGCCCTTTACCACGTCGGAAACGGCGTTGAGCTTTATCTTCACGGAGTTTGTCCTCTCCGCCTGACTGGGCTGGATAAAGGTCCTGCCTATGTAGCGGTTCTTGATAAAGCCTATGCCGTAGGGAATGCCGCTCTCCTGAGCAAAGCCCAGCGCCGCATCAAGTCCCGAGTCGGGCACGCCTATTACGATATCCGCATCAACGGGGTGTTCTCTCCAGAGATATTTCCCCGCTCTGAGACGCGCCATATGAACGCTTGAGCCCTCGATAACGGAATCGGGTCTTGCGAAATAAACGTACTCAAATACGCAGATATGACCCTTGCTGCCGCAGTGAGTCTCAATGGTGCGCAGTCCCTTTTCGTCGATGACAACTATTTCGCCCGGCTTTATATCCCTGACGAACTTAGCGCCTATGCTGTCGAATGCGCAGGTCTCGCTGGCAACGACCCAGCTGTCGTCCAGCTTTCCGAGGGAAAGAGGACGGAAGCCGTCGGGGTCTCTTGCGGCGATAAGCTTTTTCGGGGACATTATCACCAGCGAATAAGCGCCCCTTATCTTGTACATCATCTTTTCAACGGCGTCCTCGATGGAGCCCGATGTGAGACGAGCCTCGGTGATAGCGTAGGAAATGACCTCGGTGTCGTTGGTGGTATGGAATATCATACCCTTGTTTTCATATTCGGTGCGAAGCTCTCTTGCATTGACAAGATTGCCGTTGTGAGCGATAGCAAGGGGACCCTTGATATGGCGAACCACCAGCGGCTGCGCGTTGGAGCGGATAGGCTTTCCCGTGGTGGAATATCTCACATGACCCACGGCGATATTGCCCTGACCCAGTCTTGCAAGGGTATCCTTGTCAAAGACCTCGTGAACGAGACCTAAGTCCTTGTGATAGTTAAAAAGTCCCCTGTCGTTCACAACGATGCCGCAGGACTCCTGTCCGCGGTGCTGAAGGGCATACAGTCCAAGATAGGTCTGCATTGCCACGTCGGAGGTATCGGGGCTGTATATGCCGAACACTCCGCATTCCTCATGGATATTATCGAACACTTTAGATCATTCCTTTCCGTTCCAGCAGTAGGTGCATAGCTTGCATTCGTCAAGACCTATCGCCTTCACAGTTCCCTCCAAGGACTGGAATTCCAGTGAGGTGAGCTTTAATCTTCTGCATATCTCCTTGCGGAGCTTCTGACCTCTCTCGGTGTTGGTGTCGCTGTATTCCTCGATGTATTTCACACCCTCGGCGCCCTCGAACTCGTCGATTATCTTCCTTGCGATAAGCTCAAGATCGGAGTTGCTTCTGGAGAAATTCAGATACTTGCAGCCGTACATGATAGGCGGACAGGCGGAGCGCATGTGTACTTCCTTTGCGCCGTTGTCGTAGAGGAACTCCACGGTCTCGCGCATCTGGGTGCCTCTGACGATACTGTCGTCCACGAACAGCAGCTTCTTGCCCTCGATAAGCTCGTGTACAGGGATAAGCTTCATCTTAGCGACCTTGTTCCGCATAGACTGGCTTGTCGGCATAAAGCTTCTGGGCCATGTGGGGGTGTACTTGATAAACGGTCTTGCGAAGGGGATACCGCTGCGGTTGGCGTATCCGATAGCATGAGGAATGCCCGAATCGGGAACGCCGCAGATATAATCCACATCGGGGAGAGTGCCGTTCTTGATATCATGTTCAGCCATTATCTCGCCGTTGCGGGTACGCATGGTCTCGACGGTAACGCCCTCGTAAACGGAGTTGGGGTAGCCGTAGTATGTCCACAGGAAGGAGCATATCCGCATTTCGTCACCGCCGGGAGATAACGTCTCTGCGCTGTCGGGGGTAATTCGCACTATCTCGCCGGGGAGCAGCTCCCTGTAGGTCTTATAGCCCAGCTTCTGGAAGGCGAAGGACTCAAAGGAAAGACAGAATCCGTCGCTGCGCTGTCCTATAATGATAGGCAGTCTGCCGTACCTGTCCCTTGCGGCGATGATGCCGCCCTTGTCGAGGATAAGCAGGGACATAGAGCCCTTTATCTTGCTCTGCGCGTACTTGATGCCCTCGGTAATGGTCGGCTTCTGTGCGATAAGCGCGCCGATAAGAGAGCTTGTGTTGACGCTTCCGCTGCTCATGACCTCAAAGCTTTCGGAGCAGCTGTCAAGTATCTCCTTAGCCAGCTCCTCGGCGTTGGTGATGATACCCACCGTGCAGATAGCATAAAGACCCAGCTTGGAACGCACGAGGATAGGCTGCGGGTCGGAATCGCTTATGCAGCCTATGCAGAGATTGCCCCGCATTTCCTCCACGTCGTTTTCAAACTTTGTGCGGAAGGGAGAATTCTCAATTCTGTGAATACTCCGCTGAAAGCCCAGCTCGGGAGAATAAGCGGTCATACCTCCCCTTCTTGTTCCGAGATGAGAATGATAATCCGTGCCGAAAAACACGTCGCTGATGCAGTCGTTGTGAGACGCCGCTCCAAAAAATCCACCCATATTATGAAATACCTTTCCGAACGCACGGCAGAGAGAGGAAGTCCGTGCCGCTCATAATGATCTTGATTATTCTCCGAAAATTCTCTTCATCATTTCCTGATAAGCCTCTTCTACGCCGCCCATATCTCTGCGGAAGCGATCCTTGTCCAGCTTCTCGTGAGTGGTGCTGTCCCAGAAGCGGCAGGTATCGGGAGAGATCTCGTCAGCCAGAAGTATCTTGCCGTGGAATCTGCCGAATTCTATCTTGAAGTCGATAAGGTCGATGTTGTGCTCCTTGAAGAACTTAAGCATAAAGTCGTTGACAGCAAATGCGTACTTGGTGATATCGGCGATCTCCTCCTTGGTAGCGAGACCGAGACCGAGAGCGTAGTAATCGTTGATGAAGGGGTCGCCCAAATCGTCGTTCTTGTAGGAGAATTCAAGAGTAGGCTGCTTTAAGGGAGTACCCTCTGCAATGCCCAGCTTCTTGGAGAAGCTTCCCGCAGCAACGTTTCTCACGATGACCTCAAGGGGAACGATCTCCACCTTTTTAACGGCAGTTTCTCTGTCGGAGAGCTCTTCGATAAGGTGAGTGGGGATACCCTCCTTTTCAAGGAGCTTGAACATGTAGTTAGTCATCTTGTTGTTGACAACGCCCTTGCCGCGGATAGTGCCCTTCTTTTCGCCGTTGAAAGCGGTAGCATCGTCCTTGTAGTCAACGATAACGATATCGGGGTCGTTAGTTGCGAAAACCTTCTTAGCCTTGCCCTCGTAGAGCTGTTCCTTTTTCTCATAGTTTGCCATGATAGATTCCTCCAAAAATATTTATTAATGTATATAGATCTTACTTACAGACAAAAATTATAATTCGTCCGCCATTTTCTGCATAGCCTTATCCTTTTCGATAACACCCTCGATCATTTTCTTTTTGGACTCTTCAAGCTTTGCGGCGAGAGCGTCGTCGGAGAGAGAGAGCATCTGAACAGCCAGCACAGCGGCATTCTTTGCGCCGTTTACTGCAACGGTGGCAACGGGAATGCCCGAAGGCATCATAACGGTGGCGAGGAGAGCGTCCAGACCGTCGAATGTAGACTTAATGGGGATACCGATAACGGGGAGCGTGGTATTGCCCGCGATAACTCCCGCTAAGTGAGCCGCCATGCCCGCGGCGCAGATGATAACGCCGAAGCCGTTTGCCTTGGCATTTTTTGCAAAATCGGCAGCCAGCCCGGGAGTGCGGTGAGCGGACATCACATGCACCTCGTACTCCACCCCGTAATTTTTAAGTTCCTTCACAGCGTCCTTGACAACAGGGAAATCGCTGTCGCTGCCCATAATAACAGCAACCTTCTTTGACATAATAGTTCCTCCGTTTCACAAGTCAAAGTCATGCGCAAAAGCATGGAATAAAAAAACTGCGGCTATGCCACAGCGTATAAGAGGGTACAACAGAAGAACGTCTGCATGAAGCTGCAGCCGCACACATCGAATATGAAGACGAAAGCC
>JALEMR010000068.1 GCA_022768245.1 Oscillospiraceae bacterium
CTCTTTAAGAGAATAGCAGTACGAAAACGCAGAAGCTCCGATAGCGAATTCTTCCTTGTCCTCCTTAACGGTAAAATCGGTCAGAGACCGGCAGAACCCAAAAGCGGAGCCATATATATTGATAAGGCTTCCCTCGACCGAAACGCTTTTCAGATTAATACACTCCACGAACGAACTCGTGCCGAATTCAGCATTTCCCTTTACAACTACTTTTTTAAGATTAGTGCAGTCCATGAATGCTCCTGAACCGAAATAGTAATCGCATGGCGCAGTAACGCTTGTTATTTCGGTATTTCCGAAAAATGCATAATCTCCGACGTAACAGTCCTTGGGAAGAGTAATATCTCCTCCCTTTCCATTATATGAAGCTATGTACTTCATATAAAGAATTGTCATAAACCGACAAAAAATATTATATCACTGTATTATCCGATTGTCAACATTTTTTTATTGAAAACCCTGCCGAAATATGGTATAATCATTTCATCACATAAACGGAGGACGATACCATGGCATATTCGGAGCTTATCAAAAATTTCGGACGGATACGCGGCTATATGAAGGAATTCTACATCTACGGCTTTAAAAAGCGAAACGAATACACCCGCCGTTCGTCCCGCTCCTACGACAACGAGCGCCGCCGCATAGACAGCTACTTCGGCGAACATATGGGATATCTCCGTTCGAAGGATGGCAAGAACGTGTTCATATCCGTTGACACCCGAAGCACTCACAAGAATCCCATATACAAGGCGCTCAAAGCAAAAAGCTTCACCGACGGCGATATCACACTCCATTTTATCCTATTCGATATCCTGCACTCTCCCGAAATATCCCTGCCTATATCCGAGATGACCCGCATCATCGACGAGGAATACATGCAGTGCTTCAGAAAGCCCCTGACCTTCGACGAGTCCACCATTCGGAAAAAGCTCAGGGAATACGCCGATATGGGGCTTATCCTCACCGAAAAATGCGGAAAGCAGACATATTACCGCCGCTCCGGTGATACTCCCCTGTCCGATGAAATGAGATGCGCCGCGGAGTTTTTCTCCGAGGTCTCGGGCTGCGGCGCGGTCGGAAGCTATATCCTTGACAGATATCCCGACGAGGACCCCGTTTTCTCATTCAAGCACCACTATATCAGCGGCGCTCTGGACAGCGAAATACTCTGTGAGCTTTTCCATGCCATACGCAGCAAATGCTCCGCACGCATCGTATTTGAACCCCGCGGCGGAAAATCTGCGGATACGGCGGATATCGTCCCGCTGAAAATATACAGCGGCGCTCAGAACGGCAGACAGTATCTGTTCGCATATCATATCTGCCGCAGGAGGATATGCTCCTATCGGCTCGATTTTATCGGCAGCGTGACCGTCGGAAAGCCCTCGGATATCTTTGACGAACAGCTCGAAAGCTTCTCGGAAATGCAGAAGCATATGTGGGGAGTATCTCTCGGAAGGTCGGCTCGGACCGAACATGTGGAATTCACCGTGCATATCGGCGCGGACGAGGAATACATATATAAGCGCATGCTCCGCGAAAAGCGCTGCGGCGAGGTGGAGCGAGTCGATGACAGCACCTGCAGATTCACTGCCGATATATACGATACCAACGAGATAGTCCCATGGGTACGAACCTTCATCTGTCGGATAGAATCGCTGAGCTTCTCGGACAAGACCGTGGAAAACCGTCTGCGAAGCGATATCGAGGAAATGTACAGGCTTTACGATATAGGAGACGAAGAATGAACCTTTTTCACGAGATATACGGAGTATACTATAAATCGGTGTCAGAAATGCTCCGCCTTGCTGTCGGGGGCAGGCTCACCGAAAAGGATATGAAAAGCATCTGCGACAGATACGCCTTCACCGACAGCCATATCGAGATAATTTCCGCCATAAAGGGCGAACGCTGGAAGCTTATCCGCTCCGATATGACGACTCCCCTGCGCCATGAGCCGAATGTTCCGCTTACGTCTTTGGAGCTGTCCTGGCTGAAGGCTGTTTCCCTCGACAAAAGAATGAAGCTCTTTGACGCGGACACCGATTTTCTAAGCGGTGTTGAGCCGCTGTTTCTCCCCGAGGACTACGTGGTATTCGAACAGTACGGCGACGGCGACCCCTTTGAGGACGAGCATTATATTGAAATTTTCCGAACACTCCTCAAAGCAGTGCGGGAGCGGAAAAAGGTCACGATAGAATACAACAGCAGCAAGGGCACACATCTGCGTATCACAGGCGACCCATACGAGCCGGAATACTCCGAAAAGGACGACAAGTTCCGTATAAAGCTCGCAGACAGCAAATTTGCGGACGTGCTGAATCTGGCAGGCATAGAAAAGTGTGAAATCATCGGAAACGCAGGACCCTCCGCGCAGAAAAGCCGTTTTGCCTCGGAGGAATATTTCATAGCGGAACTGATCGACGAGCGGAATGCACTGGAACGATTCATGATGCATTTCTCCCACTTCCGCAAGGAAGCCACGGAAATTTCGGAAAACAAATACAGAATAAAGATATTCTACGACAAAAGCGACGAGACCGAGCTTGTTATCCGCGTGCTGTCCTTCGGGCAGTTTATAAAAATAACCGAGCCGCAGAGCTTTGTGTCACTTATCCGCGAAAGGCTAATTATGCAGAAAAGGCTTGGCATAAGATAATTTTTCCCTGTCTGAATATTTATTCGGACAGGGAGATTTTTTTAAGTTCGCAACTTTTTTTCCGTGAAAAAAGAAAAATATTCCTGTATACTGATAATCACAGGAAGGTCATTGATGATTGATCTCAAGAAAACGAGTTATCATCGGGGTGCGCGGGGATTTTCCGAAGCGTATGCCGACGCCTGTCAGGAGGACGCCGTTATCGGCACATATTTTTCGCAGGTTCGAATCCTGCTCCGATATGCATCGGACCCGTGGTTGGGTAACGTTCCCTGTCAAGGAACCCATTATTATGGAGAGGTACAGCAGTCCCGAAGTCATATCCTCCGCACGGAAGATAAGACGGAAAATACGCCCTGCGCCCTGTCGGATAGGGATACCGTCTGCAAGAATTATCCGCCGAAAATTTCCGCCCGTCGGAATGCTCCGCCGATAAGAACAGCAGACTCAACATATCCGCCGCAATGGGTGTACGGACAGCTGTAACGCAAACTATCACGAAAGGGTGTTATTATATGAAAACTATAATCAACGAAAATCAGAGAGGCTTTCTGTTCAGAAACGGAAAATTCATCAGGGTCCTGCCCGCAGGCAGGCACTACGTCTTTGGCGACTCGCAGATCGAGGTCCACTTCCTCAGCGACATGATAATATCCGAAAATGCGGAGCTTGACGTACTTCTCGCCGACCCCGTCATCAAGTCGGACAGCACCGAAGTCGAGGTCATGGACTGTCAGCTTGCCCTCCACTTTGTCAACGGCATCTTCAAAAACGTCCTCACCAAGGGCAGATACGCCTTCTGGACAGTCCACGACAAGCACGAATTCAAGCTCGTTGACATTTCATCTCCCGACGTCTCCGACGATATCCCCGAGTACATATTCTCCAGACTGCCCTTGTCGCTGTACACAAGAGTGAACGTTGCTGAGTACCAGCGTGCACGGCTCTATTTCAACGGCAGATTCGAAAGACTGCTCACCGCAGGAACCTACTACTTCTGGAACACCGACACAAGAGTGACAGTCGAATACTCCGACGCCCGCCTCACTAAGGCGGATATCACTGGTCAGGAGATACTGACGCAGGATAAGGTCACAGTCAGGGTGAACTTCGTCTGCAGCTACCGCATCACCGACTTTGTGAAGATATCCTCCGAGATAGACGACTACAAGGAGCAGATACACACCGCCGCACAGCTTGCACTCCGTGATTTCATCGGCAGAAAGAAGATGGACGAGATACTCGAAAGCAAGGAGGAAATATCCGAATACGTAATGTCCCGTCTGAAAGCCCGTGAAAAGGACTTTTACGTGGAATTTGCGGACGGCGGCGTAAAGGACATCATACTCCCCGGCGAGATACGTGAGATAATGAACACCGTCATCGCCGCTGAAAAGCGTGCACAGGCGAACGTCATCACCAGACGTGAGGAGGTCGCCTCCACGAGATCGCTGCTGAACACGGCGAAGCTCATGGACGAGAACAAGACCCTCTACAGGCTGAAAGAGCTTGAATACATCGAGCGCATTTTCGGCAATGCGGGGAACATCAACGTAAACGGCGGCAGCGATCTGCTCGCGCAGCTTACTGCGGCTATATCGGTCAACAGTTGACAGCATACAGTTAAGGCGACACCGCACAAAGCATGCCCACAAGCTCTGTGCGGTGTCGCCTTAAAAATACATTTGACCTCTGCCAATAATGCTGACAGCAAAATGCGAGCAGCTGAACCGGCGGATATACGGTCATTATTTCATCGCATGTCAGTCCCCTACCACAAGGGTATAATTCTTGCCGCTGTCAACGGTGAAGGTCAGCTTTCCGTTGGCGTCGAGCACGCCCTCGGTGACCTTGACCTCGGTGCTGTTCTTGCCCTCGTAGAGAGTTACTGTCTTGCCCGCGTACTTTTTGCCAAGGTCAACGGTGATAACGCCGGGCTTTCTGGTCTTGTTCATGGTGATCTTATTCATATCGCTGTCGTAGGAGTATATGTAGGAATTCGCAAAAGCGCCCATAACTACGGGGTCTATCCTCATGGGGATAATTTCCGTTTTAAGCACTCTTCCGCAGACTGTACAGGAGTAGGTTATTTCTCCCTCGCAGTAGGAGGTCGCCTGCTTTGTCACCCTGCCGCCGTCGGAGGTGTGAGCCTCATAGTCAAGCTTTTCGCTGCATTCTGTGCAGTAATGCCAGTGACCGTTTACGTCGGACATGAGATCTGTGCTTTCCTTGTGGGTGTGATCAAGCTTTGATACAGGCTCCGTTGTCTGATATCCGCACAGCTGACAAGTAAATGTCTTTACGCCCTCTTCGTACTCGGTGGCTTCCTTGGTGATAAATCCCTCGTCAAAGGTATGCTCTGCCTTGTCAAGTATCTCGTCACAATTTTCGTCTGCGCAGATCTTCCAGTGATTTGTTTCATTATACTGCCATTCGCCCGAATCGTCATGAGCGAGAACGGAACCATATTCCTGTCCGCACAATCCGCAGACAGCCTTCGCTGTGCAGGTCGCCGTGCCGCCTGCGCAGGTGTGATTACCCACATACTGACGATACCCCGACGCAACGTAAACAACGGGATAACCGCCGATAGTTAATGGGATAGTAAAAGATGTCTGAACACTGCCAAGGGTCACTCCTGTTACTGTGACCTTGCCGTCGGAAACGGTGTATCTTACCTGTGTTGCATAATCCGGAATAAATGCATCCCTGACGTCCAGAACCTGAGGGAGGAATATGCTTGTAAGGATTGGACACCTGAAAAAAGCCGCATCTCCAATGGAAGTAACGCCGTCCGGGATAGTTATGCTTGTAAGTTTCTCACATTCGGAAAAAGCAAAATCTCCAATGGAAGTAACGCCGTTCGGGATATCATAGGAAGCTCCGCTCTTATTTGCAGGATATGCGATCAAGGTGGTTTTGTCCTTATTGAACAATACGCCCTCAACCGAGCAATAGTTAGAGTTATTATCATCAACTGATATGCTTGTAAGTTTCTCACATTCGGAAAAAGCACAAGATCCAATGGAAGTAACGCTGTCCGGGATAGTTATGCTTGTAAGGCTTGTACAGCCGACAAAAGCATTATTTCCAATGGAAGTAACGCCGTTCAGGATAGTTATGCTTGTAAGTCTTGAACAGTAACTAAAAGCACCATTTCCAATGGAAGTAACGCTGTACGGGATAGTTATGCTTGTAAGGCTTGAACACAATTCAAAAGCAAAATCTCCAATGGAAGTAACGCTGTCCGGGATAGTTATGCTTGTAAGCCTTGGACACTCGTAAAAAGCATATGGTTCAATGGAAGTAACGCCGTCCGGAATAGTTATGCTTGTAAGGCTTGAACACCAGCTAAAAGCCCAATTACCAATGTAATTAACGCCGTCCGGGATAGTTATGATTGTAAGTCTTGAACAGTTACTAAAAGCACCATTTCCAATGGAAGTTACACCCTGCCCAATATCCACGGATCTAATACTATCCCTGTAACTACTCCACGGAGCATGATTTGAGCCACCCCAATTGTCCATTGCACCGCTGCCCATAATGGTCAGCTTGCCGGTATCATCAAGCGTCCAAGTAACACTATCGCCGCAAGTGCCTGATTCCGCCGCCGAAGCCACAATAGCATTACCGAAGCTGATACCGGACATATCCGTTCCCGACGGGAAGGTAAAGGACACAGCCAGCGCAAGAGCCGCCGCTGCCGCTGTTACCCGCCTTATTTTTCTTCTGAACTTTTCTTTGCTCATAAAAATCAGTCCTTTCATTAAAAATTTTCTGTAAATGCATATGTTTGGTATAAGTATAACATATTTTCCCGCATAATGCAAGGGGGTATCCAAAATTCCTCTCAATATTCCTTCTGTGAGCGCTTTCTGTACTCGGTGGGCGGCATGCCTGCAAATTCGTGAAACCTCCTGCTGAAATACAGCATATCCGCAAACCCAAGCGCTTCGGCTATCTCCCCTATCGGCATAAGCGTGGACCGAAGCAGATGACACGCCCTTTTCATTCTCGCCGCATTGTGATACTCCCCCATGGACATGCCCTTTTCCCTGCGAAATTCTGCCGCCATATGGCTGTAGCTAAGATAGAATCTCTTCTCCACAAGCTCCCTTTTAAAGGGCTTGTCGGTCTCGGCGTCCAGATATGCGCATATCTTATCCGATACGCTCTCCCGCCGCGGCAGCTTCTCCGAGCCTATCCCGATGAGCAGCTCATAAAACATGGCATTTATCCGAAAGCCCTTCAGCGGCTCCTCACTGTGGAAAAGCCTGCACAGCTCATACAGCTTATCCTCGTGGACGCTCCCCCCGAGCCCCCGCAGCTTTTTCGGCAGGATAAGCGTATCATCGGCGTCTGCGACGTTCTCCCGCAGACAGAAATGCGCATATATCCAGCTTGTCCCGCGGAGAGTCTCACGCTTTCCGAAATGCCGCAGACCGCGTTTTAAAAACAGCATTTCTCCCGGGGATATCTCATAGTCGCGGCCGTCCTCGGTGACGTACATCACTCCGTCGGTCACGCAGATAAGCACGTTGAAATCCGCCGTTCTGTCCATGTGGAAGAAATCCTCCGAAGCGGTGAGGATACCGCAGTCGGTCACATCGGGCAGCTCTGTCTTATTTATAGATATGCTGTAAGTATTATTATCCATATAAATAATATATCTCTCCATTCAAAACAGGGTATATTAATATTATAATACATATATAACACGATGTCAACCACACAGCAAAGGAGAATGGATATGAAGATACAGACTCAGATACCCGTGACCGCATACAAGGCGGAAGGATTTATCGGAAAATATCAGCAGCTGGTCCGCGATACGGTGATACCCTATCAGCACAGCGTTTTGTGGGATAAGGCTCCCGATACGGAGAAAAGCCACGTCGCCGCAAACTTTATCAACGCGGGAAAAGCGCTCCGCGGCGAGGACACGGGCGACGGCTTCTACGGCATGGTCTTTCAGGACAGCGACGCCGCAAAATGGCTGGAAGCGGCAGCATATGCTCTTGCGGCAAAGCCCGATGAAGCCCTCGAAAAGCAGGCGGACGAGCTTATTAACCTGATAGCCGCCGCTCAGGACAAGGACGGCTATCTTAACACATACTATACTATCAAGGACAAGGACAAGCGCTGGACAAATCTCCTTGAAGGACATGAGCTGTACTGTTCGGGTCACATGATAGAAGCCGCCTGCGCATATTATGAAGCTGCGGGCAAGCGCACTCTGCTGGATGTGGCTTCGAAAAATGCGGAGTGCATATATGACCGCTTCGTCACACAGAATGTGCGCGGCTGTCCCGGTCACCCCGAGATAGAGCTTGCCCTTATGAAGCTGTATCGTCTTACGGGAAACGAGCACTTCCTCACCCTCTGTAAGAGATTTATCGACGAGCGCGGCACCGACCCGTCATTCTTTGCAGATGAAGCCGAAAAGCGGGACTGGACGGTATGGGGCAGCGACCCCCGGGACAATGATTACCGCCAGAGCGGAAAGCCTGTCCGTCAGCAGTCCGAAGCGACAGGACATGCGGTGCGCGCAGTCTACCTTTACACGGGCATGGCAGACCTTGCTTCCGAAACAGGCGACAGCGAGCTTCTCGAAGCCTGCCGCCGATTATGGGACAACATCGTCCACAAAAAAATGTACATCACAGGCGGCATAGGCTCCACTGTTCTCGGAGAAGCCTTCACCGTAGATTACGACCTCCCCTCCGATACCGCCTACGCCGAGACCTGCGCTTCGATAGGGCTGATGTTCTTCGCAGGCAGAATGCTCGAAAACGAGGTCAAGGGCGAATACGGCGATATCATGGAGCTTGCGTTCTACAATACCGTGCTTGCGGGAATGCAGCTGGACGGAAAGCGGTTCTTCTATGTAAATCCTCTTGAGATCGACCCGGGCATTTCGGGCGTGGCACGCACTCACACCCACGATCTTCCCGTTCGTCCGAAATGGTATGCCTGCGCCTGCTGTCCGCCCAATGCTGCAAGGCTGATAGGATCGATAGGAATGTATGCTTACGGCGAAAGCGCAGATACGGCATACTGTCATATGTTCGCATCGGGCAGCGTCCGCTTCGCAAACGGAATGGCTCTGGAATGTACCACGGACTATCCCTATGATATGACCGTAAAGTACAATGTCAAGGGCAGCGGCAGACTTGCAGTCCGAATCCCCGCATGGAGCAGAAGCTATAGGGTGACCGTAAATGGCGCCGAGCTTTCGCAGGCTCCCGAGAACGGCTATGTTTACATTGATATCACTGACAATGCCGATATTGAGTTTGTTTTCGACGGAACGCCCTCATTTGTAAGAGCTTCATGCAGAGTGCCGAGACTTGCGGGAATGACTGCGCTCATGAGGGGACCGCTGGTCTACTGCTTTGAGGGCGCCGACAACGGCAAGGTCAGCGAGCTGCGCATCGACAGAAGCTGTACTCCCGTGGTCTGCGGATATGACTCCGAGCTTCTCGGCGGCACTGTAAAGGTGAAAGCAAAAGCTAAGCGCATCACCGACTGCGGCTCTCTTTATACTAGCGAGCCCGAACAGTCCACGCCCTGCGAAGCGATAGCCGTGCCCTATTACACATGGGGAAACCGCGGCGAAAATGAAATGCGTGTCTGGATGAACGTGTAAAAAAATACAAAACAGCGCACAAGCTTTGTGCGGTATTGCCCATCAAAACCCGAGGAGCCTTATACATCCCTTAAAATCGGGTACTCCGAATACCCGATTTTTTTCATTAAAAACTGAAACGTATCTCAACGCCCTTTTCATTTGAAAGGAAAATCTTGTCGATCATCAGCATAGCAAGCTGATTTTTCTCTTCGACGGTAAGCTCGTCCCACCTGTTTAATGGTTCTATCAAAGGCTTTGTGTTCACCTTTTTGATTTTGCGTTCCGGGAAGTCCTGCCGCAATAATAACGCTTCCCTCGGTCACATTATCTCTTGCAAGCTCCTTGGCGGTGCAGAAAAGCGTGAGACTGTAATAGTCCTCGTCCTGCGTCTTGTCGCTGATGACCTCCTTGTGTCCCTGACCGATAACATAGCAGCTGCCGTTGTACTGTATCACATTGGCAGTGGTTATGGGCTTGGTATCAAACCTTGAAACCGATGTGGGTGTGCAGGTGCTTACTGTCTTTATATTGCCATTGCCAGTGTCGGCGGCAATTATGCAGATACCATTACAATTGATGAATACTCTGCCGACAGACCAAGAGATATTCATATTTACTACAAGTTGCTGGACAAGCCGTTGAAAGACAAGCGCAGGCTTGATACAGCTATAATAAAATAAACCGCTTCGTTAGGCGGTTTTCATTAAATCTATTTTGTGTGTCCTTTTTGGAGATTGAATACTTTGCAGATCTATGCTCATACCTTTCAATCGGCACAGGCAGCTGCAATGGAGGCTGTAGCAGAAGCTCTTCCTCTTAAATAGGCTTTGGTCTTTATCATACCCTATGTAAAGACCAAACAAAGACCAAAATGAAATTTTTGAAAAAATAGAGCCCCGTAAACAACGTATATACGTCGTTTACGGGGCATAGATTGGTGCCGCTGACCGGACTTGAACCGGTACGCTTTTAAGGGCGAGGGATTTTAAGTCCCTTGTGTCTGCCGATTCCACCACAGCGGCTTGGCATTTAACATATTCTATTATATCACAAAATATGAATTTGTCAATACCAAGAAATGATTTTTTTACTTTATTTTCATTTTTTCTTTAATTTTTAAGGCAACACCGCACAAAGCTTGTGCGCAAGATGCGTCGTCAGATTTTTCGCAGTGATTTCTGACTGTTGGCTCAATACTCGATAACATCAACCGCAAACCGTCCGCTTGTCACCGCTATTCTGACAGTATGCTCTCCGTCGGGAACGTTCGCACTGTAGAAGCACTGCCGCGCATTTACTCCCTCGGTCTTGGCAGACTCGAACAGCTCCCCGTCAATATACACATCAAAGCCGCATTCGGGTGTTTTTCCGATAAGTGCAAAATGTCCGCCCTCAAAGCTGAACTCCATTGTCTTTTCCTCGGGACTTTCCTCGGTAATGTCCGCCTTTGAACGGGTGCGGTTGAAGTGGATATACTCATCGGGAACGGTCCTGTCCCATCCGCCGCTGTAGACTATCGAAGCGTCATGGTCGTCCACCCTTGTAACTATGGGCTTATATCCCTCAGCGGGAGCAATTTTCAGGTTATCGAAAACATTGTTGTAAAGTCCGCTGCCTATCGAAACACGTCCCGAATGAGCATAGCCCGACTCATCGTCAAATGCGGCTATCTCCGCGCAGTCCAGCTCTGCCGAGATATGCTTCCCCGCAGCGGTGAGCTTTATCGTATGCCATACCGACGGGTCAAAGCCGTCAATATTCCCATTCAGCACAGTATCGGCGTTCTTCTTCAGCTCATAATATCCGTCGGGATATATCTTCAGACTGTAGCCGTTTTCCGCAGACCGGGGATCCAGCTCCGCAGTGAGATACCGCACTCCGAAGGAAACATAGTTGTCCGACTTGTCGCCGTCAAACTTAAAATCTATCTCTGCGGAATAGTTGGACCAGCGGTCGTCGCCGAGAGATGTTATCGGATCGGGAGTACCTCTGAAACGCCAGTCAGTGGGCTTGTTATCGGCGTTTATCATCTGCATGAGGACCTTTCCCCCGTCGATCTCCGCAACCTCGAATGCTCCGCCGTAATCGGTGGTATAAAGGGGCGCATTTCCTCTTGCGGAGAGAAAATCATCGGAATACTCAAAATCGTCCGAGTAGTTTATGTCAAGGGGAATATCCTCATAGCTGCATTTATAGACCGACGTATCCGCTGACTTGTCCAGAGTTGTGACGGTCACTATCGAATAAGGCTTGACCTCGATGGAATATGCATACTTTCCGTCTGTTTCAACAGGCTGATAGGTGCCGATATTCTTGAAGTAGTTCTCGTCGTAAGCCTGTCCCTCGTCGGGGCCTCTTGTTTCCCAGATGGTAATGGGAGCGTCGGCAAGCTTCATATTCTCAAGAGTAAAGGTGTAATTGCGCTGTTTCTCGCTGTCGTTGCAGATGATTATGGAATAATCGCCCGTTTCGGTATCGGTAACTGTCATATAATTGTTGGTGGTGTCGGATATGGAATGATTTTCCTTGCCGTCGCCGTAGCACGCGCTGTCGATATATCTCCAGCCGTTCCCGATAAAGTGGGTGAAATGAGCGGAGGTCCATATTCCGCAGTCCGCTTCATAATATCCGCTCCAGGGGTTTTGTGCGTTTATCAGCGATTTCGGGAAGAATTTCGCTCCCGAATAATATGCGGCAACTGCGGGCTGATACTCATACATTGTCATTCTGCCGTTGTAATAGCCGTTGATCATGCGGTTGCATACGTCAAGGGCTCCGTTGGTGCCGTTGATGCCGCTGCCATTGCTTGTGACCGCAAGGCGCGCGATATTGGCGGAGGACACTCCCTCGGTATACCATATCTCCTTGCCATAGTCCTTGTTGAGCCTTTTGGCATTGTCGCTCGCCCATGTGTTGTAATGCTCGCCCAGAATATCCACGGCGTCACGGAGCGCTTCATTGTTCGTCATTTCGTCGGCTATCTTCCATGAGCCCAACTCGTCGGACGCTACTATCTTTATTGCGCCGTAGTCATAGCGCTCGTCGGTCTCGTTTTTAAGACGGTCGGCGAAGTAGATTATCCAGTCGGTATCTATCACGTCCGCTTCGTTAGCGTCGGCGCTGATATGAGTGAACTTCATTCCGTATGTATCATAAGCTCCGTCAATGGCAGCCTTATACCATTTATAGCGCGCCTCGAAGCCTGCCTCCTGCGACTCATCAAAGGCATCGGTCACCCATTTGGGCTCGCCCCAGCGGAGCAGGTCAACTGTGATATCGGGGTTGATCGACAGTGCGTCCGCTGCAAACATAAAGCCCGCTCCCCTTGTGACGTCCGCTTCTTCATCGGCGGAGCGCATTATGGATGGCTCCGTTCCCGACGAGGAATTCACATCGGTGCCGAACTCTATCTTCACATGAGTAAGTCCTGCGCCGTAATCGGGCTTGAACAGCAGCTCCATTATCTCCCGGTAAGCGTCGGGATTCTGCGTTTTGTAGTCCATCAGCAGACGGGAGGAATTGTTTCCCGTTACCACGCCCAGTCCGCGGTAAACGGTGCCCTCGTCCATATTGACGGTATCCCCGTCCACAGTTATCGCCTTATAGGACTTATCCACCGAAGCAAGGGGTATCTCCTTAACAGGCTCTGTTCCGGTTACTTTCTCCTCGGTCTGCATAGCTGTTCCCTCCGTTTCCGATGCTGTCTGACCGCTGTCCGAGCTGTCCGAGCAGCCCGTAAAAACGCAGGACAGCATCGCCGCCGAAACTGCGGCTGATATGATCTTTCTGACATTCATCGGCTTCATCTCCGTAATAGTATTACTTACGATATTTTAGCCTATTACAGAGATGATCGCATTATATAATCTGCTGTTTTTTATAGAAAATCTGCTGTTTTTATTGAATATTTTTTTCACATGATATATAATGTATCAGGGTGATAAAATGGCAATAACAGAACACGCGGGATATTATGAAAATCCCATATACAATGTAAGTCACGTCCACACCTCCTGCGAGATAATGCATGTCATCAGCGGGAGGGTGCATATTGCGGCGGGAAATGAGTCCGCAGTGCTCACAGACGGCGATTCCGCCCTGATAAAAAGCAGACAGCACCACGACGTGACCATTGATATGAACATGGAATACAAGCGCTATATCACGGTGATAAATCCATGGGAGCTGAAAAAGCAGCTGGTCCGTCCCGACCTTTTCTCAATGCTCACCGACATAAGCAAAAGCGGCATCATCGTTCTGAAAAACAGACCCGACCTTCTGACGGTCTTTGAGAAAATGGAGACTATTTTCCAAAGCGGCGGGAATATCTACTCCGAGCTGGGCGCGGCTCTGGAGATAGTTTCGGGATTTTACGATGTGATACGTCCGCGGGATGAAAAGGCGGCGGACCGTTCGGGGCATATCCTCTCCGAAAAGGTCAGGGCATACATCGAGCAGAACTACGCCGATTCCATAAAAATATCAGATATCGCCGCGGATAATTTCATAAGCGAGGGCTATCTCGCCCATGCCTTCAAAGCGGAAACGGGCATGTCTCCGAGGGAATATCTGTCCCACATACGCTGTGCGAGGGCATGCGAGCTCATCAGACACACCTCCATGAAATTCTCCGACATCGCCGCAAACACGGGATTTTGCAGTCAGAGCGACATGTGCAGGAAGCTGCGGGAATACTGCGGGACAACTCCCACAAAGCTGCGGTTTGACGTAAAACAGTAAAAAGCACACATATGGCTCCATATGTGTGCATCATCGTTCATCTGTTCAGGCTTTTACAGTGCAGATATAATCCTCGGCGATCTCCTCTATATTTTCGGGGAGGACGGCGTTTTCCGCAAATTCCGAATTCATTTTAAGTACATATTCTTTGTTGTCCGCTATATCATTAAATATCTTCCGACACGCCCTGCCGTCCTGCATATATTCAAGCTCAATACCATATGACGCAGGCTTCCCGCTGTGTTCCTCAAATGCACGATAGGACAGCAAGCCGTTTATTGTTTTAATCTCATCGATTATCATGATCTCTTTCATGAAAATATCCCTCCCTTGCAATTATAATTTTACACACTTATCTCCAAATCGTCAATGTGCAAATTACACAAATAATAGATAAATTCGACATAATTATTTGTTATTCTGCAAGAAAAGAGGTTTTCTCCGATTTTTTTGTCGGGGATATCGGTCTCATGCCACGAGCAGTCTGACTGAACCTTACATCAATTGTAGCATGAATAGTCCGAAAAGTCAAGCGTTTCGGGCTCTCATCAATGATATCGGCACAGACAGCTCCGCTTTTTTAATTTAACAATTTCCGTATTTACAAACCCGAAAATTTGTGATATAATATATAATGCCTGAAATTATGTAAACGAAAAGGACGTGTTAATTTGTCTTATAACAAGGAAAATATCAGAAATTTCTGCATCATTGCACATATAGACCACGGAAAATCTACCCTCGCCGACCGTATCCTCGAACAAACCTCCACCGTCGCAAAGCGTGATATGGAGGACCAGCTCCTCGACAACATGGACATCGAGCGCGAAAGAGGCATCACCATAAAGGCTCGTGCAGTACGTCTCCTCTACACAGCCGACAACGGTCAGGAGTACGTTTTCAATCTTATCGACACTCCTGGGCATGTTGACTTCAACTATGAGGTCTCCCGCTCCCTGGCAGCCTGCGAGGGTGCCGTCCTCATCGTGGATGCTTCTCAGGGCATCGAAGCACAGACTCTGGCAAACACTTACCTTGCCATGGAACACGACCTTGAAGTCGTGCCCGTTATCAACAAGATAGACCTGCCCTCCGCCGAGCCGGAGCGCGTCGCCGAGGAAGTGGAAAATGTCATCGGCATTCCCTGCATGGACGCTCCCCGCATCTCCGCAAAGCTGGGCACCAATATCCACGCAGTCCTTGAAATGATAGCAAACGATATCCCCGCTCCCAAGGGCGATACAGACAAACCCCTTAAGGCACTTATCTTCGACAGCTACTACGATTCCTACAAGGGCGTCATCATCTATGTCCGCGTGGTGGACGGCGAGGTGAAAACAGGCGATACTATTCATCTTATGGCAAGCGGCGCGGATTTTACCGTCGTTGAAGCAGGCTACATGAACGCCACCGACCTTGTCAACAACAACGGTCTTAAGGCAGGCGAGGTAGGATATATCGCAGCTTCGATAAAATCCATCGGAGACACAAAGGTGGGCGATACCGTCACAAATGCGGAAAACCCCTGCGATGAGGCTCTCCCCGGCTATCGCGAGGTAAATCCCATGGTATTCTCGGGTATATATCCCGCGGACGGCGCAAAGTACAACGATCTCCGCGACGCTCTGGAAAAGCTTCAGCTCAACGATGCTTCCCTGTCCTTTACCCCCGAGACCTCCACTGCGCTGGGCTTCGGCTTCCGCTGCGGATTTCTCGGACTGCTCCACATGGAGATCATTCAGGAGCGCTTAGAGCGGGAGTATAATCTCGACCTTATCACCACCGCGCCTTCGGTTATATACAAAGTCAATCTCACGAACGGCGAGACCAAGTACATCTCCAACCCCACCGAATATCCCGACCCGGGCAGCATTTCCTCCGCCGAGGAGCCTATGGTCAAGGCTAATATCCTCACTCCCTCGGACTATGTGGGCAATATCATGGAGCTCTGTCAGGAGCGCCGCGGCATCTTCAAGAACATGACCTATCTCGACACCACACGCACCGAGCTCCACTACGAGCTGCCGCTCAACGAGATAATCTACGACTTCTTCGACGCGCTCAAATCCCGCACAAAGGGCTATGCTTCCTTCGATTACGAGCTTATCGGATATGCTCCCTCGAAGCTTGTGAAGCTGGATATCCTTCTTAACGGCGAGACCGTGGATGCGCTGTCCTTCATCGTCCACACCGACAAGGCTTACGCCCGTGCAAGAAAAATTGCCGAGAAGCTTAAGGAGAACATTCCCCGTCAGCTCTTTGAGGTGCCTATCCAGGCGGCTGTGGGCGGAAAGGTCATCGCCCGTGAGACCGTCAAGGCTATGCGCAAGGACGTCCTCGCCAAGTGCTACGGCGGCGATATCACACGTAAGAAAAAGCTCCTTGAAAAGCAGAAGGAGGGCAAGAAGCGCATGCGCCAGTTAGGCTCCGTAGAGGTGCCTCAGGAGGCGTTCATGGCTGTGCTCAAGCTGGACGAATAGGAGGCTCTTCGTGAGATCATACACTATCAACAAAAACGACAGCGGTCAGCGGGCGGACAAATTCGTCATGAAGGCCGTCCCTCTTCTGCCCCAGACTCTTATGTACAAATACTTCCGCACCAAGCGGATAAAGCTCAACCGAAAAAAATGCGAGATATCCACCCGTCTTAACGAGGGCGATATCTTAGAGCTTTACATCGGCGACGAGTTCTTCGGCAACAGTTCGGAAAGCCCGGAGTATGACTTTCTGTCCGCGCCTTCGGCGGTGGATATCGTCTATGAGGACGATAATATCCTGCTGGTCAACAAAAAATGCGGGCTGGTAGTCCACGAGGACGACGGCGGCACAACGGATACTCTTATCAAACGCATTCAGCACTATCTCTACGACAAGGGCGAGTATTCCCCCGATAAGGAAAACAGCTTCGCTCCGTCGCTCTGCAACCGTCTCGACCGCAATACCGAGGGAATCGTCATCGCAGCAAAAACTGCGGAGGCGCTGCGGATACTCAACGAGAAGATACGCGCCCGCGAGATAGAAAAGCGGTATCTGTGCGTCTGCGTGGGACGTCCTCCCAAAGACGAGGACACTCTCACCGCATATCTGTTCAAGGACAGTAAGACCAACACCGTTACGGTCAGCGATAAAAAATCCCCCGAAAACCGTACGATAATCACAAAATACAAGGTCATCCGCTCAAACGGAAGGCTTTCTCTGCTGGAAATAGAGCTGCTTACGGGCAGGACTCATCAGATAAGAGCGCATATGGCTCACATCGGCTGTCCCCTGCTGGGCGACGGCAAGTACGGCAGCAACCGCGTCAACCGCGAATACGGCATAAAAACACAGGCGCTCTGCTCCTACAAGCTGAAATTTGCCTTTAAGACCGACGCGGGGGCTCTTAACTACCTGGACGGAAGGGAGTTTTCCGTTCCGCATGTATGGTTTTCTGACAAATTTGTGTAAAAAAACATAAAAAATCGTGTAAATTTCATGAAAGCCCTTGCTTATTTTTTGAGAATGTGGTATAATTATATAATGCGGATATTTATATATTTAATATCCACCGAAAAATACCGCCGTTTTGTTAAGCGGCGTATTCTCAAAACTCGACGCCGACTAAGGAAGGCTTCTGCCGTCCGAATATGAAGCACAAAACGAGGAATGTCTGCCGAGTGATCCCAAACCCAAGGAGGAAACAGAATGAAAGGCGATCTGCACTGTCACACAACCTTATCTGACGGCTCATTAGGCATTGAGGATATCATCGTTCAGGCAAAACGGACGGGCATTGACTTTGTCTCCATAACCGATCACGACACGATGTCCTCTATTTCAAGGGCAAAGATTCTCGGCGAACGCCACGGCGTTATCACTATCCCCGGAGTGGAGCTCTCCGCCTGGGATAAGACCCGCGGAAGAAAGGTACATATCCTCTGCTACGCTCCTCAGAAGCCCGACCGCTTAGAGGGCATATGCAAGCGCTCCTGCGAGATACGCACCGCCTGCGCCAAGGAAATGATAGAAAACGTCAAGAAGCTCTACCCTATCACCATGGACAGCGTAATGAAGCACGTGGGCGGCTCAAAGAGCATATTCAAGCAGCATATCATGCACGCGCTCATTGATTACGGCTACTCCACCCACTTCTACGGCAGACTCAACGACGAGCTCTTCGACCTCAAAAAGGGCAGCTGCATTGTGGAGCGCGAATATCCCGACGTACATTATGTGCTGGATCTTATCCACTCCGCAAGGGGCTGCGCAGTTATGGCTCACCCTGTGCTGTACGATTCAACGGATCTGCTCAAAGAGCTTGCCGAAGCGGGTAAGATAGACGGTGCCGAGGTTTACCACTACACCGCCGATGAAGCCGCTCAAAAGGATATCCTCGCCATTGCCGATCAATACGGTCTTATAGTAACGGGCGGCTCCGATTTCCACGGGCTATACAATGCACGTCCCACTCATATCGGTCAGAATACAACCGATTTTGAGAATCTGGACAAAATCTTAAAGCTGACATCAAAGAAAAACGAAAACAAGGAAAATAAAGAAATCTCTAAATAAAAGGATCTGAAAAAATGGATATTATGCAGTCATCTCTTGAAAAGCATTACGAATGGAAGGGCAAGATCGAGGTGGTTTCCCGCTGTACCGTCGAGAACAGCAGTCAGCTCTCGCTGGCGTATACTCCCGGCGTTGCACAGCCCTGTCTCGAGATTCAGAAAAACCCCGACCTTTCCTACGATCTGACAAGACGCGCTAACCTTGTGGCTGTCATCACCGACGGCTCCGCTGTGCTGGGACTGGGCGACATAGGTCCCCGCGCGTCCATGCCCGTTATGGAGGGAAAATGCGCGCTTTTCAAGGAATTTGCGGGAGTTGACGCATTCCCTCTCTGCGTGAACACTCAGGACGTTGACGAATTTGTCCGCACTGTGGAGCTTATCTCCTACAGCTTCGGCGGAATCAATCTGGAGGACATCTCCGCTCCCCGCTGCTTCGAGATCGAACAGAAGCTCAAGGAGCGCTGCGATATCCCCGTATTCCACGACGACCAGCACGGCACCGCTATCGTCGCTTCTGCGGCAATGCTCAACGCGGCTAAGCTCTGCGGCAAGGACTTCAAAGATATGACCCTCGTCATCAACGGCGCGGGCGCTGCGGGCTGCGCTATCGCCAAGCAGTTCATCTCGCTGGGCATGGGCGATATCATACTCGTGGATAAGGACGGCATCATCTGTGACGGCGACGAGTTCTCCAATCCCTCTCACTACGATATGGCTAAGGTCACCAACAAGACTCACAGAAAGGGTCTCCTTGCCGACGCAATGAAGGGCGCAGACGCATTTATCGGCGTATCCAGACCTAAGCTCGTAACTCCCGAAATGATACAGTCCATGGCTGAAAAGCCCATCGTGTTCGCAATGGCAAACCCCACTCCCGAGATAATGCCCGACGAGGCAAAGGCTGCGGGCGCATACATCGTGGGAACGGGACGTTCCGACTTCCCCAATCAGATAAACAACGTCGTTGCCTTCCCCGGAGTATTTAAGGGCGCTCTTGCGGTACGTGCAAAGGATATCAACGAGGATATGAAGCGCGCCGCTTCCATAGCTATAGCTTCGGCTGTGCCTGCGGATAAGCTCACTCCCGATTTCATCCTGCCCAACTCCTTCGACAAGAACGTGGCAAACATCGTTGCCGAGGCAGTGGCAGAGGCTGCAAGAAAATCCGGAATAGCAAGAATATAACAAGGAGGAACCAAAAATGACCTACACATATACACCGAGGGGCGTCTGCTCCCGTCAGATAACCGTTGAGCTTTCCGACGACGGAGTTATCGAGAATGTCCGCTTTTTAGGCGGCTGCAACGGAAATACACAGGGCGTGTCCGTTCTTTGCAAGGGACTTAAGGCCGAGGACGCTGTCGATAAGCTTTCGGGCATCGACTGCGGCGGACGGGGCACATCATGTCCCGACCAGCTTTCACTGGCTCTTAAGGAAGCTCTTGCGGTGATGAACAAATAAGCTTTCTTATCAAAAAATATATCCGCTCCCACGCAGGAAGCGGATTATTTTTATACCATGACTCTATTCCGGACCGCCGCTTTTCAGCCACTCATACGCAGTTTTCCCGCATATGATATGGGGCTTTTCCGCAGTTCCGATGTTTATCCTGTCCGCACATGCTCTGTCGATAGTCATTCCCGCAGTTTCGGCACTATGGAAAATACTCCCCTTAAGACGGGTGCCGTCTATTTCCACATCATTGAATTTACAGCCCGTGAAATCCGTGCTCCCGTCAAAGGTACAGCCGAAAAATTTCACGTTTTTGAAAACTGCTCCCGTAAAATCCGTTCCGGTAAGCTCCGCCTTGTAAAAGGTGGTATTCTCAAAGTATGCACCCGTGAAATCATTGCCGCTGCACTTGGTCTTGCTGCAGAATCGGCAGCCTATGAGGTCTGCTCCCGAAAAGTTATTGTCTGTGTAATAGTAGCCGTTGAACTGTATATTCACGAATTTCAGCCCCGAAAAATCACACTCTGCATAGCTGCCGCTTTCGAGCATCTGAAAATCTATCTCGCTGCTGCGGAAATCCGCCGACCTTATCTCCAGGAAATTGTTGAACTTATCATGGTATTCCATACCCGTTCTGCCCGCGGAGTCCTTCGGCTCATACACCAGCCCCGAAAAATTCACCTTTAAAAATTTGCGGAGCTTTTCCGTCAGACCCGGCTGCCTTCGCGGCACGTCTCCGAAAAGCTCCCGGTTCTCCTTCTGCATCAGCTTTATGTCCTGTTCAAGCTGACGTATCTTTTTTCTATCTTCAGCCTTCACTGCTATCTCCCTCTATACTATAATTGTATACCATTATAGTATATTTTTCAGAGAATGTCAATACCTTATCCCATTTTTTATATTATCATAGATTTTTTTGATGATTTTCATAAAAAAAATCAAAAAAACTGTTTACTTTTCCAAAAAAATATTGTATAATTATATTATGTGAAGCAAAATGATCATTCGGACGATTTCTATAACCTTAGGAGGCTGAAATATGAAAGTTGACTGGAACAAAAAATATACCACTATCGCCGTTTACAGCGTGCTTACCTTCTTCGTATGCCTTATGCTCTACCTTGTTATGAAGAACGTCGCTGTTATCGGCGGTATCATCTCCAAAACCCTTGACGTTACTTCCCCCATAATCTGGGGCATAGTTATCGCTTACCTTATCAACCCCATCATGATGTGGACAGAAAAGGGGCTCGCCAAGCTCACAAGCAGGAAAAAACCTCATGCCAAGCTCAACCGCGTACTGGCGACGATACTTTCCGTCATACTCTTCTTAGCGGCTATCACTGCTTTCTTTATGATAATCATTCCTCAGATCATCGAAAGCGTGACCTCTATCTTCAACAATTTCGACACCTACATGCGCAATTTCGAGACCTGGATAAATCAGCTGCTGGAAAATAATCCGGAGCTGTTTGCCATGATAGACGAGAAATTCGAACAGATTCGCGATTCTCTCAGCAGCTTTATCGACACCCTTATCCCTCAGCTCGGAAACGTCCTCGTTAAGGTGGGCGGCGGCGCCGTCAGCTTTGTCAATGTACTTAAGGACTTCTTTGTGGGTCTTTTCGCAGCGGTATATTTCCTCTTCGACAAGGAGCATTTTCAGGCGCAGTGCAAAAAGGCAGTCTGTGCACTCCTTCCCAAAAGCATTCACGAGGACTTCTTCAATATCTGCAATCACACCAACCTTTCCCTCAGCGGCTTTATCTCGGGCAAGATAATCGACTCCATTATCATCGGTATCCTCTGCTTTATCTGCATGATAATCATGAGGCTCGATTATGCGGTGCTGATAAGCGTTATCATCGGAGTTACCAACATTATCCCAATTTTCGGACCTATCTTCGGAGCAGTCCCCTGCGGACTTCTTCTGCTCATCTCATCGCCTAAGCAGGTCATTCCATTTGTTCTTCTGATAGTAGTCATTCAGCAGCTGGACGGAAACGTCATCGGTCCCAAGATACTGGGAAGCTCTACGGGACTTTCCTCTTTCTGGGTGCTGTTCTCCATCATTGTCGGCGGAAATCTGTTCGGCGTGGCAGGTATGCTCCTCGGCGTGCCTATCTTCGCAGTCATCTATTCTATCGTCGAGGATCTGATCAATCATCTGCTGAAAAAGAAAGGAATGTCCACCGTTACCGCAGATTATGCCATTGCTCCCAGAAGCAAGCCAAAGGACAAGCCCAAGGGACTTAAGCTTCATTCCAGAAAGGACAAAAACGGTGACAAGCCTGCCGAAAACGCTCCCATTCCTGCAGGCAGTGAGGGCGCGCTGACCGACGGCTCCGATTCCGATACGGAAAATGAATAACATTTCAAAGGAGATTCTTTGCAATGGAATACAAATATGAAACACACATGCACACCTCCGAGGGCAGCGCCTGCTCTGACAGCACCGCCGCCGAAATGGCAGACAAATACAAGGCGGAGGGCTACACGGGCATCTTTGTCACCGACCATTTCTTCAACGGAAACACCGCCGTCCCCCGCGAACTGCCCTGGAAGGAACGCATCGAACGGTACTGCTCGGGCTACGAGCACGCTCTTAAACGCGGAAAGGAAATAGGACTGGACGTTTTCTTCGGATTTGAATACGGAAACGGTCAGGCGGACTTCCTCACCTACGGCTTAGACGGCGAGTGGCTCTACGAACACCCCGAGATACTCGACATGACCGTCCCCGAATACATCAGGCTCGCCAAGGCATACGGCGGCATGGTCATCCACGCTCACCCATTCCGCGAGGAAGAGTACATCCACAGCTTCACCCTCTGCCCCCGCTACGAGGACGGCGTGGAGATAATAAATGCGTCCAACCGTCTCACTGAATTCAACGACCGCGCAAGGGCTTACGCCGAATGGTACAGTCTCCCCGTTACGGGCGGCTCCGATTCCCACAACACCACCGGAAGATTCTATCCCGGAGGAATAGTTACCGACTTTAAGATCACCTGCCCCGAGGACTACATCGCCGCAGTAAAGGAACGGAAAATACTCCGTATCCTTGACAGAAACAGGGATACTGACTGAAAAATAGTGCCTGCAAACAAAAGTATTCAAAATTACCTAAAGTTTTTGGTATTTTTTCAGTAGAATTCACAAAAAATTAACAACTTTTGAAGCAAAGTATGTTAAAATAAAATAGTATAAATGCGAACTGTTTTCACATATAATATTATTTTGTATGCTTTTATACTGAGGCGGACGCCTGTCATCGGCTGATAAGCTGCGGCTTGAAATGACGCAGCACCGATATCGGCGGCTCCTTGACTGTATGGGAAAAGTGCATCTGCCGTTTTGCGGCACATCGTACAATATAATGAAAGGGTGACTCATTAAATGTCAAACAGACTTTTTCAGGGACTGATTCATCAGATGCGGGATACTATGGACTGCGTTATCGGCGTTGTCGATACCTCCGCAACAATTATTGCATGCAGCGAGCTTACCAAGATCGGGACAACAAACGAATTCGTGTCCCTCGACCTGAGCGATTCCCATGATATTTTTGTCCGCGACGGATATACCTACAAGCCCTTCGGCTCTCACATCAAGCCCGATTATGCGGTCTTTGTTGAGGGCACCGACGATAGTGCTGCCAAGTATGCCAATATCCTCGCTATCACGCTTTCCAGCATAAAGCAGTATTACGACGAAAAATATGACCGCAACAACTTTATCAAGAACGTTGTCCTCGATAACGTTCTCCCCGGAGATATCGTCGTTAAGGCAAGAGAGCTCCATTTCAACAACGATGTGAGCCGCGTTGTCTTCCTTATCAGGATAGTTTCCTCCAACGACGTCTCCGCTTACGACGTTATCCAGAACCTTTTCCCCGACAAGACAAAGGATTTCGTTTTCAACATCTCCGAGACCGATATCGTGCTCGTTAAGGAGATCAAGAACAACGTTGAATCCAAGGAGCTGGAAAAGCTGGCACGCTCTATCTCCGACACCCTTTCGGGCGAGTTCTACACCCGCGTTAACGTTGGTATCGGCACCGCCGTTACGGGCGTAAAGGATCTGGCACGCTCCTTCAAGGAGGCTCAGATGTCCCTCGAAGTCGGCAAGGTTTTCGATACGGACAAGGTCATCTGCTCTTACGATAACCTCGGTATCGCAAGACTTATCTATCATCTGCCCACCACGCTCTGCGAGACCTTCCTCCAGGAGGTCTTCAAGAAGGGCTCTATCGAATCTCTCGACCATGAGACACTGTTCACTATCCAGCGCTTCTTTGAGAACAATCTGAACGTTTCCGAGACTTCAAGAAAGCTTTTCGTTCACAGAAATACTCTCGTGTACAGACTCGAAAAGATAAAGAAGCTCACAGGTCTCGACCTGCGCGAATTCGACCACGCTATCGTGTTCAAGATTGCTCTTATGGTCAAGAAGTATCTCTCCGCAAATCCCACAAAATTCTAAATTATAAAGCGGCTCACAGATAAATATACGGAGTCATAAGCTTTAACCAAAAGGGGGCAGGTTTCTGCCCTTTTATATTCAAAAGGAAGTGAGAACATTATGGTTGAACTTAAAAACGTTTCGGTCACCTATCAGAACGGAGTTGAGGCTCTTCACAACGTCAATCTGACTATCCATGACGAGGAATTTGCTTTCGTTGTGGGCGAATCGGGTGCGGGAAAAAGTACCCTTATCAAGCTGCTTATCAAGGAGATCGACGCTACTTCTGGCTCGGTCAAGGTAAACGGCTTCGATCTCGGCAAGCTCAAGCAAAAGGATGTCCCCAAGCTAAGACGCACTATCGGCTTCGTATTTCAGGACTTTAAGCTTATCAATACCATGAACGTATACGATAATGTCGCCTTTGTTCTTAGGAGCATTGACGCACCGCTGAAATACATAAGAAAAAGAGTACCCTACGTTATCGGTCTGGTGGGTCTTAAGGACAAGATGAAGGCTTATCCTACCGAAATGTCCGGCGGCGAACAGCAGAGAGTCGCTCTCGCAAGGGCTCTCGTTAACGACCCCAAGCTTATCATCGCCGACGAGCCAACAGGTAATCTTGACCCTAAAACTTCTATCGAGATAATCCAGCTGCTCCAGGGCATAAATCAGTGCGGCACTACTGTGCTTATGGTCACCCATGAGCATGAGCTGGTAAAGCGCTTCGGCGGCCGTACTATCTCCATTCTTGACGGACAGATAAAATTTGATGATATAATCTGACGCTTCTGACGCGAAGCCATCGGACTCTTTGACGTCAATTAATTGAAAGGAGGCTGCTTCTGCGGAAGCACAGTCTATAATGAGATTCAGCAGCGTTACGTACCTTGCCAAGCAGGGTCTTAAAAATATATGGACAAACAGGATAATGTCCTTTGCTTCACTGTGTATCCTGACGGTATCCCTCCTGCTGGTGGGATTTGCCGTGCTGTTTGTGGAGAATATCAACCTCTTTGTCGGAAACATCGAAAATAAAAACGAGGTGATCCTCTTCCTTGAGGACGATATCACCGACGAACAGATAGATGAAATGGGTAACCGCCTTAAGGCTATGAGCAACGTGGGCTCCGTTACCTTCTATTCAAAGGAAGAGGCCTTCGAGGATATGAAGGCGGGCATGGAAAACGCCGAGGAGCTTTTCGAATACATCGGCGACGACAGCCCTCTTCCCGATTCCTACAGACTCAGAGTTAACGATATCGGCAAAATGAGCTCCACTCTTATGCAGATAAACGAGCTTGACGGCATCTATTCCGTTAAGGCTCCTACCGATTTTGTCAGCGTGCTTACCGGCGTTCGCTCGCTGATATATATTCTCTCGCTGGTACTTATCACCGCGCTTATCGTCGTGTGCCTTATCATCATCTCCAACACCACCCGTGCAAGCGTGGATTTCAGAAAGCGCGAGATCGCCATTATGAAATACGTGGGCGCCACAAACACCTTTATCAAGATACCCTTCTTCATAGAGGGTCTTCTTATGGGCGTTTTTGCGGGAATTATCGCCACCGTTATCACATGGCTGGGCTATGACGCCCTCGTGGACGTGCTTATGTCCGATACTACGCTCTGGAGCGCTCTCGGCATCTCGGGATTTATCCCCTTTTCGTCAGTTGCGCTCAGAACCGTGCTTACATATATTCTCGCAGGCGCATTCATCGGTTCCATCGGAACTGTTATCAGCACGAGAAAGTATGTCAAGGTATGATCCCATGCGGGTCAGGTCTCTAAGGGAGGAATTTTCTAACTATGAATAAACGTCTGATAACTAAGCTGACAGCGGCAGCTGCGGCGGCAATACTTTCAGTTTCTGCTCTCAGCAGCAGCGGCATCTTATATACGGCAGACTATGAGGGCGAGCTCGCTTCTCTCGAACAGCGCAGAGCGGCTCTCACCGAGGAACGCGAAAAGCTGGAGGCTGAACTGAACGAGTATCTCGAAGGCGCCGAACAGCAGGAGGAATATCTCGCTCTCTACGACGAGAAAATGAAGGTCCAGGAAGAGGAAATGGATAACCTCACCGAACAGATAGCTCTCCTGAACACCCAGCTTGAAGAGCTTGACAAAAAGATAGCAGAGAAACAGGCTGAGGTCGATGATGGCGTTGAGGAATTCAGAGAACGTCTCAGAGTCATTTATATGTCGGGCGGCGACGGCGTTGCCGAAATTCTTGCCGGTTCCTCCAGCTTCTACGATATCCTCGCAAGAATGGAAATGGTACAGCGCATCTCCAAGCATGACAACGATATGATATCCGCTCTCTGCGACAAGATAGAAGAGCTCAACGACGACAAGACCGCTCTGGAAAATCAGCGTGCGGCTCTCGACGAGAAGAAGAACGAACAGATGGCTGTCCTCGAAAAGCTCCGCGAGACCTACGCTAACCATGAGGAAACTAAAAAATGGTACGAGGAAAAGGCTGCGGCTCAGGCTGAAATGACCGACGAGCTTAAGGCTCAGGAGGCTGCCGCCGAAGAGGAACTCCAGGACTTTATCCGTAAACAACAGGAAGAAATAGCCGCAAAAATGGCTGAAAAGAAGAAAAAACAGCAGGCTGAAAAGGCTGCTCAGGAAGAAACTGTCACTGTAACGGAGGCTCCCGTACAGGAGACCGCTCCTCCCGAGACAACCGTTACCGAGGTGACCACTGCTTATGAGAATCTCTTCCCCGAGACAGAAGCTGCTCCCGAGGATGATTACGATGTCTATTCTCCCGACTCCGACGATGATGAATTTGACGTGACTGCAACAACTGTTACCGAAAGAGAATTCGTGGATCCCTATGATACATACGAATGGGGCAAGACCTATTACCCCAAGGCTGAGGACACCGACCAGACCGATTCCTCCGACACTTCGGGCAGTGGCTACGGAACAAGCTCTGTGACAGGCTTTATCTGGCCTGTTCCCACTGTAAGAAATATGACCGACGGTTATGGCGAAAGATACATCGTTGAGGAGGGCTCCTCCGATTTCCATAAGGGTATCGACATAAACAAGCCGGGCTGTCAGGGCGAGGCTATCGTCGCTTCCGCAGGCGGAGTCGTTATCACCGCTTCCGATACGGGCAACGGCTACGGCGTACACGTCGTTATCGACCACGGCGACAATATCGCTACCCTTTACGGTCATATGTCCAGCACTACCGTCAGCGTAGGCGACGAGGTACAGCAGGGGCAGATCATCGGCTACATAGGAAACACGGGCTATGCTTACGGCTATCACTGCCACTTTGAGGTCAGAGTAAACGGTCAGCATACCGACCCTCTTAACTATGTAGATGTCAATAACTGATCATCTTCCCGCAAAGCACCCAATGATCTGCACCGTGCAGCAATGCATGGTGTAGATTTATTCTATAATAAACGACATTAAAATTTCTGCATTCGGCTCCGCAAAAATTTGCATATATGATTTTTGCGGAAGCTGAATGTCGGGAAATTTGTGTCGTTTATTAGGGAAGCGCTGATAAAGGCGACGCCATCGTTTCCGACACTCGAAAATCCGTTACTGAGAGTGTCGTGAAACGATTTAATCAGCAGTTCCCTAGGGAAGCGCTGATAAAAGGCGACGCCATCGTTTCCGACACTCGAAAATCCGTTACTGAGAGTGTCGTGAAACGATTTTATCAGCGGTTCCCTATATTTCCCGCAAAGGAAAGGCAGATCATATGAGTAAAAAAATTTCAATCGGAACAGTCATCGGTTTAATGGCAATAACTGCTGCCGTGACCTTTGTCGTGACCAACAATGCGGCTCTAAATATTTTCAATGAGAAGGTCCGCTCTGTCAGCGAAAAGGAAGAGTTTTACAATAAATTATCCGAGACCGACAGCTTCGCAAGAACATATTATGTGAACAATATCGACGAAAGCAACATGCTCGACGATATAATCAGAGGCTATATCAACGGTCTCGATGACCCTTACGCGGTATACTACACCGCCGACGAGTACGCCAATATGTCCCCCGAATATACTGGCTATCGCATAGGACTGGGTTTTGCATGGGAAAAGGACGTCAGCGGCTATGTCAGGGTGACCGACGTGACCGCGGGCTCCTCCGCCGAGGAATACGGCATCAAGCCGGGAGATATCATAATGGCGGTCAATAATACCAACATTATCTCCTATCCGGGCGGATATTCCGAGGCTGTCAAGCTGTTCACATCGCAGGAGGGCACTAAGGTCAAGCTGCATATCAAGCGCATCTCCGAGGACGGAACCGCTTCATTCCTCAATGCCGACCTTATATCATCGAGGAACGATATCATCTCCGTTACGGGACGCATCAAGGGGAATATCGGATATATCCACATTACCGAATTCAACGCTACCACTCCCGAGCAGTTCTCCGATGTGCTGGGGCAGCTTAAGGAAAAGGGTGCGGAAAAATACATCTTCGATGTGAGAGACAACGGCGGCGGCACGATCGACAGCCTGACCGCGGTCCTGGAGGAGCTGCTCCCTCCCTGCGAGGCGGCGAGGGCGTTCTACAAGACCACCGATGAACCGCTGGTCGTCACCGTGGACGAGGACTATCTCAGTGCTCCCATGACCGTTCTGATAAACAACGGCACTAAGGGCGAAGCGGAGCTTTTCGCGTACATTCTCAGGGACGAAAAATCCGCCGTGACCGTGGGAAAGACCTCCTACGGAAAGGGCGTTTTGCAGGAGACCTACAAGTGCTCCGACGGAAGCGCGGTGAAATTCTCGGTGGCGTCTATGCAGACAAAAAGCCGCTTCAATTTCACGGGAATAGGCATAAAGCCCGATTATGACGTGGCTCAGGACGCGCAGATAGACCCCTTTAAGCTGTCCACCACCGAGCAGGAGCTGTACGATCTGCAGCTTATCAAGGCATATGAAGTTATAGAGAATCTTTGAGCGGTCAACGGTTATTTTAGGTGCAGCAGCATATAATTCTCATTGAAAAAACGAGGTGTTGAAATGTTTGAACAGCTTAAGGAATTCGGCGCGGCTTATATCGTCTTTATGGTGCTGGTAGTGGTCGTGTTTTTTATGGACGCGTTCGTAATCGTCAATGTTCTGACCAAGCGCAAAAAGGATATTTCCGACTACGCCGAATTTATGATAAAATTCACTAAGATAATCATGCTTGCGGCTATCGGTGTGTACTTTATCTTACAGACCCTCGACGACCGGCTGCTTTACGGCGTGAAGGTGCTTCACATAGTTATCGGCGTAATGGCTCTCCTTGACGCGGCGGCAAGTCTGTTCGTCAAGCTGAAATTCCGCTACGACCGCATTCACGGCGTTGCCGTCAAGCCCGATGAAAAGGATATGATGTGATGTTTTTCAAGAAAAGATCCAACATCTACAAGGATTCGGTAAATATCCTCACGGAACAGGGATATTCCGACGAGTACATTTCCGCTCTTAAGGCTGCCATGGAAAAGGCGAAAACTCCCGCGGATATTGCCGAGGGGCAGAATATGCTGGGAACGGCGCTGCTTTTCCGCGGTGAGCTGGACGAAGCGTATGACACTTTCTCACAGACCGACGATGAAAAGATATCAAAGCTCTTAAAGCAAAGCTTTGCCGCAAACTATCTGCTCTGCCTGTTTCTGCTGAACAAGTTCCGCGAGGCGGAGGAGCTTTTCGTGCGGCTCAACAAGGAGCTCCTGGATGAGAATACTCTGCTCATGCGCCGCTCCATGGGCATACATCAGTTTATCGCGGGGAATTACGACGCCGCGCTGACTATCTTCCTTAAGGCGTACAAGGAATCAAATCGGCTCGAACACAGCGACAGTTCAAGAAATTCCTCCATTCTGGGGTTCTGTCTGATACGCACTCTGCTGAAGCTGGATATGTACGAGGGCGCGGCGGATTATCTGTCCGCTCTGTCCCCTATCGCGGACAAGGGGCAGCTTGGGGTGCTCTGCGGGAAGATGAAGCGAACTGTTGCGGATAGGACTGCGAATAAAAATAAACGGAAGAAGAAAAGATAAAAAACCTTAGAAGCTTGAACGCTTCTAAGGTTTTTATTGCATTATCAGAAAAGTATCTCGGTCAATCTCTCGGGTGATATCTCCTTATCGGGCTTGAAATCCTCCGATGCCGCATACTCGGCTATGCTGCCGATATACGCCGACAGCTCGGGCGACTTCCCCGTCTTATCTGGGTCGGCTGCGCAGACGATGATATTTCCCCCGCCGCACTTCGCTTCGAAAAGCAGCGCCAGCTTATGATTACGCTCCACATTGTCTATGGTGCGGACTATCGGGTCGATGTCCGTGCCGTCAAGGACCATACATCTGCTGTTGGTGATGATATCGTACCACTGTGGCGTGGTGTATGTATCGGAGATAAAGCCCTTTAATGCACTGTGGGTATTGCGGGCGGATATGCCCAGCGTGCCCGTGGGGACGGGTCTGCCCATGGACTCGGATATGCTGCGGAACATGCCGAAATTCCAGAAATCGGTGCAGTACACGCTGTCTATCCCCTTGACATTTTCCGTTACGAGCAGGACATTTTTCTTTTCGGACAGCTTTTCCAGAGCCGCAAACTTATCCGCGGTGACGAACAGGTTATCCGTGGACAGGTCGCCGATGTTCACATACTGCTTCGGGAAGAGATACAGCTCGTACTCGTTCCTGATATCGCCCATTTTAAGTGAAAGCTTTCCCCTTTCCTGCTTTTCGGCAGAAATATCCGCAGTGATTATTCCTATCGTATATACGCCGTTTTCCTTGACTGCTTCACAGCTGAACGCGTATTTCTTTCCGAGGAGATCTATCTCGGCGGTCATTCCCGAAATGTCGGTGCTTCCGAAATGGGAGACGATTATCTCTGCGGAAAATTCATCGCCGTCATACAGCACAAAGCTCGGAAATGCTGCCATAATCACGGTTTCGCCGTTGAAATAGTTCCATTCCTCCCGGGAAATGATACCCTTTGGCTCCATAAAGGAATTGAGGATCCCTACCATAGCAGTTCCCTGCCCCGTGAAATCCTGTATGTCCAGCAGCTGATAGCCCGACAGACAGCGGCTGCGTCTTGCGGCTTCTATCTCCAGCTTATAGCACTGCGCCGCCAGACGTCCTGAATCCATGAAATTCGCTTTCGCATACTCTCCCATTCCCGCGGCATTCAGACGGTCGCGGAAAACCTCTAAATTGCGCGCTTTCAGCACTCCCGTGTATTTATCGATCTCGTCATAGTCGGGATAGGTGTAATACTGCCCCACCTCGTGGGAGACTACGGGCTTCTGCGGGATATATCTTCCGCCGCCGTTGGTCTTGACCTTTTTCACTCCCGTGCCGTACTGTATCTCTATCTCGCCGTTTTCGTCGGCTTCTCCCATTTCGGAGCCGCTGCTGAAATATACGTCGTAATTATGCACGGTATTGGGCTTGTCGGTCTGGACAAATCCCAGCGGTGCGTCACACATTGCATAGGAGCCTCGTATCAGAAATTCCTTATCAAATCGCACTCCTACGAAGAAATCCTCGTTGGGGACCTCCGTCGGGAAGAACTGGAAATTGTTGGAGCCGCCCGTATAGAGGATACGGTCGTTGACCTCCTTGAAGCCGCCGATTATCTCGCTGAGCCTGTCCGCACTGCCCCAGAGCTCATTGCCCAGGGACATCATCACGAAGGAGGGGTGATGTCCGAATTCCTTTATTATCCCGAAGCCCTCGCTGATAAGATATTCCTGCTCGGGAGCGTTGAAGTCCTTGTCGTCCTTTCCGTGGATAGTCCCCCAGAAGGGCAGCTCGGGCTCCATGTAGATGCCCAGCATATCCGCAGCGGTAAATGCCGCGTCGGGCGGACAGCAGGTGTGGAAACGGTAATGATTTATCCCATAGGACTTCGCAGTCTGCATCACCTTAAGCCAGCCCTCCACGTCGGTGGGAGCATAGCCTGTCATGGGGAATATCATTCCGTCGTGCTTGCCGCGGAGAATGATCTCCTTTCCGTTTATCTTAAAGCCGTAGGAATTATTTTCTCTTCTGAATGTTTCAAGCTTTTTCATGCCGAAGGTGGTCTTATATGTATTGCCGTTTGCGGCGGTGATAGTCACATTGTAGAATCTGGGAGTAAATTCGCTCCATTTTTCAATATTATCGCGGCACTTTATCTGCACGCTGCTTTGTCCATTTTTAAACACTGCGGAAGCTGCGTCAAATGCGCCGTCGGAGGTTATTTCCGCGGAAATGTCTTCGGACGCGCAGGCTGTAATTGTGACCGTGTTATCATCGTAGTTTTCCGCTATGGTGATATCGCGGAGCACTCCCCTCACTTCGGAGGTTATGGATATCTCGCCAAGTATGCCGTTCCAGTTGGTCTGGGTGTCGGGAGAGGTCATATGTCCGCCTCTTGTGGGATAGTCCGTATTATCGACCATGACCGTAAGCTTAAAGGACGGCTTTGCAAGAGCGGTTATATCATACAGATGAGATGTACAGAGACTGTTCATACTGCCCGCATATTCCCCGTCTATCCAGATGTGAGACACACGGGTGCGCTCCAGCTTCAGCGTATAGACGTTATCCGCCGAATAGTCATCAAGGACTATCTCACGGGAGAACCATGCATAGCCCTCATAATAATAGGGGTCGGACAGATAGCCTGTGCTCATATCGGTGTTATACTCCCCCTTTTGCGCCGCGGAAACGGTGTTGGGGAGAGTTATTTCATCATCAAAGCTGCCAAGAAAAAATTTCTTCTCAATGCCCTCATTGGCGCTGTCTGCCGAAAAGCTCCAGCTGCCCGAAATATCGTATATTTTCATGTCGGTTATCCTTTCATAATTCACTACTGAATATTGTAATATATTTTTAGGGAAAAGTCAATGAAAATCATCGGGATTTCCTTGAAAAAAATACATATGGGTACTTGTAAAATCTGCGGGTTTGTTGTATAATAGTAGTATTGATATGCCGAACTTTTTATGATCTGTTTTTAAGGTGGATACGATGCTCATTAAAGACTTTTTCTCCGATTACTCCGACGCTGTCCCCAACCCCATCGGAAAGGGCGAGATACTTAAGCTTACTCACAACAAGGAATCTACCAGACTTACCGTTTTTGCTAAGTTTGAGGCTCTCCAGCGCTGCGAGAATATCCTCGGATTTGAACATGAAATGTGCCGCGCTCTCGGTATCTCCGAGCTTTTTTTGCGCTGCAGATATACCCCCAATATGTTCGAGACGAAATACGTAAACGAAGCTATTGCACGGCTCAAAACACGCATTGCCGTTATCAACGGCCACACAAAGGGCGCTGTGCTCTCCGAGCAGGACGGCAATATCCGCATTGTGCTCAAAAACGGCGGCGCGGAGCTCCTCAAAAGAGCTAAGGTGGATACCGAGCTCGCAAGGCTGCTCACCGAGGAATTCTCCCGCAGCTTCACTGTGGATATCTCCGACAGACAGTCCGATGAGGACCCTATGGAAAGCTATAATCGTGAAATGGAGGAGCTTTACGCAAGCATGCCCGTTCCCGAAGCGCCTGTTATGAACGATGCTCCCGAAGATAATGAGCCTGTCGTAAAAATGGATTTCAAGGAGCTGCCTATCCTCACCGATGATGCAGAGGTCATCAAGGGAAAACATATCTACGCCGATTCTGCTACCAATATCGGCGATATTACGGGCAAGATGACAAACGCCGTTATCTGGGGCGATGTGTTCGAATACGCCGAAAAGGAGATCAAAAACAAAAAGGGCGAGGAAAAGCGCATTGTCACCGTTGGGATCACCGACTACACAAGCTCTATATCCATAAAGGATTTTCAGGATAAGGAAGCCGAAAATCCCTACAAACAGCTTAAGGAGGGCACTACTGTCGTTGTCCGCGGACGGGTGGACTTCGATACCTTCGACAACGAGCTGCAGTTCAAGGCTAACGACATCATGAAGGTCAAGAAGATAGAACGCACCGACACCGCCGAGGAAAAGCGGGTCGAGCTTCACATGCATACGAACATGTCTACCCTCGACGCGGTAACTCCCGTGGAAAAGCTTATCAAGCGCGCCTACTCATGGGGTCACAAGGCTATCGCTATCACCGACCACGGCGGAGTGCAGGCTTTCCCCGCCGCTTACGACTGTGTTTCCGAAATACGCAAAAAGGGCGGCGATTTCAAGGCAATCTACGGCTGCGAGGCATATTCCGTGGACGACTGCGAGGAGGCTGTCTCCTGCATAGAGGACCGTCCGCTGACAGGCGAGCTTATCGTGTTCGACCTCGAAACTACGGGCTTTTCCGCAAGCACCGAAAGGATAATCGAATACGGCGCCGTAAAGCTTGACAACCTTGAACTGGGCGAGACCTTCTCCGAATATGTTGACCCCGAACGGGAAATCCCTCCGAGGATAACCGAGCTTACAGGCATTAAAAACGAGGACGTTCAAAACGCGCCCTCTCAGGAGGAGGTGCTGCGGAAATTCATCGCCTTCTGCGGAGAAAAGCCTGTGCTTATCGCACACAATGCAGGCTTTGACACGTCCTTTATCCGCGCCGCCTGCGAAAGATACGGCATTGATTTTGAATTCTCCGTCATTGATACCGTGACCCTCAGCAGAGGTATACTCACCGAGCTGAAAAAATACAAGCTCGATATCGTGGCAAAGGCTCTGGGACTGGGCGAGTTCGACCATCACCGCGCCTTCGAGGACGCGAAAATGCTGGGACGCATTTTCATCAGGCTGGCAAACCGTCTTATCACCGAGAACAACATAAAAAATATCAGCGAGATAAACGGCTGTCTCCGCGGCGTTGACCCGAGAGCACTTAAGACCTATCATCAGATCATCCTCGTCAAAAACAGCGTGGGACTGAAAAATCTGTACAAGCTTGTTTCGATAGGTCACACTAAGTATTACAAGCGCCGTCCGCGCATTCCCATATCCGAGCTGAAGCTCCACAGAGAGGGGCTTATCGTGGGAAGCGCCTGCGAATCGGGCGAGCTTTTTACCGCTGTCCGCGACGGGCGCAGCATGTCCGAGCTGAAAAGGATAGCTTCTCTGTACGACTATCTGGAGATACAGCCCGTCCTCAACAATGAATTCCTCATTCGCAGCGAGGACTATCCCGATATCAACACCATTGAGGATCTACAGGAGCTTAACAGGAAGATCGTCCGTCTGGGCGAGGAAATGAACATTCCCGTATGCGCTACCTGCGACGTTCACTTCATGGACAAGAATGACAGCGTTTTCCGAAAGATTCTCATGTACGGAAAATTCGACGACGCGGAACATCAGCCGCCGCTTTATCTTCGCACCACCGATGAAATGCTGGAGGAATTTGCCTACCTCGGCGAGGAAAAGGCTTTTGAGGTCTGCGTGACCAATCCCAACAGGATCGCCGATATGTGCGACCCCGATATCAGACCTATCCCCCCCGGAACATTTACTCCCAGCATGGACAACGCCGAGGAGGAGCTTCCCCGCATCACATGGGAGACCGCCCGCCGCATCTACGGCGACCCTCTGCCCGAGATCGTGGAAAAACGCCTTGACAAGGAGCTTACCTCTATCGTCAAGAACGGATTTGCCGTGCTGTACATGATCGCACAGAAGCTGGTGGCAAACTCCAACGAGCATGGCTATCAGGTGGGCTCCCGTGGTTCGGTAGGCTCGTCCTTCGTGGCGAACATGTCGGGTATCTCCGAGGTCAATTCCCTGCCGCCCCACTACATCTGCGACAAGTGCAAGCACAGCGAATTTTTCACCGACGGCTCAATCGGCTCGGGCTATGACCTGCCCGAAAAGGACTGCCCAGTCTGCGGTCAGCCCATGCGCCGCGAGGGACACGATATCCCCTTTGAGACCTTCCTCGGCTTCAACGGCGACAAGGCTCCCGATATCGACCTTAACTTCTCGGGCGAGTATCAGACAAGCGCTCACAAGTACACCGAGACCCTCTTCGGCAGCGAAAACGTATTCAAAGCGGGAACTATCGGCACCGTTGCCGAAAAGACCGCATACGGCTACGTTAAGCATTATCTGGACGAAACGGGGCAGCATGTCCCGAGAGCCGAGGAAAACCGCCTGACTAAGGGCTGCACCGACGTTAAGCGCACCACCGGTCAGCACCCCGGCGGAATGGTCGTTATCCCCTCCGATTACGAGGTCTACGATTTCACCGCCGTTCAGCACCCTGCCGAGGACGCTAATTCAGATGTTGTCACCACTCACTACGACTTCCATTCTCTCCACGATACGATCCTCAAGCTGGACGAGCTGGGACACGATTGTCCCACCCTCTACAAGCACCTTGAGGACATGACGGGCGTTATGACAAAGGATATCTTTGCGGGCGACAAGAAGGTTATGAGTCTGTACACCTCCCCCGAGGCTCTTGGCGTCACCGCGGAGGACATCGGCTGGGAAACGGGCACCCTCGCTATCCCCGAAATGGGCACGAGCTTCGTAAAGGGAATGCTTCTTGAAGCAAAGCCGCAGAAATTCTCCGACCTTTTACAGATATCGGGTCTGTCCCACGGAACGGACGTATGGCTCGGAAATGCGCAGGAGCTTATCAAAAACGGAACATGCACCATTTCCGAGGTCATCGGCTGCCGTGACGGCATCATGACCTATCTTATCTATCACGGTGTTGACCCTAACCTGTCCTTCAAGATAATGGAGATAACCCGTAAGGGCAAGGCTCCCAAGCTGCTCACCGAGGAAATGAAGCAGAACATGCGCGACCATGATGTTCCCGAATGGTACATCGACAGCTGTCTTAAGATAAAGTACATGTTCCCGAAGGCTCATGCGGCGGCGTATGTTATCGCTGCGCAGAAGCTGGGCTGGTACAAGATAAACTATCCGCTGGAATTTTACGCCACCATATTCACTGTCCGCGGCGAGGACTTTGACGCGGAAATTGCAATGCTGGGACGGAACGCCGTCAAAATGAAGATAAACGAGCTGAAAAACAAGGACAGCCGTACAGCAAAGGAATCGGGCACCCTTGATATGCTCATGCTCATCAACGAAATGATGGCGAGAGGCTTTGAATTTTTACCCATTGACATCTACAAATCGGACGGGCTTGACTATCTGCCCGAGGACGGAAAGATAAGACTGCCGTTCTGTGCGGCTTCGGGCATAGGAAACAATGCTGCGGTTGCACTGCGAGAAGCGGCTTTGCAGGGAGAGTTCCTGTCCATTGACGAAGTCCAGGAGCGAAGCGGCGTTGGCAAGAGCGTTATTGAGACGCTGGAAGCCATAGGCGCGCTGAGGGATCTGCCCAAGTCGGATCAGATATCTTTGTTTTAGCTAATAGCAAATAGCGATTAGCGGATAGTACTTAGTACATAGTACCTAGTACCTAGTGTTTAGTCCTTAGCACTTAGGTTCTAAGATGAGAGTCACAGCCAATAAGCAGTAAGCCCGCAATAAAAAGTTCGCCGGCCTTTCAAGGCTGCGAGTTTCCAAAGGGCGGCGTGCATTTAACAGCGGAGCGAATCAAATGCGCGGAGCTCTGCTCCGCCGAAAACGAACAGCAAATCGTATGTAACCGCAAAGCATAGAGCGGAACGAAGCCAAAGCGAACAGCAGAAGATCGGAGGACAAATATGAACATTATCCACAAATGCACCACTACAAGAAAAACTGCCGTGGTCACGGGCGCTACCTCGGGTATCGGACGGGATATCGCCCGTCAGCTTCGGGAAATAGGGTATCACCTTATCATAACGGGGCGAAATGAAAAGGAACTGAAACGCCTTGTGTGCGAGTTCGGCGAAAAATATACCACCGCTGTCAGCGCAGACCTTGCCGATAAAAAGGAATGCCTTGCACTGTACAGGCTCGCCTGCGAATATAATACCGAAGTCCTCGTCAACAACGCAGGCTTCGGTATGTACGGAGAATTCGCACAGACAAGCCTTTCTAAGGAAATGGATATGCTTGATGTCAACGTCAGGGCTGTCCACATTCTCATGAAGCTTTTCCTCAGAAGATTTGCTCGGAGAAATTACGGATATATCCTCAACGTGGCTTCCTCGGCGGGATATGTTCCGGGACCGCTCATGTCCGTTTATTATGCCACGAAAAGCTACATTGTCAGCCTTACCGCCTCCGTTTACGAGGAGATAAAGCGCAGAGGTCTCAACGTTCATATCAGCATGCTCTGCCCCGGTCCCGTCAAGACCGACTTCAACAGCAGAGCGGGAGTTCGCGGCAAAATAGACGGCATCACCTCCGCAATGGCAGCCTCCGAAGCTGTGGAGGGAATGTTCGCGGGAAAGCTTGAGATAATCCCCACTGCGGGCGTGAAGGCTATCTGCTATCTGGGCGGGGCACTTCCGAAAAAGCTCTCCGCGTTCGCTAACTATTACGTTCAGAAGCTGAACAAATCAAGAAAATGATACACGGAAAATGATCGGAAAGGAGGGATACGGTGGAGACCGTTCAGAAGGACCTTATCGCCATTGAGGGCGAAGTGGACAGCGTCCTTTTCAGGAACAGCGAAAACGGCTATATTGTCCTAGACCTGGACACGGGCAGCGACCTCGTTACCGTGGTCGGCGAGCTTGGCAACATCGACGTGGGCGAGGAGCTGCGCCTTACGGGCGAATATGTCAATCACCCCAAATTCGGCTCACAGTTCAAGGCGCAGATATGCGAACGGAAAATGCCCGCAACCTCCTCCGCTATCCTGAAATACCTGTCCTCGGGGGCAATTAAGGGCATAGGCCCCGCAATGGCTAAGAAAATAGTCGACAAATTCGGCGAGAAAAGTCTCGATATCATCGAAAACGAACCCGAAAAGCTTCTCGAAATAAAAGGCATCACCAAAAAGAGAATAGAAGAGGCTTCTCAGGAATTCAAGCGTATCAACGGCATACGCTCTCTGATGATATTCCTTTCAAAATTCAATATCCTCCCTTCAATTGCCGTGAAGATATGGAAGCGCTGGGGACAGTTCTCTATCGACGTCATCAAGGAGAATCCCTACGTGCTCTGCCGAAACGGCATCGAGCTTGAATTCGAAAAGGCGGAGTATATCGCCGATAAGCTTGAACGCCCCAAGGACGACATCAACCGCATACGGGCAGGTATCTTTTATGTCCTGTTTCACAATACATTTAACGGTCACTGCTGTCTGCCCGCCGACAGGCTGAAAGCTGCGGCGATATCTCTTCTCAAGACCGACGAGGAAAAATATGCCGAGGCTCTTGCTGCCGAGGAGGACGACGACAACATAGTCATCTTCGACAAGAACGGACGGGAATTTGTCTATCTGTACGATTATTTCCGCGCAGAATCCTACATAACCGACCGTCTTTCCCTTATGAGGGGCTGCTTTATCAACTCGGACGACGATTACTCCAAGCTTATCGACATCGAAGAGACTGCCAAGGGCATCACCTACGCCGAACAGCAGCGAAAGGCTATCTCTCTTGCCCTTTCACAGGGATTCCTCATTCTAACAGGCGGCCCCGGAACGGGTAAGACCACGACCTTAAAGGCTATCATCTCACTATACGAACAGCGGGGCATGAAGGTCATGATAGCCGCTCCCACGGGACGCGCCGCAAAACGCATATCCGACCTGACGGGCTACCCCGCTAAGACTATCCACCGTCTCCTTGAAGTAGTATACGACAGCACGGGACAGCTGAAATTCAAGCACGACGAAAACGACCCCGTTTCCTGCGATGTTATGATAATCGACGAGATGTCCATGGTGGACTGTCTGCTGTTCGAGGCTCTGCTCCGCGCAATGAAGCTTTCATGCAGGCTCATCATGGTGGGCGACAGCGACCAGCTGCCCAGCGTGGGCGCGGGAAATCTTCTCAAGGATATGACAGACTGCGGACGGCTTACGGTGGTACAGCTCACCGAGATATTCCGACAGGCGCAGCAGAGCGCTATCATCACCAATGCTCACAGGATAGTAAGCGGAGAAGATCCCGTACTTACCCTGAAGGACAACGACTTTTTCTTCATGCAGCGCCTTGACAGCGAAAAGGCGGCTGAGCTTGTTGCCGAGCTTTACAGCGAACGTCTCCCGAAGGCGTACAATTACTCCCCTTTCGACGATATACAGGTGCTGTGCCCGTCCAGAAAAGGCGCTCTCGGAGTGACCGAGCTCAACAGGCTGTTGCAGCAGAGGATTAATCCTCCCGAAAAGGGACGGGCAGAGGTCAAGGGTATCCTTTACACCTTCCGCGACGGCGATAAGGTCATGCAGACCAAAAACAATTACGACATTTTATGGAAAAAAGAAAACGAAGAGGGTGCGGGAATTTTCAACGGAGATATAGGCACAATAATCAAGGTGCGCCGCAGCGACAGCAAGGTCATCATCGACTTTGAGGGACGTATCACCGAATATGACTTCGATATGCTGGACCAGCTGGAGCTTGCCTATGCGATAACCGTCCACAAAAGTCAGGGCAGCGAGTTCAATGCTGTGATAATCCCCCTGCTGGGCGGCTTTGACAAGCTTTATTACAGAAATCTGCTGTACACCGCCGTTACCCGTGCCAAAAAGCTGCTTATCATCGTGGGCTCGTCGGCGGCGGTGGAAAGAATGGTGGCAAACAACCGCAGAACGCTGCGATATTCCTGTCTGAAATACATGCTGGAGACAAATCTCGAGGAAAGGCAGACCGAATTATGAGCGGCTTTGACATGGTAAAGACCGACAGGAAGGAAATGCTCATCGACCTGATATTCCCCAACAGATGTCCCTTCTGCGGGAAGGTCATACATTGGAGCAGCTACTGCTGCGAGACCTGCTATACACAGGCGGAATGGGTGAATTTCGATTCGGTCAGGATATGCCGCCGCTGCGGACATTACGTCTGCGAATGCGGCACGGAAAGGATATATTACGACCGCTGCTTTTTCGCGGCTTCTTACAGCGGCGAGAGCGTGAAAAATGCCGTTCTCGCAATGAAATACAAGAAAAGTGAAAACGCCGCAGTCATTTTTTCGCAGCGGCTTTACGAACTGCTGAAAAATGAAGAGCATACCGATATTGACTATATAGTCCCCGTTCCGATGAACAGGAAAAAGCTTCGGAAGAGAGGATATAATCAGTCGGAAATACTTGCAGAGCATCTGTCGGAGCTGCTGGATATCCCCGTGAGGACGGACCTTATCGGAAAACGATACTCGTCGGAAACACAGCACAGCAGAACTGCCGAGGAACGCAAAACAGCCGTTATGACGGAGTATTTCTCCCTTGACAAAAAGCTTGGCGGGGAAAAGATACTCCTCTGCGATGATATTTTTACAACCGGCTCTACAGCCAACCGCTGCGCAGAGCTGCTGAAGGATATCGGAGCCTCTTCGGTGACGGCGGCGGTATGCGCGGCTGTATTATAAATAATGAAAGGAGCAGCTTACCGTCAGGTGGCGCAATAATATGGATATTGGAATAGATCTGGGAACAGCCAACGTGCTGATCTCCATGGAGAAAAAGGGAATCGTCCTCAATGAACCGTCGGTGGTCGCATTCAACAAGAAAACCGAGGAGATCATCGCCGTGGGCGCCGAAGCCGACAGGATGACGGGAAAGACTCCCGATTATATCGCGGTGATACGTCCTCTGTGCGACGGAGTCATCTCCGACTACAACATGAACGAATGCATGATAACCGAGTTTATCCATCGGGTGATGAAGCGGCAGATGATAATGCCCCGCATGATAATGTGCATACCCTCGTCCATAACCGACGTGGAGAGCCGCGCAGTGGTAGATGCCGCAAGGGCTGCGGGTGCAAGAAAAATATACCTCATCGAAGAGCCTCTGGCAGCGCTTTTAGGCTCGGGCGGAGATATCTCCAAGCCCGGCGGAAATATGGTCATCGACATCGGCGGCGGAACTACCGACGTTGCTGTGGTCTCCATGAACGGCATCGTTGCCAAGACCTCCGTCAAAATGGCGGGAAATCGTCTGGACAGCGCTATCATGAAATATATCAGTCAGAAATATCATGTGCTTATCGGCGAAAAGACTGCGGAGTATGCAAAATTCACCCTTACAAACGTGTTCGACCCGACCGGCAGCGTCAAGGCGAATATCCGCGGACGGCACATGCTCTCGGGACTTCCCGCGTCGGTGGAGGTCTCCGATATGGACATATACGAGGCGATACACGGCATGACCGACGACTTTATCACCGCAGTGAAGGACGTTCTGGAGCAGACTCCTCCCGAGCTGGTGGGCGATATACATACAAAGGGCATACTGATGTCGGGCGGCGGAGCAATGCTGGGCGGTCTGGACAAGCTGCTCACAAAGGAAACGGGAATACACTGCTATCCCGCCGACGAGCCCATGACCGCAGTGGCAAAGGGCGCAAGCGCTGCATTTAAGTATATAGATCAGCTTCTGGACGGATTTGTGGACGTATCTTTGTATTAATGAAAAGGAATGTAACTAAATGAGCAAGGAAGTCAGAATGAAGGATATCGCCGACAGACTGGGCATAAGCATCGTGGCAGTGTCAAAGGCGCTCAGCGGCAAGGAGGGCGTCAGCGAGGAGCTTCGCAGCAGGGTGCGCCGCACTGCGGACGAGATTGGCTACAATTATCGTGCCATGAAGGTATCTGCGGTGAAAAAAAGCGAGCGCACGGGCAATGTCGGCGTTATTGCTTCGGAAAGATTCATCGACGAGGATTCATTCTATCTGAAATACTACAAGCACATCTCCGCTTTTCTGCAGCAGCGGGACTATTACGCTTTCTTCCACACTCTCACCGTTTCCGACGAGGAAAACCTAATTCTTCCGAAGCTTCTCACTGCCGACCGCGTGGACGGAGTCATCTTTTTAGGTCCCTTTTCCAAGGAATACACCGCTCTTCTGACGGACAGCGGCATTCCCGTGGTCTTTCTGGATTTCTACGACGACCGCAGCGATATCGACTGCATTATCTGCGACGGCTTCTATGCCTCCTTCGACATGACGAATTATCTTATCCGAAACGGTCACAGAAAGATAGCCTTCGTGGGCACCGTGGGCGCGACCAGCAGCATCGAGGACCGCTTTCTGGGCTATGCAAAATCTCTTATCGGGCACGGAATCCACATCAGCCGAAACTACATCTTAGACGACCGCACCGAGGACGGCATGCTGGTGGATATCGCTCTTCCCGTGGATATGCCTACAGCATTCGTATGCAACTGCGACCAGACCGCAAACCGTCTTATCAAGCAGCTGAAATCGCTGGGGTACCGCATACCCGACGATATTTCGGTGACGGGCTTTGACAATTCGGTGTATTCCTCCGTTTCCGAGCCGAAGATAACCACTATCGAAGTAAACACGGAAATGATGTCTGCCCGCGCAGTGGACGTGCTGCTGGCAAAGATAGAAAAGCCCGATACAAGTGTGGGACGTATCCCCGTTTCGGGAGATATCGTCTATAAAAGCTCCGTGCGTTCGCTGAACAAATAATAAAAGCGGCGCTGCAAAGTATCCGCTTTCGCCTTTCCCGCTTTTGCGGGAATAATACTTTACAGCGCCGCTTGTTTTATATGGTCAGGTTATGCCTTGTTGCCCATCTTGTAGGCGTCGATCATCTTCTTGACCATCTGTCCGCCAATGGAGCCTGCTTCTCTTGCAGTGAGGTCACCGTTGTAACCGTTCTTGAGGTTTACGCCAACTTCGCTTGCAGCTTCCATCTTAAATCTTTCCATGGTTTCTCTGCCTTCGTTTGTGATGTTGTCTTTCATTGTTTTAATCTCCTTAATCGAAATCTTTGGGTTATCGGGTTTGCATTAGTATTATATGAATCGCAAAATCAAATATTAAAGAAAATTTTTAGCAGAAAAATTTCATTGACAGATACAAAGATTTATATTATAATAATTATATATGTACATTATTTGAGGTGATACTTTTGAAAGGCTACAGGATAAGCATTCTCCGTCACGGAAGGACCTCCGCCAACGACGACGGTATCTATATAGGAAAGACCGACCTTCCTCTCTCCGAAGAGGGCAAGGAGGAGCTTCGCATACAATATCAGATGCATGAATATCCCAAGGTGGAACGGGTGTATTCAAGTCCGCTGGAAAGAGCGATACAATCAGCGGAGATACTCTTCCCCGACCGCGAGATAGTTTTAGTAGACGACCTGCGGGAAATGGATTTCGGCATCTTCGAGGGCGTTAAGGCCGAAGAGGCTGTGGAGCTGGATTCCTACAAGAAATGGCTAAAAGGCGGGCTTGACAATCCTCCGCCTAACGGAGAAAGTCTCCGAAGCATGCTGCTGCGCTGCTACACCTCTCTGGACGCCATCATCAGGGATATGATGACGAACGGCATCGTCCGCGCGGGAATAGTCACTCATTCGGGAATTATGATGAATATGCTCTCCTGCTTCGGTCTGCCTAAGATGAAGGCTATGGATCTCATGTGCGAAATGGGCGAGGGCTATGAGATAATGGTCACTGCGCAGATGTGGCAGAACGGAAAAACCTTTGAGATTCTCGGAAAGATACCCGGCGGCGATTCGGTGGGCTACAACGACGCAGGCGAGCTTATCGCAGAGGATTACCGCGCAGATTACGGCAACCGTGCCGAGGAATACTCCGATTATTTTAACGATGAGGATATCAGCTTCTATGAATAACAAAGAGATCAGAAAAAAAGCTCTCAGCAGACTTTCATATTACTGGGTGGAAGCCGAATTCCTTTTTCTGGTGAATTTCGGTGCAATGGCACTGTTTATGGCTGCTGCATATATGATAGTGCTTATACTCAGGCCCGATCTTGGGACATTTTCCTTCCCGCTGAAGCTGCCTCAGATCATTGACACATTCAGGGAAAGCTCCGAGGTCAGAACTGCCGCGCTCATTCTTCCGCCTGTGATGACTGTTTTTATCAGTCCGCTGTTTTATGGGATAAAATGGTGCTACTATCAAGCGGCACAGGGAAAAAATGCGCCCGTTTCGGGAGCGTTCTACGGTTATTTTTCCTTAAGAAAATGGGGAAAAGCCATTCTGCTGAATCTGCTTGTATTTTTACACAAGCTTGTGTATTTTATCCCGATAGCAGCGGTGGGCGGAACTGTATATTACATATTCATAACAATACTCAACAATACCGAAAGCGCCATTATGAAGGCTCTGCTGTATTTCGGCATGATAATCGTACTGCTGGGGCTCAGCCTTATCTATATAATCGTTACGGTAAAATTCCAGCTTATCCCCTACTTTTTTGCCGAGGAACCCGAAAAGAAGATACTGGATATCTATCATGAAGGAGTCGAGGCAATGAGCGGTTCAAAGGGACGTTTTGCGGCGCTTCAGGTATACTTTGTCCCGATGCTGGCGCTTTGTCTATCGGGATATCTTGCGATGTTTGTCATTCCCTATTACTGCATGGTAAAGGCTATCTGCGCGGCGGAAATTTCGGGCGGAAAGCTTTTCGACGAGCAGATAGAAAACGATGAAAAAAAGACGGAAGGGGAAGCTGTTAAGTCTGCGGTGTGAATAGGCAGGGAAAGTATATAGTGCGTACTCAATAACTGCCCTTCGGGCAGTTATTGGCTGAAAATCCTGTATAACAGGATTTTCAGCGGCACAAATCAAAGATTTGTGCCGTACTACCTAAATAATGTCTGCTTTGCCGCCGCTGACGGGCGGCAAGGTGCAAGGATTTTGGGCTAAGTCGCCCAAAATCCTTGCACCCAACAACCGAAAAGTGCTCCGAAGCAAAGCTTCTGCGCACTTTTTCGGTTGTTGAGCAGACATTATATAATGCTCCGACTTTAAGATGATACATACTTATTGTACAGGCGAATAATCGTACACAAAGAGGAGGATTCACAGCATGAACTACACTCACATGCTTTTAGAGGTATACTGTCTTTCGGAAGATAAAGCCGATACTCCGTCCTGCTGCAAGTGGGGAAAAGCTCATATCGGTATCCAGTGCATAGCGGAGCGTTGTCCCCACTGCGGTTACTGTGAAGCGGAAAACGAGCTTGCCCTGACGGACAGCCGCGGCATCGTCAATAAAAGCTCCGACTGCATAGCCTTCGGCGGAGATATGGATATAATACTAATCCCCGATAAAAGTGTAGCCAAAAAATCTGCGCAAAATCCATAAATCTAAGCTTTTGCTTGATTTTTTGTACACTTTTTAATCGAGGATTAGTATAAGCGAAAATGAAGATGAAAGAGATCGTCTGTTGGAAAACTGGTATGATATATGCCGAAATAAAATAGACGAGGCTTATTCCGAATATATGAAAAAAACAACGCCGGATAAATGCACATTATCGCATTTATCCGGCGTTATTTAATTTTTCCTAAGTTCCCAGAATGCCACTGCGCTTGCCGCAGCCACATTCAGCGAATCCACATTGTGCTGCATGGGTATGCGCACCGTGTAGTCACAGGCGGCTATCGTCTTTTCCGACAGCCCGTCGCCCTCCGTCCCGAGGACTATTGCAAGCCTTTCCTCGGCGTGAAGCTTCGGGTCGTCGATGCTGACCGAATCATCGCTCAGCGCCATTGCAGCTGTCTTAAAGCCCATAGCATGGAGCCGAGCTATCCCCTCTTCGGGCCACTGCGAGGCTTCGCTGCCGATATATGTCCACGGGATCTGAAAGACCGTGCCCATGCTTACCCGCACTGCTCGTCTGCACAGCGGGTCACAGCAGGAGGGCGTTACCAGCACCCCGTCCACTCCCAGAGCCGCCGCAGAACGGAATATTGCTCCCACATTCGTTGAATCGGCGATGTTTTCAAGGACTGCGATACGTGCGGCATTCTGACATATCTCCTCCGCTTCGGGAAGCTTCGGTCGGCGCATCGCACACAATACTCCCCTTGTCAGACGGAAGCCCGTCAGCTGCTCGAGAAGCTCGCTTTCCGCCGTGAATACGGGGATATTTCCGCATTTTCCGAGAAGCTCTCCCGCCTGTCCGTCGATGTGCCGCTGAATGGTCAGCATGGAAACAGGCTCGTACCCCACACTTAGGGCAAGGTTTATCACCTTGGGGCTTTCCGCAATGAATATCCCCTTTTCGGGCTCAAGACGATTTCTCAGCTGCGCCTCGGTAAGCCGCGCATATACGTCCAGCTCGGGCGCATTGATATCGGTTATATGAATTATCTCTGCCATTATTGACCTCCGCGGGGTTATCCGTATATTTCCTTCGCCGCAGCCACAGTTTCATTGGCGTCCTTGGCGTAATAGTCCGCGCCTATCTTCATTGCATATTCGGGAGTAAGGACCGCTCCTCCCACCACTATCTTGCAGTTGACGTTGTTCTCGCGGAGCAGCTTTATGGTGTCCTCCATTGCGCCCAGCGTAGTGGTCATAAGAGCGGACAGTCCCACAAGACGGACATCGTTTTCTATGGCTGCGTCAACCACACGCTGCGGGTCAACGTCCTTACCCAGGTCGATGACCTGATAGCCGTAATTATCCAGAAGCACCTTCACGATATTTTTTCCGATATCGTGGATATCTCCCTTGACCGTCGCAAGTACCACCTTTCCCTTGATGATGGGCTTGCTGTCCGATTCGGAGAGCTTCTGCTTGATGACCTCAAAGCAGCTCTGCGCCGCGTCCGCAGACAGTATCAGCTGCGGCAGGAATATCTTGCCCTTTTCAAATTCCTGACCTATCTTATCCAGCGACGGAACGAGTATCTTATCTATTATCTCCATGGGGTCGGTGTTTTCCAGCATTTTCGCGGTTATTGCCGCTCCCTCGCCTTTCAGACCGTTTTCCACAGCATAGGCAAGCTCGTTCTCCGAATGCTTTTCCTCGGCGGCTGCGACTCCGGTCACGGAGGTAGTCACCTTTACACCGTTATATGCCTTGATGTAGTCGATGCAGTTCTCGTCTATTCCCGCAAGGAGCTTATACGCTCTCACAGCGCCCGTCATCGAAGCGATATTCGGATTGATTATAGGCAGGTCAAGTCCGTTTGTCAGGCACATTGCAAGGAAATTGCTTGCCACCAGTTCACGGTTAGGCAGTCCGAAGGAGATGTTCGATACACCTAAGACAGTTTTCAGTCCCAGTCGGGTCTTGACCATGTTCACCGCCTTGACGGTCTCCATAACGCCTGCCTGCTCCGCAGAGGCTGTCAGGGTCAGACAGTCGATAAACACATTCTGCCGCGGTATGCCCAGTTCAAGAGCACGGGCGAGTATCTTCTCGGCTATTTTAAATCTGTCCTCCGCCTTTTTTGGTATGCCGTTCTCGTCCAGAGTAAGACCCACTACGGCTGCGCCGTACTTCTTCACCAGCGGGAGCACGTTCCGAAGAGACTTTTCCTCGCCGTTTACCGAGTTGACTATGGGCTTACCGTTATATACCCGCAGCGCCTTTTCAAGAACATCGGGCATGGTGGAATCTATCTGCAAGGGAAGATTTGTTATGCCCTGAATGGACTTGACAGCGCTTATCATCATGCTGCCCTCGTCGATGTCGGGAAGTCCCACATTCACGTCGAGGATATCAGCGCCTGCCTTTGCCTGTTCCAGAGCCTGTCCTAAAATGTAGTTGATATCGTTGTTTATGAGCGCTTCCTTGAAACGCTTCTTGCCCGTGGGATTTATTCTCTCGCCGATTATCCTCGGCTGATCTATTACCACCGTATTCTCGGGCGAGCATACCGCTGCGGGGATATCTGTCTCCCTCTCACAGTATTTCATCGAGGACAGCTTCTCGGAGAGAACACGGATAAACTCGGGATCCGTTCCGCAGCAGCCGCCGAATATCTTCACTCCAAGCTTAGTAAGCTCTGCGGCGCTTTCGGCGAATTCCTCGGGAGTGACGTTATATCCGCCAGTTTCGGGGTCGGGAAGTCCTGCGTTGGGCTTGCAGACTATGGGAAGGGTCGTCCACAAGGATATCTTCTTTACGATAGGATACAGTTCCTTTGGTCCCAGTGAGCAGTTCACGCCTATTGCGTCCGCTCCCAGTCCCTCCAGTGTCAACGCCATGGATTCGGGACAGCAGCCCACGAAGGTACGCTGATTCTGCTCAAAGCTCATGGTGCAGATGACGGGGAGCTCGCTGTTCTCCTTCGCCGCAAGAAGCGCCGCCTTTGTCTCGTAAAGGTCGGTCATTGTTTCAATGACTATCAGGTCGGCGTCCTTTCCCGCAATTATTTCCTCCTTGAAAAGCTCGTAAGCCTCCTCGAAGGTCAGGCTTCCTGTCGGCTCCAGAAGCTGTCCGATAGGACCGATATCCAGCGCCACAAGGGCTTTTCCGTCCACTGCCTTCCTTGCATTTTCAACGGCAGGCGGGATAAGCTCCGCAGGCGTTTTTCCGCAGTGGGCAAGCTTAAGGCGATTCGCTCCGAATGTATTGGCATATACGATATCCGAGCCCGCCTCCATATAGCGGCGGTGAATATCCATTGTCCACTCGGGCTTTTCGATGTTGATAAGCTCGGGAGTTTCTCCCGGCTTCATGCCCTTTGCCTGGAGCATGGTTCCCATAGCTCCGTCCAGTATTATAAAATCCTTTGAATCAAGAAACGCTTTAAAATTCACAGCGTGTCCCTCTCTTTCTGAAAGCACATTCTCCCTTTAATAAACATGAAGCGCAGCCCCGTTTTCCACGCGGAAGCTCGCTGTCCGATATGCCGCAGACCGCGGTCACCGATTTTATCGGAGTGAGCATTCCCGACCTGTTCACGCATATCCCCGCAAGCCGTCCCGCATTCAGAACGTCCAGAAGCTCCCGCTGAATGCCCAGCGGAAAATCTCCGTACCCCGGAGAAAATCTCCATGTGATGAATTTATCGGGATATTTTTCCTTTAACAGCTCGTCGAATTTATTGCAGACCTGCTCGGCTGCGGCGCTGGCGAATGCGTCGGCGATGAATGCCTTCGCCATGTTTTCTATCTGATATTTCCGAATGAGCAGATCGGCTCCCGCTCCCACAGTGGCGCACATCACCGCCGCCGAATGACAGCCCTTAAGCAGCGAGGAAATATCCTTCCCCTCAAACAGGAGAGGACAGTCCTTTAAGGTGACCTTTTCCCCGTTATTATCGGCTATCTCAAACACTCTGTAGGTGTAAAAGGGCGACGCCGCGGCAATGAGCTCCTGTTCGCACTCGTCGGCAAGCTCTGCCATTGCTCCTTCGGGAGAATAGCCCTCCGCAGCCATATAGCGGAAGGCTTCCTCACGGTTTATTTTGTCCAGAATTATTTTTTCCATAATATCAGAGCAGCGATGAGATATTTTCGCTGATCCTCCTTGCAACATAAGGATTGTTCATAGTGTAAAGATGTATGCCGTCCACTCCGCTGCCGATAAGATCGACTATCTGGTCGGTAGCGTAGGCAATGCCCGCGTCACGAAGCGCTTCGGGATTATTCTCATACTTCTGCATTACCCGTGCAAACTTATGAGGAAGGCTCGCTCCGCACATGGAGACCATTCTTTCAATCTGCTTTTTATTCGTGACAGGCATTATCCCCGCTTCTATCGGGACATTTATCCCCGCAGCTCTTGCCTTTTCGAGGAAATTATAGAAAGCCGTATTGTCAAAGAAAAGCTGGCTCATAAGATGCTCCGCGCCCGCTTCCACCTTTATTTTCAGGTGCTCAATGTCGGTGTCCATATCGGGAGCGTCCATGTGTACCTCGGGATAGCAGGCTCCGCTGATATGGAAATCGCCGTGCTGCTTTATGAAGGTCACCAGATCGGAGGCATAGTCAAAATCATGCTTGGGCTCCACATCGGGAACGATATCCCCTCTTAACGCGAGGATATTTTCTATCCCCAGCGCCTTGAACTCGTCAAGTATGCGCAGGATATCCTCCTTGGTATTGTTCACGCAGGATAAATGCGCTGCGGAGGTTATCCCCATTTCGCTTATCTTTGAAGCGATCTGCGCGGTGATGTTGTTCGCAGATGAACCGCCTGCGCCGTATGTAACGCTGATAAAATCGGGGTGCAGCTCCTTAAGCTCGTCGAGAGTGCTGTAAATGGTATCGACGGAGCTTGTCTTTTTCGGCGGGAACACCTCAAAGGAAAATACGGTGCGGTCTTTGTTGAATTTCTCGGATATCTTCATTATTTATTTTTCTCCTTTTCAGACAGTATTGCAGGGATAACATCGTCACGGGACGTTCTGAAAGGCGAAGCGGGTATCTTGTTCTTTCCGAACAGGGTCGCCTTTCCGTAGTTTACCCACTGATAGCGGACATATTTCGGAGTTTTCACCTTATCCGACTTGACGAACACCTTATCTCCCCGTATTTCCGCCTTTGCGGGATAATATACTCTGTCCTCCCCTGCTATCTCAAAGCCCGTAAGCTCGCCGTCGGAATAAAGTCCCTCCGCATAGCTGAATTCAAGCAGGAATCCTCCGTCGGAAACGGTATAGCACTTGTAGACAGGTCCGTATGCCTTGTCTGCGGACAGCTTTCCGTACACATGACAGAGCGCCTGCAGCTCTAACCGCTCGCCTACCGGAGCCTTGTCCAGCGGGTGGATATTGTGGAACTCTCCCTTGTCGAGGATAACTGCAAGTCCCGTATTCGCCACAGTCTGATGAACGCGGAGCTGTGCCTCTCTGATAAGACACCAGTGCTTTCTGTCCTCCACGCCCTCGTCGATGTGGAAGGGCAGCTGCACGAACAGGAAAGGCAGCGTATCGTCGTTCCAGTCGGTGCGCCACTGCTCTATGAGCATTTTCAGCAGCTTGTAATATGTGCCCGGCTTATGGTCGTCGGATTCGCCCTGATAGTAGATAAAGCCCGCTATTGTGTAGGGCATGACGCGCTTTAGCATGGTCTCGTATACTCCCCCTGCACGGAAGGGCGAACGGGGTCCTAAGGGCTCGGGATATCTTGAAGGACTGCCCGCATACTTCTGTGCGTCCTCCCAGTTTCCGTCCTTTGGGTGCTTGGCATAATACTCGTTGATCTTCGGCTGCCACTGTTCCTCCCAGCGTCGGTAATCCTCCAGCTCTTCAAGATAATCCTTTTCGGACTTTCCGCTCATTGCTTCGTCAAGCTCGTCAACATAGGTTTTCGTATCGGGGTCGGTGACGAGCATCTCACGGCTTATCCACGCCGAAGCGGAAGTGCCGCCCCAGTTGCAGCCGATAATTCCCACTGTGCAGTGAAGATCTGCCGCCAGCTTTTTTGCAAAATAGTATCCCACTGCGGACCATACCTTGGAATTTTCCTCGGAGGGCAGCTGCCAGCCGCCGTTTTGTTCATCAATGAAGAAATAGTCATCGATGAAGGCGTTTTTCTTGGTGTAGTAGAATCTTACGTTGGACTCGGAGCTTTTTTTCAGTTCCTCGCCGCCGTTCAGGCTGTTCTGCAGCTCCAGCTCCATATTTGACTGACCGCCCGCAAGCCATACCTCGCCCACTGCAATGTCTGTGAAAATCACCGTTTCAGCGCCGTCGGAGATCACCAGCACAAGCTCCTCGGCGTACTTGTCCGCAGCGGGGATAATAACGCTCCACTTGTGACGGCGCACCGCAGTTTTGACCGTTTCTCCGTTGAATTTAACGGTAACTTCCCGTCCGTCAACATCGGTACCCCAAATATTAACAGGCTTCCCACGCTGGAAAACCATATGATTGCTGAATATCGCGGCAGCATGAAGCATACCCATAAAACACCATTCCTTCCGATAGATTTCATATATATTATATTTTACCACACAAAATCGGGTTAGTCAACAAAAAAATCGTCCGTTCTTATAATATTCATATTATACTGACATAATAGGTTTTATAGGCAACACACAAAATGTTTTATAACAAACAAATTTTCGGCGATATGCCGCCCCACAAATATTCCCCGAAATATTTTTTTGTCGTTTTATTGACTTAATGCAAATTTAATGGTATAATGAATATAATTGAATAAATATGTTCGGAGATATCCTCCGGACATTCAACACAGCAAATATCGAGGTAAGCTAATGCTTGAATTCAGAACTATCGACAGAAGCGACAGGAACAGGATAACCGCAATTTTAAAAGAGTCCGATTTCCGAGGCTGCGAGTATTCCTTTGCGAATAATCTCGCATGGTACAGGGTCTATAAAACGTCTATCTGCTTTTACGGCGGATTTTATATCACAAAGTCCGAAGCGGACGGACTGCGATTCACCTATCCTCCCGGACAGGGCGATATCAGACAGCTTTTTTCCGAGCTGAAAAAGTATTCCGAGGAACGGGGATACCCGCTGACTATATCCTCCGTCACCGACGAAAAGCTCTCCATGCTTTCCGAAATGTATCCCGACGGCTTTACCGTTTCCGACGACGAGGGCGGCTTTGACTACATCTACAACGCCGATGACCTGAAAAATCTGCCCGGCGGAAAATATCACAAGAAACGCAATCATCTGAAAAAGATAGAGAATTATAATTACAGCTACTCCCCCATGACCGAAGCCGATTTCGACGACTGCATCACCTTCGCGGCAAAGCACTACAACGCACGCAGCAGCACCGACGAATCAGAAATAGGCGAACAGTTTGCTATCAATACCTTCTTCGGCGAGTTTGACTATCTGGGGCTTACGGGCGGAGTTCTCCGCGTGGACGGACAGGTAGCCGCCTTCACTATCGGCGAAAGGCTCAATTCCGA
>JALEMR010000072.1 GCA_022768245.1 Oscillospiraceae bacterium
TTTACAGGATTTTAAGCCAATAACTGCCCTTCGGGCAGTTATTGAGTACGCACTATAATAGACAATATTTTTAACAATAACTTGATAAACTTTTACAAATATAACATATTATACCTATTGACAAAGTAGGCAAATTGTGATAAAATAAAATCAAGCTAAAGGAAAGGAGCGTTCGGAATGAGAATGTGTGAGATGTGCGGAATGTGCTGCATACAGAGCAGAAGCAACAGAATAGTGAAACTGCGTCCGAACGTTTGCTGATTTCAATGCGGATATATTCTTGTTGGGCGCAGCTGTGCGCCTTATTTTTGTTTTGGGAGGAAAAGCCGTGATTGAAATAAAGGATCTGTGCAAAACCTATACATCATCGGGCGGTCAGGTCACCGCTCTGAAAAATATAAACCTCACTGTAAACGACGGCGAGATATTCGGCATAATCGGTTTGTCGGGCGCGGGAAAAAGTACCCTTGTCCGCTGTATCAATTTTCTCGAAAAGCCCACCTCGGGTCAGGTCATCATCGACGGAAAAGACCTTGGAAGCCTTTCAAAAAAGGAGCTTCTTAAAACAAGACAGAATATCGGAATGATATTTCAGGGCTTTAATCTTCTGGCGCAGAGGAACGTTATCAGGAATATCTGCTATCCATTAGAAATAGCGGGAGTGAAAAAAGCGGACGCCGTAAAGCGTGCCGAGGAGCTGTTAGAGCTTGTGGGACTGTCCGACAAGGGAAAGGCGTACCCTTCGCAGCTGTCGGGCGGACAGAAGCAGCGTGTGGCTATTGCGAGAGCTCTTGCCGCAAAGACTAAGTATCTTCTCTGCGACGAGGCGACCAGCGCTCTCGACCCCGATACCACCCGTTCCATACTGGAGCTTATGAAGAAGATAAACACAGAGCTTGGCGTGACTATCGTGGTCATAACCCACGAGATGAAGGTCATCGACAGCATATGCGACCGCGTGGCAGTCCTCGACAACAGCGAGGTGGCTGAAACGGGAACGGTGGAAGAGGTTTTCTCGAACCCGCAGTCGGATATTGCAAGAAAGCTTATCCTTCCCGAAAGCTCTTCCACGGAAGAAATAACCGGCGGAACAAAGCTGAGGATAGTATTTAACGGAGAAAGCTCATTCAAGCCCGTTATCGCGAATATGCTTTTCGAATGCAAGGTCCCAGTGAATATCCTCCACGCCGATACAAAGGATATCGACGGAAAAGCTTACGGTCAGATGATACTCCAGCTTTCGGGCGACGACAGGGGAGTGCGCAGAGTGACCGAGTATCTGAAAACAAACGGGATAGAATATACCGAAATATGAAAGGGGTGTCGGAATGTCCGATCTGTTAAGTCAGCTCTGGGAAAAGGGCGTACTGCAGCTGGGAATATGGGAAACGGTCTACATGACCTTCATATCCGCATTTTTTGCATATCTGTTCGGTCTGCCTCTGGGAGTCCTGCTCTGCGTGACCGATAAGGAAGGCATATGTCCCGTTTCGTGGCTGAATAAAATAATAGGCGTTATCGTGAATATTTTCCGAAGCGTTCCCTTTGTTATCCTGATGATAGCGATGCTTCCCGCGGCGAAGCTAATCGTGGGGACCAGTCTCGGAAACAAGGCGATGATAGTCACGCTGATAATCGCCGCGATACCGTATGTGGCAAGAATGACGGAATCCTCTGTAAAGGAAGTGGACAGGGGAGTTATCGAAGCAGCCCAGTCCATGGGAACGTCGTCCTTTAAGATAATATACAAGGTGCTTATCCCCGAAGCGAAGCCGTCGCTCATTGTGGGAGCGGTCATCTCGCTGGTGACGATACTGGGCTATTCCGCAATGGCAGGAACTATCGGCGGAGGCGGTCTCGGAATGATCGCCATAACCTACGGCTATCAGCGCTTCAATAACGACATCGTCTGGATATGCGTACTGCTGACGGTGATAATCGTCCAGCTAATACAGGAAATAGGAATGCTTATCGCACGGAAGACCGATAAGCGCATCAATAAATAATATCGGAGGAATTTTTTATGACGGACTTGTTCTGCAAGCTTCTCAGGGAAAATTTCAGGTTCGGACGAATGTGCTGAAACTATTCGAACGGACCCGAAAAAATCAATTGTGAAAAAGGAGTAATTTATCATGAAAAAGATCACATCTGCAATCATCGCCCTTTCCTTTGCCGCTCTTTCGCTGACAGCGTGCGGCTCCGAAAGCGGCACAGCCAACGAGACAACAACAGCTGCCGATACATCAGCCGCTGCGGAGGAAACCACAGAAGCAGCTGCCGAGGATACATCCGCAGCAGAAACAGAAGCCGCTTCCGACAGTGAAGAACCTGCAGCCGAGGGAGATAATGTCATCAAGGTAGGCGCGACCTCCACACCTCACGGAGAGATACTTGAATTTGTCAAGGACGCTCTTGCGGAGAAGGGCTACGACCTTGAGATAACCATCTACGATGATTATGTGCTTCCCAACAAGGCGCTTGCCGACGGCGAGCTTGACGCGAACTATTTCCAGCACACACCCTATCTCAACAGCTATAATGAGTCCAACGGCACCGACCTTGTTTCCGCAGCGCTTATCCACTACGAGCCCTTCGGACTTTACGGCAACGGTGTAACAAGCCTTGATGAGGTGGCAGAGGGTGCAAGCATCGTTATCCCCGCAGATGACAGCAACGAAACAAGAGCACTTCTCCTTCTTGAGCAGGAGGGACTTATCACCCTTCCCGAGGGAGCAAATGCCACAGACGGCGTAACAACTCTTGATATCGTTGACGACCACGGCTATAATATCACAACTGTACAGGCTGATACCGTAGCTGCACAGTTTGCAAACAGCGACGCAGGCTCTCTGGCAGTTATCAACGGAAACTATGCGCTTGCGGCAGGACTTGACATCAATTCCGCTCTTGCAGTTGAGGACGCTTCCGGCGACGCAGCCCAGACCTATGCGAACATAATCGCAGTAAGAAACGGCGATGAGAACAGCGACAAGATACAGGCACTCATCAGTGTACTTAAGACAGACGAGGTAAAGCAGTACATCGAGGACACCTACAACGGCGCAGTAGTTGCTATTTTCTGATAAGCTTAGCTGAGATATGATGATAACACGGTGTCACTTTCGGCACCGTGTTTTTTTCTGCAATTTAAAAAAAAATAAAATAATATATGACATTTCACCCAATTGGGTGATGACAAATAAAGAAATATGATGTATAATATAGAAAATAGTTGAATGTTTTATCACATATTATGTGAAAAGAAACAAGCATTATTTGTTATCAGCTCTGCCAATGAAAAATCGGCGGCTAAAAAATGAATGGAGGATTCAATTATGCAGTACGAAGTTAAAAATGCACCTCTTCCTGTGCTTATCTGTAAGCTTAATGCAGGTGAGTCTATCGAATGTCAGAAGGGCGCTATGTCCTGGATGACACCTACAATGCAGATGGAAACAGGTCTTGGCAGCGGCGGAGGTGGCGGACTTCTCGGCGCTATCGGAAAAATGGCTAAGAGCGTTGTTACAGGCGAGTCTATCTTCCGCAACAAGTATACCGCTCAGGGCGGCAACGGTGAGATTGCATTCGCTTCAAGCTTCCCTGGAGATATCATCTGCTTTGATGTTTCAGCTAATCCTATTGTCTGCCAGAAATCCGCATATCTCGCAAATACTCTCGGAGTAAATATGGAGATATTCTTCCAGAAGAAGATAGGCTCCGGTCTTTTCGGTGGTGAAGGCTTTATTATGCAGAAGTTCGCTGGAAGCGGAATGGTATTCTTGGAGATTGACGGAAGCATCGTTGAATATCAGCTTGCTGCAGGTCAGAGCATGCTTATCGACACAGGCTATCTTGCTGCAATGGAGGCTACCTGCTCAATGGATATCGAAACTGTTAAGGGCTTAGGAAATGCGCTTCTTGGCGGTGAGGGTCTCTTTAACACAAAGGTAACAGGCCCCGGCAAGATCTGGCTCCAGACTATGCCCGCAAATGTTCTCGCAAATGCGATCATTCCCTATATCCCCACAGGCTCCGACTCATAATTTTTAATACAAATACATATAATTATCCCCCGCAGAAATATCTGTGGGGGATTTTTGCATGATTTAAAGCTCATGGTTATTCAGCAGTGTTTAAGTAGACCTCTGCCTGTGTGTCGGAAAATTCGGAGGATGTCCACTCGTTTTCTGTGCAGATAAAGTAAACGTACTGTCCTGCCTTAAGGTCTGCGGTAAACTCGGTCACTCCGTC
>JALEMR010000074.1 GCA_022768245.1 Oscillospiraceae bacterium
CTTGATGACCTTAGCCTCTACGGAAGCACCGCTTACATAGGGAGCACCTACGTTAAGAGCGCTGTCGTTGTTAACAGCTACTACCTTGTCAAAGGTAACGGTATCATCAGCGTTTACGTTAAGCTTCTCGATGAAGAGCTCGTCGCCCTCCTTGACCTGATACTGCTTTCCGCCTGTTTCGATAATTGCGTACATTTGTGGCACCTGCCTTTTCCTAAAACTCGCTGTGAAGGCGCATGCGCATAAACGCATGACTTCAAGAGCCTTTTACATGCGGCTTTATTATTATATCATACTTATCTGCGTTTGTCAAGGGTTTTTGCAAATTTTTTCGGACTTTCTGACGATATTTTATTTGTAAAGAATATTGATATAATCCTCGATTATCTTAGTGCATTTCTCAAAGCCCAGCTTGTTGGTATCGAGACAAAGGTCGTAATTGCGCACATCCGCCCAGTCATGTCCCGTGTGGGACTTATAGTATGCGCTGCGCTCGCGGTTTATCTTATCCACCTGCTTCTCCGACTCCTTACGGTCCCAGCCGCAGACGTCCATAGTGTTCTTCACGCAGGTCTCCTTATCCGCCCAGATGAAGATACGCAGTGTATTTTCCCTGTCTGCGAGGACAAAATCCGCACATCTCCCGATGATTATGCAGGGGGACTTCTTCTCCGCCAGCTCCTTGATCACCTTCGCCTGAAAGCTGAACAGATTATCCTCCGAGGTAAAATCCGCACCGGAAGGAGACTTTATCTCACCGTCGTAGACCTTGCCCTTTTTGAAGATACCGCCGCTTATCCGCTCGTCGGCAAGTCCGAAAAGGCTCTCGTTTATGCCGCTGTGCTCCGAAGCAAGCTTGATAAGGTCCTTATCGTAGTAAGGGATACCCAGTCTTTCGCTGAGCATTTTTCCGATAGTGCGTCCTCCGCTGCCGAAGGCTCTGGAAATAGTGATAACGTAATTTTCCATATGCTCCTCCCCTATTCTCCCAGATATGCTTTCTTTACGGAATCGTCGTTCATGAGCTCCTTTGCGTCGCCAGAAAGGACTATCTTTCCCGTTTCAAGGACATACGCACGGTTTGCTATGGAAAGCGCCTTCTTTGCGTTCTGCTCTACCAGAAGGACGGTAGTTCCGCTCTCGTTCACCGATTTGATGATATCGAATATCTCATTCACATACAGCGGTGAAAGTCCCATCGAAGGCTCGTCCATGAGAATGATCGACGGGTGGGACATGAGTGCTCTTCCCATTGCAAGCATCTGCTGCTCGCCGCCCGAAAGAGTTCCCGCCACCTGTGTGCGGCGCTCTTCAAGTCTCGGGAAACGCTTGAATACGTTATCCAGCGATTCCTTTATCTCTGCCTTGTCCTTTCGTGTGTATGCGCCCAGCATTAGATTTTCATACACGGTCAGTCCCTGGAAAATTCTCCGTCCCTCGGGAACATGAGCCATTCCCATGGTGACTATCTTATGAGCGGGAGTTTTCGTGATGTCCGTATCATTGAACACTATCTTTCCCGACTTTGCCTGAACAAGTCCCGTGATAGTGTGCAGAATGGTAGTTTTTCCTGCGCCGTTGGCACCGATAAGGGCGATTATCTCTCCCTGTTCCACGTCGAAGGAAATGCCCTTGACAGCGTTTATCGCGCCGTAATATACCTGTATATCCTCAATATGCAGCATTGACATGACAATTCCCTCCTATCATTCGCCCAGATATGCGGTGACTACCGCAGGATTTTGCAGCACCTCGGAGGTAACACCCTGTGCCAGCTCCTGACCGAAGTTCAGCACGGTTATCTCCTCGCAGATGCCCGATACCAGCTTCATATCATGCTCGATAAGCAGGATAGTCATATCAAAATTATCACGAACAAAGCGGATAGTGTCCATAAGAGAAGCGGTCTCGTTGGGGTTCATGCCCGCTGCGGGCTCGTCTAACAGCAGCAGCTTCGGGTCGGTCGCCAGTGCTCTTGCTATCTCAAGCTTTCTCTGCTTTCCGTAGGGCAGATTGGACGCAAGCTGCTCCTTTTCGCCCTCCAGTCCAAATACCTTTAAAAGCTCCTCGGCACGGCTGTTCATCTCACGCTCTGCCTTGAAATATCTCGGCAGACGGAGCGCGCCCTCGATGACCGAATATTTCATACGATTGTGAAGTCCGACCTTGACGTTGTCCAGTACCGACATGTTCGAAAACAGTCGGATATTCTGGAAGGTACGGGCAACTCCACAGCAGTTTATCTGTGCGGGAGGCTTTCCCGTGATGTTCTCGCCGTCCAGGATAATAGAGCCCGAAGTGGGCTTATACACGCCCGTGAGCATATTGAACACGGTGGTCTTTCCTGCGCCGTTGGGTCCGATAAGTCCGTAAAGCTGACCCTTGCCGATAGTCATGTTGAGTCCGTCAACGGCTTTCAGTCCGCCGAAGGATATGGAGAGCTGCCTTACCTCCAGCATGGGAGTTTTTGACGTATTTTCGCTCATTTCGACTCACCTCCCGCAGTTTTCGGCTTTTTTGTCCTGAATTTCTCAAATATGGGCAGCGCCGCGATCCTCTGACGAAGTGCCACGAAATAAGGCGCGTTGTTGAATATCATCATGAATATCAGCACGATAGCGTAGATGAGCATACGGTAATCGCCCAGTCCTCTGAACAGCTCGGGAAGAGCGTACAGAATGATAGTCGCGATGACAGAGCCTCTCATGCTGCCAAGTCCGCCCAGCACCACGAATACAAGTATCAGAATGGAGAAGTTATAGTCGAACTTTTTCGGTGCAAGGACTGCCAGCGAATGGGAATACAACACGCCTGCCGCTCCTGCTATCGCTGCGGAGATAACGAATGCTATAAGTCTGAACTTGGTAACGTTTATGCCCATGGACTCGGCTGCGATGTAGTTATCGCGTATAGCCATGCAGGCACGTCCCGTATTGGAATCGACGATGTTCATAATGATGATAAGGCTTATCATCAGCACGATGACTACCAGCAGGAGCGTTGTGTCCTGGGGCGCCTTGATCCCCTGCGCTCCCTTGAATATATCCTGCGCAGTGGCAGCGTCTGTGCCCGTTGCGGGAGCCGCAAAGGAAAAATGTATGCCGTTTACGTCCTTGACGATGTAGATATTGTTTGCAAGGCTCTTGATTATCTCGCCGAAGCCGAGGGTGACGATAGCAAGATAGTCTCCGCGGAGTCTCAGCGCAGGAATACCGATTATCAGACCAAATACGGCTGCGGCTATTGCTCCGAGGACAATTGCGATGATTATCCTTATCCAGGGTACGGTGATGGTGTCCTGCGCGAGAATGGAGAAAACTCCTCCCACATAAGCTCCCACGCACATGAAGCCTGCATGTCCAAGCGAAAGCTCGCCGAGCACGCCTACCGTCAGATTAAGTGATATGGACATTATCGTATAAATGCCTATCGGAATGAGCAGACCGCTTAATTTGCTGCCCATTATCCCTGCGGAGGACAGTATCCCACATACTATGAAGAATACAAGTACAAGTCCGCAGGTTATCAGATTGTTTTTCGTGGTTTTTCTCATAACTGCCTCCTTATACCTTTTCGTTTATCTTCTTGCCCATGATGCCTGTGGGCTTAACGATAAGGACCACAATGAGCACCAGGAACACGATAGCGTCGGAAAGCTGCGAAGATATATATGCCTTGGAGAGATTCTCGATTATTCCCAGAAGAATACCGCCTATCATTGCTCCGGGAATGCTTCCGATACCTCCGAAAACGGCGGCAACGAATGCCTTGATACCGGGCATGGAGCCCGTATAGGGGCTGATCTGCGGATAGGACGAGCAGAGCAGTGCGCTTGCTACCGCAGCCAGTGCGGAGCCTATCGCAAAGGTGAGAGAAATGGTCGAGTTTACGTTTATCCCCATAAGCTCGGCAGCGCCCTTGTCCTCTGCAACCGCAAGCATTGCCTTGCCTGCTTTTGTCTTATTGATGAAAAATGTAAGGCATATCATGATTACAACGGAAACGATTATCGAGATGACAGTTTCCATTGAGACAGTAACTCCGCCGATAGTTACGGGAGCTACGTTCTTTACGATAGATGTAAAGCTCTGCGCTGCGGAGCCGAAAATAAGAAGCGCAACATTCTGAAGCAGATAGCTTACGCCGATAGCGGTTATCAGCACCGCCAGCGGAGGAGCGTTTCGCAGGGGCTTATAGGCGACCTTTTCGACAAGCACGCCCAGTACTGTGCATACTATGATACCGATTATCACCGACAGCCATACGGGACACCATGCCGTGGACATTGCGGTAAAGATAGTAAAGCCTCCCACCATGATAATATCTCCGTGGGCGAAATTCAGCATTTTGGCTATTCCGTAAACCATTGTATAGCCCAGAGCGATAAGTGCATAGATGCTGCCGAGGCTTATTCCGTTTACAAGGTATGTAATGAAGCTCATCATAAGAGCCTTGACCCCTTTCTTTTATGATACTGCCCGATATTTTCAGCAGTCAAGCGTAGAATTGCAAATAAGACCCGCACATCACGGCGCTTTTTGCGGCGCCGTGCAGGTCATACGGGTCTTGAGATGCTTGAATTATTATGTACGAATTACAGAGCTGCGTAGGAGCCTGTCTTTGTGCCGTCCTCATTTTCGGTAATGACGATCTCCATAGCCTTAGGATCCTTTGTGGGCTCGCCGTCTGCGGACCATGTGATAGTACCTGTTACGCCCTCGAGTGTGATCTCGGTCATTGCTGTCTTAAGAGCGTCGCAGAGGTCGGAAGCAGAAATGGAAGCGTCTGTGATGCCTGCCTTCTCGATAGCAGCCTTTACAGCATAAACTGCGTCGTAGCCGTCAGCAGCGAACTGGATGGGCACCTCGTTGTTGTAAGCAGCCTTATAAGCTGTTGTGAAAGCAACTGTCTTGTCGTCTGTTGCGTCAGCAGCGAAGGGAGTAAGAAGCATTACGCCCTTTGCAAGTGCAACATCGTCGCCCAGCTGGTCGATAAGTCCGTCAAGACCGTCGCAGCCGAAATACTTGATGCTAAGGCCTGCCTTATCAGCCTGCTGGAGGATAAGAGCTGCTTCCTGATAGTAGATGGGGAGGAAGAGAAGCTCTGCGCCGGACTCCTGTACCTTCTGGATCTGTACGGAGAAGTCGGTCTTGGAATCAGCTGTGAAAGCCTCTGCGGCAACTACCTCGAGACCCTGAGCGGCAGCCTCGGAGTTGAACTTCTCATAGATACCTGTGGAGTATACGTCGGAGCTGTCATAGATAACTGCTACCTTAGTAGCTACGCCGTTCTGTGCGATGTACTGTGCGGAAGCGGTTCCCTGGTTGGGGTCGTTGAAGCAGATACGGAAAGCGTTATCGTTTGCTACGCACTCAACAGCGGAGCCCGAAGGAGTCAGCTGGAAGATGTTATCCTTAGCGGACTCTGCGGCAACTGCGATACAGGGGTTGGAAGTAACGGTACCGATAAGGATCTTCATATCGTTGTCCTTAAGGGTGTTGTATGCGTTGACAGCCTTTTCCTCGTTGTGCTCGTCGTCCTGGAAGTCGAGAACGAGCTTCATGCCGTTTACGCCGCCTGCTGCGTTGATCTCGTCAACTGCCAGCTGGATGCCGTTCTTTACTGCGTTGCCGTAAACTGCGGCGCCGCCTGTGATAGGTCCGATACCGCCGATGACCAGTGTTCCGCCCTCAGCTGTGCTGTCGGAAGCGCCGCCGTCTGCGGGATCGGTCGATGTGCCCGCGTCATTTCCGCAGGCTGTGAACATAGGCACTGTCATGCATGCTGCAAGACCAAGTGCAAGAATCTTCTTTGAAAGTTTCATAATCACTTATCCCTTTTCTCCGTCTGTTTTTTTTGATTTCCGCAGGGCGACGGACCTTCTGCGGAAAGTTCGGAAAAACGGCAGTCACGCAGTAAGCCTGCGCGGCAATTCCTCCGACTATATTTATAATACATAAAACAGCGAAATAAGTCAAGGTATAAAAAAATGATATTTTATGCCGCAGGAAAAGGTTTATTAGTCATTTTATACATATTTTTAACAAAATTAATACCTTTGTAAATATCAGCGCAATATTTACTTGTCCTACGTGGATAGTATGATAGCATCGTTATGAATTTTCGCGGTCGGGATTATTCATTTTTGATATTAATACCTCCTGAGGGCTTTTCTTAGAATAAGATTAGAAAGTTAAATAATTGATTAAGTCTCATTCAAAGTCGATTAAAACCATTGACATAAATTATTTGCCGTGCTATAATACAGACATACCGAAAACCACAGCACATCGAAAATAAACGAAAGGATATGATAATATGTCAGTCAGCTTACAGAAGGGTCAGAAGATCGACCTTACAAAAACCAATCCCGGTCTTAAGAAAATAATGGTAGGTCTCGGCTGGGACGTCAATAAGTACGACGGCGGTCATGATTTCGACTTAGACGCTTCCGCATTCATGCTGGGCGCCGACGGAAAGGCTCCCTCCGACGCGGAGTTCATCTTCTACGGCAATCAGACTCACTCCTCCGGCTCCGTAAAGAGCATGGGCGACAACCTCACAGGCGCAGGCGACGGCGACGACGAGCAGATACTCGTTGACCTGTCAGCCGTTCCCGCAAACATCGAAAAGATAGACTTCACCGTTACTATCTACGACGCCGAAACAAGAGGTCAGAATTTCGGACAGGTATCAAACGCATTTATCCGCATCGTGGACGAGACTACGGGCACCGAGCTTATCCGCTACGACCTCAGCGAGGATTTCTCAATCGAGACCGCAGTCGTTGCAGGCGAGCTTTACCGCAATAACGGCGAGTGGAAGTTCAATGCGGTGGGCAGCGGCTTCTCGGGCGGACTTGCGGCTCTCTGCGCAAACTTCGGTATAAACGCAGGCTGAACTCATTAACCAAGCTTTCTCCATTCTTCTGTTTTTACTAAAGATATGACATCATGAATAGCATCCGATGTGACGTATATCCCCGACAGCATGTGCTTCATTTCTATCAGACATTACGATTCGACCTGTTTTCCCGACATTTTTATCCGACGTATCTCCCCGACATTTTATCCGACATAATATCTGATGTTTTAAAACGCTGCCGCGCGGACATATTTGCCCGGGCGGCAGCGTTTTTCTGTGAGCATCAAATTTTGCAAAAAAACTTGACATATATTCGGAAAAGATATATAATAATATGGTATGCAGTTTAACATGCACATTACATTAATTTTATCCGAGCATTTTATCGGGGGGAGCTGCGATATGAACCGTCATTATCTCACGGCGGCATTATCAGCCATACTGCTTTTTACGGGCTGCGAAAAGATATCGGAAACGCCGCCCGAGCTTAATTACATATACTATGATACTACCGCTGCAGAGACTGCCGCTTCCTCTCAGACAGAAGCTGTCACCGAGGAGACCGTCATCACCGACGCTGCCGCGGAAGAGACTGTCACCGTTATTTCTGCCGCAGCCGCCGTATCAGACGGCGTGCCCTCCACCGAATGGGACCCTGCCTTCTATGACAACTGCCTGTTTTTCGGGGACTCTATCTGCAGGGCGCTGTCCGTTTACAACGACCTCGTTGACCCCGAAAGAGTGGCTGCCGTGGGCGGAGGTGCAGCGAGGAATCTCAACGAGTTCACCTTCAAGCTCCACGATATCGACTATACCGTGACCACAGCCGCCGAGGCTTATCAACCCGATATAGCTTTTCTGTGGATGGGCGTAAACGACATCAACATGACCGACAAGCAGACCTATGCCGCTAATCTGGAGGGACTTGCCCGTGAGATAAACGAGGTCTCCCCCGACAGCAGGATAATCATTATCGGCATGACTCCGACAGCCGCTTATCACGAATGGGGCGCTAACCCCACTATCATCGAGTACAACGCCGCTGCCGAGGAGATGGTATCATCGTCCGAGCTGCCGCTGTATTATATTGACGTGGGAGATGTGGTCTCCGACGAGAACGGCTATCTGCTTACAGAGTGCGACGGCGGAGACGGCATGCATCTCACTCAGCTGGCATATTACCGCATACTTTCAAAGATAAACACCGAATTCAAGGACCTTATCCCGAGCTAAAGGAGTTTCTTATGAATATTTTCAACCTTCTGACGACCAAGAACAACGTTTCCTATCTTACCGACAGCATGAAGATATCCGACGCTCTCGCCGACCTTAACGAACACGGCTTTACTGCCGTTCCCGTTATCAATCAGGCGGGCGAATACGTCAGCACCGTCACCGAGGGAGATTTTCTCAGATACATATACAACAGCGGCTTCAATACCGAGGAGCTTAACGAAAATTTTCTCTGCGATATGCCCATACGGCGTGAGATACTCCCCGTCCATGTGAACGCCAAGCCCGACGATCTCGTAAACTGCGCAAAGACTCAGAATTTCGTCCCTGTGGTGGACGACCGCGGCATCTTTATCGGCATCGTCACCCGTAAGGATCTGATAATCTACGCCTGCTCTCACATCATCCCCGCCGAGTGAGCTTAAGGCAGCACCAAGGAGCAATAAATTTGAAGGTAAACAGAAACAGAAAGAAAAAAAGATTTGCATTGCAGTGCGCCGTCGTTATTCTCTGCATCGGCGCTGCTGCGGGAGCTGCCATAGGTATTTCAAGGCTTGCAGCCCCCAAGGAAAAAAATACTCTCGCGCCTATCGCGGAGGTCACGCTGATAACCGCCGCTTCCGAGGATATCCCCGACGAAACGTCAGCCCCCGATGAGCCCGCGGAAAACGAGCCCGAAGGCTTCCGCAAGCCCTACAAGACCGAACGCACTGCCGAAATGAACAAGAATTTCGTCACTGCCAACAATTCCGTGCTTATCGACGCGGATACGGGCGAGATACTGGGCCGTCACGGCAGCATGAGAAAGATATACCCCGCGTCAATGACTAAGGTGATGACTCTGCTGGTGGCTGTGGAAAATCTGGACAGCTCACAGCTGAACGATACCTACACCATGACCTATGAGCAGCTGGCTCCGCTGGTGCAGGAAAACGCCTCCCGCGCCGGCTTTGACGTGGACGAGGAGGTCACCGTCAAGGATATGCTGTACGGACTTATCCTCCCCTCGGGCGCAGACGCCGCTGTGGGACTGTGCACCTACATCTCGGGCAGCGAGGAAGAATTCGTCAAGCTCATGAACCGAAAGGCCGAGGAGCTGGGTCTGACCGAGACACACTTCATGAACAGCTCGGGGCTACACGACAGGAACCACTACACTACCTGCATCGAAATGAGCATGATAATGAAGGCGGCAATGGACGAGCCCCTCTGCCGCGAGATATTGTCCACCTATACCTACACCACCTCTCCTACGGAGCAGCACCCCGACGGCATCGTGCTTTACAGCAGTATGTTCAGCAGAATGTACGGCACCGAGGTGGAGGGCGTGACCATAACCGCAGGAAAAACAGGCTACACCGACGAGGCGGGACAATGTCTTGTCAGCTACGCCGAAAAGGGCGAGCACCGCTACATTCTGGTGATCGCAGGAGATTATGAGCGCTATCAGGCGGTCTACTCCACCTTCTATGCTTATGAGAATTATCTGCCTTAAGGCGGCAATATAATGAAAGACCCGCATTCATCATGCGGGTCTTTCGTTATTCAATATTCAATGGCTCTGTCAGCGTTTCGTTCAGCTTTTTCACCGCTTCGGGTATCTCTGGGGAAAAGTCCATATACCATTCCAATGTTTCAACGATATAGCGGCGGCGGAAGCTCTCGTCCGCACAGACAGCGCTCCGAAGATTATGCAGTCTGTCGGCTGCCTTCACGGCATATGCCATGGGGTCGCTCTTTATACCCGCCACGTACTCCGACATCACATACCCTTTCTGCTTGGTGAGCAGCTTTACCGCTTTAAGAACGTCCTTCCCGCCGATAGCTTCTATCTCCTGCTCCGCAGCGTCGGTATCCTCCAGCAGATCGTGAAACAAAGCGGTTATCTGATAGTCCTCATTATATCCCCGGCTGCGGAGTATTTCCGCCGCTGCTGCGGGATGAGTTATGTACGGCTCTCCGCCCTTGCGGTACTGTCCCTCGTGCTTTCGGGCAGCATATTCATATGCGGCGGCGTATCTTTCGGAATGCATAGGCCTGCTCCTTTCATTTTTCTATGGGATTATTATAGCACACCCGGATGCAAAACGCAATATGCTATAAAAAAACTGCCCGAAGGCAATTCCCTGTTTCATTATATGCAGGCGCGCTTTATCGGATAATTTATTCGTTTTGCAGGCAGTGCCCGTCAAAACGAATAAAATATTTATGTACACCGTTATTTGTTTTCCGATAATCTTTTGATACATTCGTCTATGGCTGCAAGGACCTCGCTGTCGTCGGCAGTAAGACCGTTTTCGTACAGGCTGCGTATAAAATCATCGAAGGACCCGCAGAGACTACGCTCGCTGATTATCCCGCAGAATTTTCTGTCCTCCATAAGGCAGGCTATTATACAGCTCTGATTGTTGAGATATATTATCTGGATGAAATCGGGCACATTCAGCTTGTTTTTATCTATCATTTTATAATAGCTGCCCACGTCCTTTTTCATGCTGTTCAGTATAGCTATCCTTTCGCTTACGGAAAGAGGCTCCAGAAGCTGTCCCGGCATATTCACCATACAGCCCGTTTCGGCAAACTGCTCCAGTCCGCTTCGGGTGAACACATTCACCGCAGGCTGCTCCTCTGCCGCTCCTGCACGCTCCGCAGCGAAAAAGGAGTCCTTCACGGTTTTCAGTATATATCCCCTTTCGGGTATATCCTTTATGCGGGCGGATATGATATCCCATGTAAGATATCTTGTCAGACAGGGCTGGTATTCAAGGGATTTGTCATACATTCCCGTCGATCGGGCAAAAATGTCGAACATGTTCTTATTGTCCACCGTTTCGACCATGACGCTTGAGATAAGCCGAAGCTTCTCAAAATGAGACCTTGCGATATCAAGTATCCTCTTATCGCTGCTTATCGCCGCAGAGCGGTAATCCAACGTGAGAAAAACGACATATTCCGACGTAAGCAGACAATAAGGGAACACAGAAAGATTATCGTCGTCGGTGTTTTTATATGCATAATAGCAGTAGGGCTGATATATCATGCCGCCGTTCACGGACATTTTCAGCACGTCCTCCAGCACCCGCAGATTTTCGTTCAGGTCGTCGTCGCCGTACTTGAACAGTCTTAGATAATGCTCGAATACCGCATCGCTGCTGAAAAGCCCGATAAGCTGCAGGACATTATCGAACATAAGCTTATTTCCGAAGGGTATGGTCGTGAGGATATGGGGATTTTCCTTCTGCAGCTCCCTGCTTATCGCCCCGATAACAGACTGATTCACGTTTAATAGTCCCGTTACCGCTTTTTCGCAGTGAAGCTCCACTGTCCCGTGAGGTACGGTCGGACGCTGTACATTTATGTAATACTGCGGAAGATTTTCAATGATACTGCGTATCTGCTTCCTTTCGCAGTATATTTTGTTTCCGAATTTCTGCTTTATATATAGGTCGGTCAGTTCCTCTTTCTGAGCGGGAGTGATAGGAAATACGGCACAGAGCTTATCAAAGAAATCCCTTGTGGGAACGAATTTTCCCGACATTATATGCTGGATAGCAGTGCGCCCCAGACCTGTTATCTGAGATATCTTATATACCGTATAACCGCTTTCCGAGATATACTCGCTTATCCGTCTGCTGAATTCCGTCGGTCTGATATTTTTTTCTTTGGATGCCATGCTCACCCCTCCATGTAGTATTATGCAATATTTTGAAGATTTTGTCAATGTGTGAATGAAAGTGTGAGTAAACAATACCGAAAGCGTGATACGCCGCAAACCGCTATATAGCAGATTTTCTCCGCAAAGAAACAAAAAAATATCCTGTCCTCAAAGAAAGGTCTTTATAAAGTCAAAACGCACAGATACGCGGTATCTGTGCGTGATCATTCTGCCGCGAACAGCTCGGGGTACTCCTCCTTCATCGAAAAGCCCGAGCTTTTCCCGATGATGATATGGTCCACAAGCTCCACGTCCATCATTTTCAGCACCTTTACCAGGTGCTCCGTAAAGTCAAGGTCCGTATCCGACGGCTCGGCGGACGCGTTCGGATGATTATGAGACACCGCCGCCAGCGAACAGCCGCTGCGCAGTATCATCTCGGTCAGAGTCCTGAGACTTACCTCTGTCCTCGCTCCGCTCCCTCTTGAAACGGCATCCGTCATTATCAGGCTCATATCCTCCCTGAAGCAGGCTATGCGGAATTCCTCGTTATTAAGTCCCGCATAATGGGGGCGGAACAATCCGATGAGCTTTTCCGTACTGTCATATACCGTCCCCGATTGAGCGGAATTATGATATCTTCCCGCAACGGAGGTCAGCATACGGAAAAATACCGCCGTATTTTCCGAAACTCCCGTTTTCATCAGCATATCAGGGTCCGCGTCAAGCACGTCGGATATGCTGCCGAGATCATTCAGCAGCTTCTTTGCGGTCTCCTCCGCACGTCCGCGCGGAACGCTGTAATATAACATCAGTTCGAGTATCTCATCGCTGCCGAAGTCCGCAAATCCACTGCTCAGGAATCTTTTTCCAAGCTCCTCACGCCTGTCCCTGCTTTCCGCAGACTGCTTCTTTTCCGTTTCGGGCATAGTTTTTTCTCCGTTAGCCAAATTCGCCGAGCAGTCCCGCAGGCGCTGTATACGCCGCTGCGGTCTGCTGCTTACGAAAATCATTATACCCTGTTTTTCCGCATTTGTCAACATTTTTCGACATATTCATTCTCACGGAGAAATGCACATCCGCTTTTCGGATAATAATCGCAGAAAACCGTTGAACAGTATTGCAAAATTTGTCGGATTATGATAAAATATATTTTAGAACCTGTCCACATAGGCGTATACGCACGTCTTTTCGGCAAATTTTGCCGCAGACTGCGTTAAAAATGCTTGCCGGGCGCCAGCCCGCCTGCGCATTTTTTCCTTGTCTGAAACAAAATTATGCTCGAAAATCCGCACACATTTCTTGTGAAGACAGGTTCTAAGAACAGCACAAGCTTTTTGTCGGATAAATCGTCGGGGAGCATAACTATCTGCGGCTCCACGTCAATGGCTCCGTTTATTGAAAAAATGGCGGAGGATTATTACAGCTATAATCCTAACGTGGTCATTGAGATAACGGCAACGGATTCCTCGGACGGACTTAATTCGGCTATCCGCGGAGAATGCGATCTTGCCATGTCATCCCGCGAGCTTGCCGATTACGAAGACGAGCTGCTCACCAAAAAAGCGGTTGCAAGGGACGGCATCGCCGTTATCGTGAATGCGGAGAATCCCGTGGACGATCTGTCCGAGGAACAGATAAAATACATCTATGATAATAATGCGGAGAAATGGAGCGATCTTAAATGAGCAAAACATCGGACTGCGAAAAGCAGGTCTATATGAACAGGGAGATATCCTGGCTGAAATTCAACGAAAGAGTTCTCGAAGAAGCGGAAAGCGAGAAGAATCCGCTTTGCGAAAGGCTTTCCTTTGTGTCCATATATCAGAGCAATCTTGACGAGTTTTTCATGGTACGGGTGGGCTCACTTATCGACCGGATGCTTCTCGATAAAAATATCCGTGACAATAAATCGAACATGACTCCGGGAGAACAGCTTGACGCAGTGCTGGAGAGAGTGCATTTCCTCAACGAGCGGAAGGATATCGTCTACGGAAGGCTCATGGGCAGACTTGAGGAGCACAATGTCAGGATAGTTGATTTCAGAAACATCAACAAAAATGAAAACCGGAATCTTGAGGAATACTTCAATTCGGAGATAGCCCCCTTTCTTTCGCCCGTTATCGTTGGCGAAAGACAGCCCTTTCCGTTTCTGAAAAACAAGGATATCTATGCGGCGGCAGTCCTTGAAAAGAAAAACGGCAAGAAAAAGATAGGCATTATCCCTTGCGGAAGCGGAGTAATCCCCAGACTTATCGAGGTGGGCAGAGCAAGCGGTACATATATCCTTTCCGAGGAGCTTATCCTGCATTTTGCGCCTGCTGTTTTCAAGGAATATACCGTGAAGTCAAAATCTCTGCTGCGGGTCACGAGAAATGCCGATATCGACGCGGACGCTCTCTACGATGAGGACCTTGATTACCGTGAATTCATGGCGGATATCATCAGACAGCGGAAAAGGCTTTCTCCCGTGCGGTTGGAGCTTTCACGGGAGCTTGACGACGAGATAGTCAACAAGCTTTGCAAATATATGGATATCGGTCGGAAGTACGTTTTCCGCAATTTATCACCCCTTGACCTTTCCTTTGTATTTGAGCTGCAGGATCATCTCCGTCAGAAGTCCGAGCTGTTCTATCCCAAGAGGATCCCCCAGAAGTCGGCGCAGTTTATCGACGGCAGACCTATCCTTGAACAGATAAAGGAAAGCGATAAATTCCTTGCCTATCCCTTTGACAGCATAAAGCCGTTTCTGAATATGCTCCACGAAGCGGCGGCGGACAAGGACGTTGTATCTATAAAGATGACCCTGTACAGAGTCGCAAAGAACAGCGAAGTGGTAAACGCTCTTATCGAAGCCGCCGAAAACGGCAAGGACGTACTTGTTCTTGTTGAGCTGAAAGCGTGCTTTGACGAGGAAAACAACATCGAATGGTCGCGGCGGCTTGAAGCGGCGGGCTGTACGGTGATATACGGACTGAACGGCTTCAAGGTACATTCCAAGCTGTGCCTTATCACGAAGAATTTCGGCGGGAATCCCGAGTATTACACCCAGATAGGCACGGGTAATTACAACGAGAAAACTGCCCGTATCTACACCGACCTGTCTCTTATGACTGCGGACAGCGTTATCGGAAGAAATGCCAACGATGTGTTCAATGCCCTTGCATCGGATACTACGGTGAAAAGCTCAGAGGCGCTTCTTGTGGCACCCAACTGTCTGCAGAACCGCGTCATATAGATGATAGACGAGCAGATAGCTCTTGCCGAAAACGGCGGGGAAGCCTATATCGGCGTGAAGATAAATTCTCTCACCGACAAGACCATTATTGACGAGCTTATCAGGGCTTCAAAGGCGGGCGTGAAGATAGAGCTTGCCGTAAGAGGAATATGCTGTCTTATCCCCGGAGTGAAGGGCGAAACGGAGAATATCCGCGTTATTAGCGTTGTGGGACGTTTTCTTGAACATTCGCGCATCTACATTTTCGGAAAGGGCGAAGAGGCAAAGATATATATTGCATCGGCAGATTTTATGACGAGAAACACTCTCCGCAGAGTGGAAGTTGCAGCGCCTGTCTGCGATGAGCGTATCAGAGAGCAGATAGTTTACATGTTCAATATGATAATGTCGGACAACGTTCAGGCAAGAGAGCTGAACAGCAGCGGAAATTATGTCCGCGTGGAGAATGACAATGAGACAGTAAACAGTCAGGAGCATTTCTATGACATGGCTTACGAGCAGGCACAGAATGCGGAGATTACTCAGATAACGGGATAGTCCCGGACAAACGCGGCGTAATTGATTTGCGCCGCGTTTTGCTGTTGAACGCAGTTTTCGCGGCAGATGAAAATTATCCCGATACTATTGACAACCGCAGATCCATCTGATATAATATAATACAAGAATAAAACCGTGACCTCAAGGGCTCGCCCGAGAGCGAACGGCACTGTAAATTTTCTGACGCCGAAGGGATAAGGGGCTCCTGTTCCGAGGGGAAAGATACATTATCTGCCTTGTTTTTCAGGGGAGTACTGTGCATTTTCCGCCCGTTCGTCAGGAACGGGCGTTTTTGTTTTGGAGGATATAATGGAAACAAGAGTTGCTTTGATAGGCATAGTCGTGGAGGACCCGCAGTCGGTGGAGCAGCTGAACGCGCTGCTGCACAGCTACAGCAAATACATCATTGGGCGCATGGGCGTGCCCTATGAAAAGAAAAAGGTGTCGGTCATCAGCATTGCTATCGACGCGCCCAATGACGTTATCAGCGCTCTTTCGGGAAAGCTGGGCATGCTGAATGGTGTGCAGAGCAAGACTATCTACTCGAAGGTATAAGTTGCTATGGATAACAATACTTCACTTATCGGCCGCATTGAACGGGGAGAGGATATCTCCGCAGAGGAGCTTTCACGGCTCATCTCTTCCCATACAGCGGAGGACCTTGACTATATCTGCGGAAAAGCAAATGCCGTGCGAAAACGGATTTACGGCGATGATATCTATGTGCGGGGACTTATCGAGTTCACCAATTACTGCAGGAACGACTGCCTTTACTGCGGTATCCGCAGAAGCAACAAAAACGCAGACCGCTATCGGCTGACAAGGGAGCAGATACTGGACTGCTGTGAAACGGGCTATGTGCTGGGATTTCGCACCTTTGTACTGCAGGGCGGCGAGGACGGCTTTTACAGCGATGATGATATATGCCGCATCGTGTCGGAGATAAAGGAAAAATATCCCGACTGTGCAGTCACGCTGTCTATCGGAGAGAAGTCCCGTGAAAGCTATCGGGCGTACTATAATGCGGGCGCGGACAGGTATCTTCTTCGGCATGAAACTGCGGATAATGCTCACTATGCAAAGCTGCACCCGAATGAGCTGTCCCTTGAAAACCGAAAGCGGTGTCTGTACGACCTGAAGGACATAGGCTATCAGACGGGGAGCGGCTTTATGGTAGGCTCGCCATATCAGACGGCTGATACTCTGGCGGAGGATATGCTGTTTTTAAAGGAGCTTGACCCTCATATGGTGGGTATCGGACCTTTCATTCCTCACCATGATACGCCCTTTGCTGCGGAAAAGGCGGGCACTCTTGAACTGACGCTGTTTATGGTGGCACTGACAAGGCTAATGCTGCCCCATGCGCTTATCCCCGCAACAACGGCGCTTGGTACTGTCGCTTTCGACGGACGGGAACGAGGGATACTGGCGGGAGCCAATGTTGTGATGCCAAATCTTTCCCCGAGAGACGTGCGGAAAAAGTATCTGCTCTACGACAACAAGATATGCACGGGAGACGAAGCGGCGGAATGCCGCAGCTGCCTTGAAAGGCGAATGAACGGCATAGGGTGCCGGATAGCTGTTACACGAGGAGACTATAAACAGTGAGCAGTTAACTTTGAATGTTATCAGGAAAACGATATTCACTAAATTATAAAAAAGGGAGAAATGATCATGTACGATCCAAAATCACTTTGCGCAGACGAATTTATCGACGACGGCGAGATAAGAGAAACTCTTGCCTATGCCGACGCCAACAAGGACAACATCGAGCTTATCGACAGTATCCTTGAAAAGGCAAGACCCCGCAGGACTGACAAGGGCACCTTCTGCACGGGGCTTACACACCGTGAAGCCTCCGTTCTGCTGGCGTGCGATATCCCCGAAAAGGTACAGCAGATGTACGACCTTGCCGAGGAGATAAAGAAGGCTTTCTACGGCAACCGTATTGTCATGTTTGCGCCGCTGTATCTATCCAATTACTGTGTGAACGGATGTCTTTACTGTCCGTATCACATGAAAAACAAGCACATCGCAAGAAAGAAGCTCACACAGGAGGAGGTCGCAAAAGAGGTCATCGCGCTCCAGGATATGGGACACAAGCGCCTTGCTATCGAAGCGGGTGAGGACCCCGTCAACAATCCTATCGAGTATATCCTTGACTGCATAAACACTATCTATTCGATCAAGCACAAAAACGGTGCTATCCGCCGTGTTAACGTTAATATCGCCGCAACTACCGTGGAGAATTACCGCAAGCTTAAGGACGCGGGAATCGGTACATATATACTCTTTCAGGAGACCTATCACAAGGAAAGTTATCTCAAGCTTCACCCCACAGGCCCCAAGCATGACTACAACTATCACACCGAGGCAATGGACAGGGCAATGGAGGGCGGCATTGACGACGTAGGATTGGGCGTGCTGTTCGGACTGGAGCTGTACCGCTACGAATTTGCGGGACTGCTCATGCATGCAGAGCATCTGGAAGCCGTTCACGGAGTGGGTCCTCACACTATCAGCGTGCCCCGTGTAAAGCGCGCCGACGACATCGACCCCAGTCAGTTCGACAACGGTATTTCCGACGAGATATTCGCAAAGATATGCGCTCTTATCAGGATTGCAGTGCCGTACACGGGCATGATAATCTCCACCCGTGAAAGTCAGGCTGTCCGTGAAAAGGTGATACGTCTGGGCGTGTCGCAGATAAGCGGCGCCTCCAGAACATCTGTTGGCGGATATACCGATGAGGATCGTCCTCACGATACCGAGCAGTTCGACGTGTCCGACCAGCGCACGCTGGACGAGGTGGTATGCTGGCTCATGGATATGGGCTATATTCCGTCGTTCTGCACCGCATGCTACCGCGAGGGACGCACGGGCGACCGCTTTATGAGCCTCTGCAAGAGCGGACAGATACAGAACTGCTGTCACCCCAACGCTCTTATGACGCTTAAGGAATTCCTAATGGACTACGCTTCGCAGCACACCCGTGAGATAGGCGACAAGCTCATCGAAAAGGAGATAGACAATATCCCGAGCCCCAAGGTCAGGGAAATAGTTATCAAAAATCTGAAAGAGATAGCCGAGGGAAGCCGCGATTTCAGATTCTGATAAGTATACAAGCTAAGCAAGGGAGCTTTTCGGGGATATTGTCCGAGAGGCTCCCTTTTTGAATATTATGGAGGGATAAAAATGAGCCTTAATTCCACACCCACTTCCGACAGAGTGCATATCGGTATTTTCGGCAGAAGAAACGCAGGAAAATCCAGTCTTATCAATGCGCTGACAAATCAGCAGCTTGCCATTGTTTCCGACATAAAGGGCACCACCACAGACCCCGTATATAAGACCATGGAGCTGCTGCCGCTGGGTCCCGTGGTGTTTATAGATACCCCCGGCATCGACGACGAGGGCGAGCTTGGAGAACAGCGCGTTAAGGCAAGCTACCGCGTCCTTGCAAAGACGGATATCGCTCTGCTCGTCGAGGAGGACAGAGAGCTTTCCGAAGAGGATAAGGCGCTTTTGCAGCGGATAAAGGAAAAAAATATACCCTATATCATCGTGTATAATAAATGCGAAAAATATCCCGATCTCGTCCCGACGGGGGAAAACGAGATAGCGGTCAGCGCTGCGAAGGGTATCAATATCACTGAGCTCCGTGAGCTTATCGCAAAGCAGCATGACAGCGCGGGGGAGAAGGTACGTCTTGTGGCGGATATCATCAAGCCCGGCGATATTGTGGGGCTGGTAGTTCCTATTGACAAGGCGGCGCCCAAGGGAAGGCTTATCCTGCCCCAGCAGATGGCGATACGGGACATACTCGACGCGGGAGCGGTTTCCGTAGTGATGCGTGAATCGGAGCTTGAACAGACTCTGGCACAGCTCGGAAGAAAGCCCGATATTGTTATTACCGACAGTCAGGCATTCGGCATGGTGTCGAAGACGGTGCCCTGTGATATACCTCTGACGTCGTTTTCAATATTGATGGCTCGGTACAAGGGCATACTGAAACAGGCGGTATCGGGAGTGCGTGGGCTGGACAGACTGCATGACGGAGATAGGGTGCTTATCTCCGAGGGCTGCACCCATCACAGACAGTGCGGAGATATCGGCACGGTAAAGCTGCCCGCATGGATAAAGGAGTACACAAAAAAGAAGCTGCAGTTTGAGTTCTCGTCGGGTACACAGTTCCCCGAGGACCTTAGGGGATATAGTCTTATCGTACACTGCGGAGGGTGCATGCTTAACGAGCGGGAGGTGAGGTATCGTCTCGCCTGCGCCGAGGAGCAGGGTGTTCCCATGACCAATTACGGCATACTTATTGCTTATGTTCACGGCATTTTAAAGCGGAGCGTTGAGCCCTTTGAGGATATCGCCCGTCTGTTGGATTGAGTTCGGAAAAGCACTGCTTTGGTGTACCAAGCGGTGCTTTACTGTTTGCTTGATTTGCAGGCTTTGTTACAGATCGTTGACAGAAATTGATTTTCGCGGATCTGTTCGTTCTCCTCTTGACTATATTCCTGTAATATATACAAAACAGCCGAGCTGCTCTGCCTTGATTTCATCCGAAAAATATCATAAATTTATTTCAGTGCTGACGCACTTTGTGCCGCTGAGTTTCTCGCTGATTTCATCAGGCTGATGAGTGCCTGCGTATAATGTATACCTGCTGCCGAAGCGGCTGCGCTCGCCGTTTTCATCAACTGCGGTGAATGCCCTTTCCGATACGGGAATATCCACGGATATTTTCTCGCCTGCTGCAAGATTTACCCTCTTGAAACCGCACAGACTCATATTAGGCACAGCGTTTTCACAGTAGTCCTTGATGTAAAGCTGAATAACGTCATCAACCGCTTTACTGCCCGTGTTTTCGGCGGTCACAACAGCCTTGCCGTCCTTGTATTCAACCGATGTGCAAACAACTTTTCCGTAAGTAAGACCGTATCCGAAGGGATAAAGCACATTATTTTCCGCATAACGGTAGGTGCGGTTTTTCATGGAATAATCGGTGAAGTCGGGAAGCATATCGGAACGCTCATAGAATGTAACAGGCAGCTTGCCCGAAGGTGAAACGTCGCCGAAAAGTATCCTCGCAAGTGCCGTGCCGCCTTCGGAGCCGGGATACCATGCGTGTATAAGCGCATCAGGCTCACATTCGGTATTCACCGAACTTCCTGCGGCGCACACAACGACGACCGGCTTTCCCGTCTGCATTATCTTGTCAACCAGGATACGCTGACTTTCGGGCAGACGCAAATCATTCTTATCTCCCGAAGAAAACTCGTTGCCCGTATCGCCCTCTTCGCCCTCAATGGTGGAGTCGAGCCCAACGCAAAGTACAACAAGGTCGGCACAGTCAGCGGCAGCAAGAGCCTCGGCGTATCTGTCGCCTGCCTGCGCAAGTCCGGAAACTCTGTCCTTATATAGATGACAGCCCTCGGCATAGATGACTCTTCCGTCAAATCTTTCCCTGATACCGTCAAGGAATGTGACGTATTTATCCGCAGTACCGTTATAGTTTCCCTCCAGCGCAATTCTGCTGTCGCTGTTCGGACCGATGACCGCAATTGTCTGCAGCTTGCTTTCGTCAAGGGGAAGTATGCCGTTATTTTTCAGCATTACCATAGACTTTTCGGCACATTCCAGAGATACTTTCTTATGCTCACTGCATGATACAACAGTATACGGTATATCGTCGTATTCTGTTTTATCATCGAACATACCCAGCCTTATCCTTGTTCTCATAAGGTGTATGCAGGCGTTCCGGATATGCTCTTTTGTGATAAGTCCCTCGTTAAGTGCGGCAAGGAGATATGCATAAGTGCAGCCGCATTTTACATCGCAGCCCGACTTTATTGCCAGTGCCGCCGACTCAACGGGATTCGACGTAAGACCGTGATGCTTATGGAAATCACTTATTGCCCAGCAATCGGACACAAAATATCCGTCAAAGCCCCACTCGTTCAGCTTGGACATAAGGAATCCGCTTGCGCAGGCTGCTTCACCGTTCACACGGTTATATGCGCCCATTACGCCCTCGACGTGAGCATCTTTGACAAGTGCTTCAAATGCAGGAAGATAGGTTTCTTCAATATCCTTCGGTGAAGCCTCTGCATTAAATTCGTGACGCACTGCTTCGGGACCGCTGTGTACAGCATAATGCTTAGCGCAGGCGGCAGCTTTCATTGTTTTTCCTTCACCCTGCAAGCCTTTTACAAAGGCTTTACCGTTTTCGGCGGTCAAATACGGATCTTCGCCGTAGGTTTCATGTCCTCTGCCCCAGCGAGGATCACGGAAAATATTGATATTGGGCGCCCAGAAGGTCAGTCCCTTGTATATATCTCTGTCACCGTATTTTGTATATGCATTATACTTTGCTCGAGCTTCCTCAGCAGTTATTTCTGCGACCTTCCGAGTCAGCTCTGTATCAAACATAGCTGCCAGACCGATAGCCTGCGGAAACATTGTGGCTATGCCCGTACGAGCAAGACCGTGAAGTCCCTCGTTCCACCAGTTGTATGCAGGTATGCCCAGCCTTTTTACGGCAGGAGCGTCGTATCTGAGCTGAGAAGCCTGCTCCTCCACCGTCATTGCATCGGTCAGCGCAATGGCTCTTTCTTCTGCGCTGAGGGAGTTGTCAAGATATTTTTCCATAGTGATCTTCCTTTCATATTTTATTATTTTGCCTTAATATAGGAATAGTCCCAAAGACTTATCACACGGTTGGGAAGATATCCTTTTTCTGCGTGCTGATATGGATAATACAAACTCCGCCATGTGTAAGGCTCGTCACGGACCATGGCGCAAACTCCTCTAAAATTTTGATCGTTTACATTATATACTATTACTACTTAATTTACTAACCGTTTTTTGCGATTTGAGTTTCACATATTGCGATGTTTTATTATATATGCTCTTTCATGCATATGCACATTTTTTTGAGAAAATATATTGTGCTTTTTCGCAAGATGTGTTATTATACTTACATAAATATCATGCAAATCAGAGATATTATTTGATTATATCATCAAATTACGGAAAAATATGAAAGGAAGCTTGACATGATAGCACATCTTAACGGTGATTTTGAAACAGTTGATTATGCTCAGAACAGAAGTGTGCTTTTATACGATAATATTGAAAATGAAGAATATCCTTTTCACTGGCACAATGCTATCGAGATGATCATGCCGCTTACAAACGGCTTTGAGGCTATTTGCGGAGGAAAGGATTATCATCTGAACGAGCGCGATATCCTCATTATCCCCGCAGGCACACTGCATAGCCTTAAAGCCCGATCGGGCAGACGCCTTATCCTCCTCTGCGACAACAATGCTTTCAGCGATAATCCTTCGCTTTCCGAGCTATATTCTGTCCTTTCCGAGCCTTTGCTGATAAATGAGGATTTTGACAAGGAATTTCTTAAGTCAATGAACCGGATAATGAAAGATATATATATTCTTTATTCCAATTTCAGCGACGTTACCGAGGTGTATATCTACATAAAGGTCATATCATTTCTTGCCAAGATAAAAGAATATCAGCTCAGCAAAATACAATATGACGACGGCGGACAGTATGCAGGCAAATTACGTATAGTACTTAAATATATTGAGCAAAATTATATGAATCATATCACTCTGGAGGATCTTGCTCACCTTGCAGGCTACAGCACCTATCATTTTTCCAGAATATTCAAAAAGTACACTAATACCACATTTATTAATTATCTTAACCGCCGCAGGGTAAAAGCCGCTGAGCTTCTTTTACTTGAGAACGGCTGCTCAATTACCGATGCTGCTATGCAGGTGGGATTTGCAAGCCTTACAACATTTAACAGAGTATTCAAAAGTATAACCGGCTGCACCCCGTCGGAATATAAAAAGCTGTACCAAACATCGCAGACATCGGAAAGATTTTCGAAATTACCATGAGATCGCCGCACAGATCAGCTTTGTATATGTGCGGTGTTGCCTTAGCTTATCATCATAACACTGCCTGAATGGAGGAAAATATCAATGATACGTATACTTTTTGTATGTCATGGAAATATCTGCCGAAGCACAATGGCGCAGAGCGTGCTCCAATATCTGGCGGATACCGAGGGAGCGTCCGCCCGCTTCGAGATAGATTCGGCTGCGACGAGCACCGAGGAGATAGGAAATCCACCCCATCACGGCACAGTGGACGAGCTGCGCAGACACAATATCCCCGTGGTGCCCCACCGTGCAAGACAGCTTACAAAAGCCGATGAAGAATACTATGACTATCTTATCGGAATGGACTCGGCAAATATCCGCAATATGCAGAGGATCGTCGGCAGCAGCGATAAGATATATAAGCTGATGTCCTTCGCGGATTCGGGAAAGGATGTAGCCGACCCATGGTATACTGGCGATTTTGCGCAGACCTATGCCGATGTGAAGCTTGGCTGTGAAAAGCTCCTTGAAAAGCTGAAGGATCAATATTGACAGTATATTATCGGATAATAGTATAAAAAATCCCTCCGCGGTGAATAATTATCACGGAGGGAGATTTTTATGGAAAAAAGAATAGTGGCTTTTGCCGCTTTTATGGGCTTGCTGTACATTTTTCTTATGTGGAAGCTAAACTGCGTTATCAACGACGAGGAGGTCATTGACGCAGCTTCGGGGAAGGGCTCCTTCTCTGTGGAGATACCCCGCTGCAAGGGTTATATCTACGACCGCGATATGGAACCGCTGGTGAACCGCGGCAGCACATATATGGCGCTTATCAATCCCGACACCTTCGACCTGGAGGAGATATACCCCAAGATAGCGGATATGGACAAATTCAACGCCAATGCGGGCGGAAATGCTCCGTTTCTGTGCGAGCTTTCCGACGGGGACGTTTCCGACCCGCTTACGCCCGTGACCGAGGTCAGGGTCAGATATGATGACAGTACCTTCGCGCGGCACATTCTGGGCTACAGCTCCGAAAATTACGGAAAATGCGGCATAGAGGGCTTGTTCTCCTATTTTTCCGATGAGCATGAGGTATGCTCCCGCTTTACCTACAGCGTGAACGCAATGGGGAACGTCCTCGACGGCGCGGAGATAGAATACGATAATGACATAGACTGTTCGGCGGGAGTGGTGCTGTCGCTGGACTATGACATTCAGAGCATATGCGAAAAGGCGGCGGAAAAGCTGGACAGGGGAGCGATAATTGTCATGGACGTGAAAAACGGAGATATCGTCGCTGCGGTAAGCCGTCCCGTCTATGACATCGACAGCATGGCAGACTATATCGACCGCGAGGACGCTCCCTTTGTGAACCGTGTGTTTTCCGCATACAGCGTGGGCTCGGTGTTCAAGACCGTCATTGCCTCTGCGGCGCTTGAGTACGGAATTTCCGAAGAGTTCGCCGCAAAATGCAGCGGAAAGATAATGATAGGCGAGCAGGAGTTCGGCTGTCACTACTGGGCAGGTCACGGACGGCTTGATATGCGCAGCGCCATGGTGGAAAGCTGCAATCCCTATTTTATCAGCTTAGGCAGGAACATCTCCACGGAGTTTCTTGAAAACTACATGCAGCTGTGCGGCTTCGGGCAGGAATACGATCTGGGCGGGATCGTTTCGGGGAGCGGATATCTTCCGAGCGCGGAGGAGCTTGCCGTTCCTGCGGAGAAGGCTAATCTGTGCTTCGGTCAGGGCAAGCTTTCCGCCACGCCCTTGCAGGTATGCCGATTCATCTGCGCCATTGCCAACGGCGGCATGATGCCCGAGCCGCGGCTCATTTACGGGACTGTAGAAAATGCGGCGCAGGACATCTCTGCCGATAACGGCTGTACAAGGATAATGTCCGAAGATACCGCAGACACGCTGAAAAGCTTTATGTACGACACTCTGTACAAGGACAATTCCGCGGCAATACCCGAAAACACTGACGGCGGAGGGAAGACCTCCACTGCGCAGACGGGGCGCTTCTCCGAGGACGGCGCAGAAGAGCTGACCTGTTGGTTTGCGGGATTTTTCCCCTATGATGAGCCCCGTTATGCGGCAGTCATAATAGCGGAGGACGGCATATCGGGCAATCTGACCTGCGGACCCATATTCAAGGAGATAGCAGACAAGGTTAGCAGTGAATAGCGGCGGGATGACCCGCAGCTAATGCCGCGAACAGCCAATGGTAAGTAAATCTAAAGAAAATAACCGCAGGATTATTCAGCGAAAAAAAACAACTCATAAGCAAAAATGTACAAAATATTAAATAAATGTAAATAATAAAATAAAGGCTTGATTTTCGAATGGAAAAGGTATATACTTGAGTTAGCACTCAAAGAGAATGAGTGCTAACAGTCTGCATAGATGATTGCTAATTATGAAAATGTGATAAAAGGGAGTTGTTTTAAAATGGCAGAAACTAAGGAATTTAAAGCAGAATCCAAGCGCTTGCTGGATATGATGATCAACTCGATCTATACTCATAGGGAGATATTCCTCCGCGAGCTTATCTCCAACGCCAGCGACGCTATCGACAAGCTGTACTTTATGTCCCTGACCGACGATAAGGTGGGCATGAACAAGTCCGATTTCGTTATCGAGCTTATCCCCGACAAGGACGCCCGTACCCTCACTATCAGGGATAACGGCATCGGCATGACCGCCGAGGAGCTGGAAAATAATCTTGGCGTTATCGCAAACAGCGGCTCCTTCCAATTCAAGAACGAAAACAGCGAGCCTAAAGAGGACGTTGATATCATCGGTCAGTTCGGCGTGGGCTTCTATTCCGCATTCATGGTCGCTAAGGAGGTCGAGGTCCGCTCCAGAGCTTTCGGTTCCGATAAGGGTCATGTGTGGAAGTCATCGGGCGCAGACGGCTATACTATCGACGAGTACGACAAGTCCGACGTGGGCACCGAAATTATCCTCACCCTTAAGGACGATACCGACGATGACAAGTACAGCGAATATCTGCAAGAATGGACTATCAAGGACCTTGTTAAGAAATACTCCGATTATATCCGCTTCCCTATTAAGATGAACGTTGAAAAGCGCACCAGAAAGGCGGACGCTAAAGAGGACGATTACTCCGATGCGGCGTATGATACATACACCGAGCCGGAGACCCTCAACAGCATGGTGCCTATCTGGAGAAAGAACAAGAACGAGCTTAAGCCCGAGGATTACAACAAGTTCTATTCCGAGAAATTCCACGACTACAACGAGCCCCTCAAATATGTTCATGCCAAGAACGAGGGCAGC